>NZ_JAMBDU010000003.1:0-195456 GCF_025143875.1 Microbacterium meiriae | reverse complement strand
TCCGCTGGGGGGCGGACGCGGAGCTTACTTCGCGAGCGGCGCGGCGAGGATGGCCAGGTAGTCCTCGAGACCCCACGGGATCGACAGCGCCGACGGGTTCGCCGATGCGGCGATGGGGGTGGCGTCCGGGAGGATCGCGACGCGGCCCTCCGCGATGGCCGGGATCTTCGACAGCAGCGGGTCGGCCTGCAGCGTGGCGAGGGTGGAGTCGTCGCCGTAGGTCACGAGCACGTCGACGTCGTCGAACTTCTGCGCCTCCTCGGCGCTCACCTGCAGGTAGAACTGGTCGCTGTCCTCGTTCTCCTCCACGATCGCGGGGAGCGGCAGGCCGAGGTCGTGCAGGTAGCCGGGGCGCGTGTCGGCCGCGGTGTAGTAGCCGATCTGGCTCAGGTCGCTCGGGTCGAAGTAGGCGAACAGCACCTTCTTGCCCTCGAGCGCGCTGTTGGCCGCGAGGGCCGCGTCGGCGTCGGCGTGCAGGTCCTCGATCAGGGCCTCGCCCTCAGCCTCGAGCCCCAGGGCCTTGGAGTTCATCTCGACCATGTCGTCGACGGACGTGCCCCACGCGACGTCGGGGTAGGCGACGACCGGGGCGATCTTGGAGAGCGTGTCGTACTCCTCCTGCGTGAGGCCGGAGTAGGCGGCGAGGATGACGTCGGGCTCGGTGTCGGCCACGGCCTCGTAGTCGATGCCGTCGGTCTCGTCGAAGAGCACCGGGGTCTCGCCACCGAGCTCGTCGAGCTTCTCCTCGACCCAGGGGAGGATGCCGTTGTCGTCGTCGTCGCCCCAGGTGGCCTTGCTCATGCCGACCGGGACGATGCCGAGGGCCAGCGGCACCTCGTGGTTCGCCCACGCGATGGTGGCCACGCGCTCGGGCTTCTCGTCGATGGTCGTCTCGCCGTAGACGTGCTCGATGGTGACGGGGAACGCGTCGTCAGAGGCCGGGTTGCTCCCGGCGGACGCGGTCGACTCCGGCGCGGAGGACGAGCAGGCGGAGAGCGCCACGGCGAGCGCGGCGGCCGCGCCGAGGGCGAGAAGTCGAGAGGTGCGCACAGGCGTTCCCTTCGGGATGGGAGATGGGGTGTCGACGCGAGAGCGTCCGGCCTTTGGTAAGCCTCGCCTAATCTAACACGGAGGTTAGGACTGCCTCACTCCCGTTTCGAATCGCTCACCTTGTCCCATCCGGCGCCCGGATGCCGCAAAGTGGGCGATTCGAAGGTGTCGGGGCAACGAAAAAGCCGGCCGGACCCGTACGGATCCGGCCGGCTTCAGGAAGTCAGCGCACGCTCAGAGAGCGCGGATGTTCGCCGCCTGCATGCCCTTGGGGCCACGCTCAGCGTCGAATTCGACCTTCTGGTTCTCGCGGAGCTCCTTGAAACCGGAGCCGGCGATAGCCGAGTAGTGGGCGAAGAGGTCTTCGGTGCCGTCATCGGGAGCGATGAAGCCGAAGCCCTTCTCTGCGTTGAACCATTTCACAGTGCCAGTGGCCATGTGTTTTCTACTTTCTGTTGACCGGCCGCTCGCGCGGCCTGCATCATGCCGATGATCCGACATGCATGCTCGGTCACGCTACCACGGCCGACTGACCGGATGCCGCCTCTTCGGCCGTGCGATGGGCGAGTGCCGCCTCGGTGCGCGTGCTGACACCGAGTTTGCGCAGCACCGCCGAGACGTGCACGCTGACGGTCTTCACACTGATGAACAGGCGCTCCCCGATCTGGCGGTTGCTCAGGCCCTCAGCGATCAGGGCGAGTACCTGCCGCTCCCTGGCCGTCAGCTGCTCCGCGTCAGCCTCGCGGGGTGCGGTCGGACGCACCCCGGACGCATCGCCGAACCGTGTCAGTGCCTTCTGCAGCGGCACGTGGCCGAGTCGCTCGGCGATCGCCGTCGCCGTGGCCAGCACGGCAGCCGCCTCGGCGCGCTCCCCGGCGGCGACGTGCAGCCGGGCCCGCTCGAGCCGGAGCACCACCCGGAACGTCACCGGAACGTCGTCCCCGTCCGCACACACCAGCGCCTCGTCGACCACCGCCGGCTCCGGTTCGAGAAGGGCGTGCAGCACCGTCGACCACGCGTCGTCCTGGAGTTCCGGCGGCTGCGCCTCCCAGGCCGTCCGCACCGCCGCGACCGCCGCATCGACGTCCGCCCCGCCCGCACGCAGCGCCGTCACGAGGGCCCCCGCCTCCAGGAGCAGCCGCCGCTGATGCAGCAACGCCGGACGCTCGTCCTCCAGCATCGCCAAGATCACGTCGAGCGCTCCGCGGAGGTCGCCCTGACTCTCGGCGACGGCGACCTGCATCGTGATCCGGTCGTACCAGATCTGCCGCTCCGAGACCCCCGTCTCCTCGAACGCCGGCAGCCACTCCCGCAGGGTCTCCGCGGCTTCCGCGGCCCGGCCCCGCCAGGCGAGCACCCGCACCCGGGTCATGCTCACGTACATCCGGAACACCCGCAGCGTGCCCTGCAGGAAATCGCGGGCCAGCATGTCCTCGACCTGGTCGATCTCCCCGAGCTCGAGCAACGGCACGATCATGTTCTGCGCCATGATCGAGCCCGAGGTGCGCTCGACGCGGAGCTCACGGGCTCGCCGCAGACCCTCCTCGGCGACGGCGACGGCCTCCCGGTAGCGGCCCAGCAGCGTCAGCAGGTCGGAGTAGTTGACGCGGTAACGCATCTCGGCCGTCGATCCGGCGGCGAGGTCGCGTGCCCGTCGGTACTCGCGCACCCCCTCCGCGACCCGTCCGAGGTGCGCCAGCGACCCGCCACGGACGTTCGCGGCGATCGAGAGCTGGTCCGTCGTCGGGGCGCCCGCCGCCCGGCGCTCCGCCTCGTCGGCGAGGCGGATGGCCTCCTCCCGGTCACCCGCGATCATGCGACGACTCGCGAGCTGATTCAGCAGTTCCGCACGGAACACGTCGTCGTCGACCCGCTCGGCGAGCGCCAGCGCCTCCTGAAGCAACGGGACGGCTCCGAGACGCCCGAGGTTGACGAGGTACAGCGCCTTGTTGCGCAGCAGCCGGGCGTGCAGTCGCGGGTCGACCGTCGCCGCGTCGACCTCGCTCAGCGCGACGTTGGCGACCGCGAGCGCGCGCTCCCCGTCGCCGGCGTTGCGCAGGACCGACCCGAGCACGTGGAGGAGGTCGAGACGCGCGAAGCCCGTCGCCTCCGCCGCGTCAGGCACGAGCGGCCAGAGCTCGAGGACGAGCTCCCCGAACCGCGCCGCGCTGGCGAAGGCGTACTGGGCCTTCGCCTGCCGCATGGCGTCGGCGGCGGCCGCGATCGCACGACGATCGTCCTGCGCGAGCTGCCAGTGGTAGGCCGACGCCGCCGCGTCGTCGCCCCTGCCCTCCTCCAACGCCTCGGCGTAGGCCCGGTGCAGCCGCGCCCTCTCGCCGGGGAGCAGGTCGCCGTGCACGGCCTCCCGCAGCAGAGCGTGGCGGAACCGGTAGTCGTCCTCGCCGACGACGATGATGCCGCTGCGCACGGCCTCACGGACGGCGTCTTCGACACGATCCTCCGGAAGGTCGACGAGGCGCAGCAGCAGCGGATCCGTGAGCGGCCGCTCGGCGCCGGACATCACCTGCACCACCCGGCGCGCGTCGTCGCCGAGGCGGTCGAAGCGGGCGAGCAGCAGGTCGCGCAGGCTCTCCGGCAGGGGGCCCTGGGCGCACCCGGCGATCTCCTCGACGAAGAAGGGGACGCCCTCCGCGCGCACCTGCAGCCGCTCCAGCGCCGTCGCGGTCGGCGCGCGTCCCGTGATCTGTGCGACCAGCTCGCCGACCGCATGGTCGTCGAGGCGCGGCACGGTCATCCGTTCGAGCAGTCGCGCCCTCGTGGCCTCGCCGATGAACCGGCTCACCGCGTCGCCTCGGCGCACATCGTCGGTGCGGCAGGTGATGAGCAGCAGGAGGCGGCCGCGGTCGAGCGTGCGCAGCAGGAAGGAGAGGATCGCGAGGGTCGAGTCGTCGGCCCAGTGCAGGTCTTCGACGACGATGACCTGCGGCGCCAGCTCCGTGGCGGCCTCGATGAGGGAGGCGATCGCGTCGCGCAGGCGTTCGGGGCTGGTGCGGTCGCGAGCGGCGGGGGCGTCGACGAGCTCGGGCAGCAGCATGCCGAGCGCCTCGACGCCCACGCCGACCGCCTCGCGCACACGCTCCGCGCCCAGCCGCTCCACGAGCGAGCGGAGGATGCCGGCGAGCGGGCCGAACGGGGCGCGCGAGGTGCCGAGGTCGAGACACCAGCCCCCGTGCACGTCGGCCGCGGTCGCGATCTCGGCGCTGAACTCCCGCACCAGCCGGGACTTGCCGATACCCGCCTCGCCCTCCACGAGCAGCGCGGCGGGCACACCCTGGCGCACGCCGTCGAACAGGCGGCGCATCCCGGCGAGCTCGGCATCACGCCCGACCATCGCGGCGGTGGGGGCTGGGGCCATGGACCCATCGTGCCACTGCCCGCGGACATCCGGAGGGCCGGGGAAGGACAGGACGACGCCGTCCGTCATCGGGCGACGGCCGGATCGCACGCCGCTGTGCGCGGAGCCTGCGGCGCCGACGCTCGCCCGCGTCCGAGGCGCAGCAGCCGGCGCAGCGGACCCGCAGGACGCGGCACGATCTGGTCCGCGTGCTCGATGAGCATCCGGCGCCGGGCGACCGCGCGCTCGATCTGCTCCTGCTCGAAGACGGTGACCTGATGGATGAGGGAGGGGTGCTCGAACATGATGTCTCCTCGACGGTTCGGTGTATCCCTACACTCCGCTCTGAGGTGCCCCCTCGACATCGGACGGATGCCCTATCTTCCGCGCCCTCTCCCCGCCGACCTCCCTACGCCGACGCAGGCTCCCGCGCCGCATCAGGCTCCTGGTCCACCCACCCGCCTGAGCCCGCGCGAACGCCCGCCCTCCCAGAGCGAGGGCCGCGCGGACGGACGGGTCCCCTCCGGCACGACGATCGCGAGCACCCGCACGAGCGTCGTCATCCACAGCAGTCCGAGCCCGACGACGACCGCCTCCACCGCGGTCACCGGGAAGAAGCCGAGCGGCCACCACAGCAGCACGGCCCCGACCACGAGCACCCCGACGGCGACGGAGGTCACCACGAGGGCCAGGGGCCGACCGGGGACGATCAAAGTCGTCGCCGCGGCAGCCCCGAGGAAGAGGAGCAGCGCCGCGACGGCTGCGATGTCGTGCGGCACGGGGGCTCGATACAGCGGCAGGAGCCCGACCGCGGCGAGAGCGAGTCCGGCCGCCGCCCACAGCACGACCACGGTCGCGATCCGGGACAGCGCGTGGTCCCCGAGCAGCCGATGCAGATCGCGACCGATGTACGAGCCGACGGTGGCGACCAGCAGCCCGGCGACGACGAGGGTGCCGTTGAACGCCCACCCCACCCCGAGCTGCGAGAAGTTCTCCTCCCACCACCGGGGGTCGACGGCGGTCACCATCGCGAACAGCGTGCCGATCACGAGGAACCCGAACAGGAGCCCGGCGAGGTCCGCGGTCCGGAGCCCGATTCCCGCACCGAAGGCGAGTCGTCCGCCGACCGCGGACGCGACCCCCGTGAGCAGCCCGCCGCCGATGGCTCCCAGCGCGAGGCCGCGCAGGCCCGCCGCGAGCACCTCGGCCGTGAGCAGCACACCCATCGCCGTCACCGCCCCGAACGCGACGGTGAGGGCGGCGGCCGAGAGGCGCGACACGACCCGTTGCCAGCGCGGCATCGCGGCTGCCTCATCGCGACGATGCAGGAGAGTGCTGACGACGAAGGCCAGGGCCGCGACACCGCCGGCGACCCCCGCAGCGGGCAGCGCCAGTCCTCCCTCACCCGTCAGCGGCCGCGGCGGGCCGGCGAGGAGCAGCGCCCCAGCGAGAGCTCCCCCGACGAAGCAGACCACGGTCGCGAGCACGGCACGCCCCTCGCCGCGCAGACGCTCCCTCGTGTCCATGCGCCCATGCAAGCACGCCCCTCCGACGCCCGCAGCCCTCACACGCGACGAGGCCCGGGCCGCGCGCAGCGATCCGGGCCTCGAAGAGGATGCGTCAGGCGTCCACGTCACCGCGCCAGGCGCCGGTCTCGACGCCACGGCCCTCGATGAACTCCTTGAAGTTCTTCAGGTCCTTCTTCACCGCGTGGGATCCGGCGCCGACCAGGGCACCGACCTTCTCCAGGAGTCCCTCCGGCGCCCAGTCGAGCTGGACGGTCACACGCGTGGTGTTCTCGTCGATCTTGTGGAACGTCACGACGCCCGCGTGCTCGGTCTCGCCGCCGACGCTGTTCCACGCGACGCGCTCATCCGGGTGCTGCTCGGTGATCTCGGCGTCGAACTCACGCTCCGCGCCCCCCACGTTCACCTTCCAGTGCGTGTGGGTCGCGTCGATCTGCGTGATGGAGACGACCTCGTCGAGGAACTTCGGGAAGCTCTCGAACTGCGTCCACTGGTTGTACGCCGTGCGGACGGGAACGTCGACGTCGATGGTCTCGATGATCTGCACCATGGGGATGCTCCTCACTTGTTCGTCGTTCGTGTGCTTCCATTCAGCCCGCTGCGGGCGAGATCGGCGATGGGGTTGACATCGGCGCGACTACCGTGGAGGTCATGCGCATCCCCGCCGCGATCCGCGCCTCCCAGCGCTCCCCCCTGCTGCAGGTGGTGAAGTCGGCCGCGGCGACCATCGCCGCGTGGCTGATCGCGGGCTTGGTCTTCCCCGGGCAGCTGCCGGTGTTCGCCGCGATCGCCGCGCTGCTGGTCGTGCAGCCCAGCGTCAACCAGTCGCTGTCGAAGGCGCTGGAGCGCAGCATCGGCGTGATCGTCGGCGTGGTGATCGCTGTCGGCCTCGGCCTGCTCCTCGGCTCGCCGAGCTGGATCGTGCTGCTCGCGATCGTCGTCGCGATGCTCGTGGCATGGATCTTCCGGGCGTCCCCCGGCACCGGCAACCAGGTCGCGATCTCGGCGATGCTCGTGCTGGCGCTCGGGTCGTCGAGTCCGGAGTACGCGATCGCCCGGATCGGGGAGACCCTCATCGGGGTGGTGATCGGCATCGTCGTGAATGCGCTGATCGTGCCACCGGTGCTCGTCGAGCCGGCGCGGCGGGATGTGGGGCTGCTCGGACGGGAGCTCGCCGCGAGCCTCGACCGCCTCGCGGACGCCCTGCCCGCCCCGCAGACTCCGGCGCGGCTGCAGGAGCTCATGCTCGAGGTGCGGCTGCTGCGACCCATGAAGGACGCCGCCGAAGCCGCGATCGCCGCCGGGGAGGAGTCGCTCACGCTGAACCCCCGGCGCTCGACCCACCGCGCCGACCTGCAGGAGCTGAGGGCGCTGCTCGACCGGCTCTCGCCCATCGTCACGCAGACCATCGGCATGACGCGGGCCTACTTCGACCACTACGACGACCGGCTCGGCGAAGAGCCCGCGGTGGCCGCGATCGCCGAGCAGCTCCGCCGGGCCGGGCACGACGTGCGTCTCGCGGTGCAGACCACGGCTCCCGCCGCAGAGCCCGAACCGCTGACCTCCGCCATCCCCGCGCTGACCGCTCCGCTCGTGATCCGTCCGCCGTCCTCGCAGCACTGGATCCTCATCGGCTCCCTCATGGAAGACCTCCGTCGCATCCGCGGCGAGCTCCTTGACGAAGACTGAGTACCGACCCACCCCCTTTCGCACCTCCCGGCCCCCTCTGTGCGTTCGCAACGGGCCGGGGCGCACCGAAAGGGGTGGGTCGGCGGGGTTACCCTGGCGGGATGACAGTCGAGGAGGCGCTGGCGGAGCTCGCGGCGCTGGAGGACCCGAAGCAGCGCGCGGCGAACGAGAAGCGCGGCGACGACCACGGCATCAACCTGAGCCGCATGCGCGCCCTCGCGAAGCGCATCAAGACGGACCAGGCCCTGGCGCGGGAGCTGTGGGCGACCAGCGAGACGTCCGCCCGGCTCCTGGCCCTGCTCGTGTGCCGTCCGGCCGACTTCACCGCCGACGAGCTCGACACGATGCTGCGCGAGACGCGGCCGCCCAAGGTGAACGACTGGTTCGTGAACTACGTGCTCAAGAAGTCGCCCCTCGCCGAGGAGCTGCGCCGGCGCTGGTTCGACGACGCGGATCCCACCGTCGCGGCCGCCGCGTGGTCGCTGACGACGGTCCGGGTGACGAAGGACGCCGACGGTCTCGACCTGCCGCACCTGCTCGACCTGATCGACCGCGACCTGCAGCAGGCCCCGCCGCGCCTGCAGTGGGCCATGAACGAGACCCTCGCGAACATCGGCATCTTCCATCCGGACCTGCGGGGACGGGCGGTGGAGATCGGAGAACGGCTCCAGGTGCTGGCCGACTACCCCACCGCCCCCGGCTGCACCTCGCCCTTCGCGCCCCTCTGGATCGGGGAGATCGTCCGGCGTCGCGAGGGCTGAGTACGCTGAGCGGATGAGCACCCACATCGCCGCGGAACCCGGTCAGATCGCCCCCGTCGTGCTGTTCCCCGGCGATCCGCTGCGGGCGAAGTGGATCGCCGAGACCTTCCTCGACGACGCCGAGCTGTACTCGGAGACGCGCGGCATGCTGGGCTTCACCGGCACCTGGGAGGGGCATCGGGTCTCCGTCCAGGGCTCGGGGATGGGGCAGCCGTCGATGGCGATCTACGCGACGGAACTGTTCACGGAGTACGACGTGCAGACGATCGTCCGGGTCGGATCCTGCGGCGCGCTGACCGAGAAGCTCGCGGTCCGCGACATCATCATCGCCAACGGCGCGAGCACCGACTCCGGGATCAACCGCGTGCGCTTCCACGGCCTCGACTACGCCCCGCTCGCCGACTTCGCCCTGCTGCGCGCGGCGGTGGAGGCGAGCGAGTCGGAGCCGGTGTCGTCCACGGTGCACGTGGGGCCGCTGTTCTCGAGCGACCAGTTCTACAGCACCCGGCCGGAGCTCACGGAGCCCTTCGTGCGGCACGGCATCCTCGGCGTCGAGATGGAGGCGGCAGGGCTCTACACGCTCGCCGCGTTCCACGGGCGCCGCGCCCTCGCGATCTGCACGGTCAGCGACCACATCGTCACCGGCGAGGAGACCACGGCCCAGGAGCGCGAGCAGACGTTCGGCGACATGGTCCGCATCGCCCTCCGCGCAGCGACCTCGGTCTGAGACTGGCCCCCTCGTCGAGTAACGTTATACACTTCACAGGTCGCGCGGCGCCGGGGACGACCGCACAGGGCGGTCGCTGCTGCGCGCGATGAAGACGACTGGGGAGAACCATGGCCACGCAAGATCAGCTCAACACGCTTCTGGCGGACATCGAGCGCGACATCAACGGATTCATCGGGGCGTCGATCGTCGACCTCGAATCAGGACTGCCGCTCGCCTCGAGCTCCGTCCGTCCGGACTTCGACCTCGAGGTCGCGAGCGCGTTCAACAGCGAGATCGTGAAGAACAAGAAGCGCACGATCGATGCCCTCGGCATCGATGGCGAGCTCGAGGACATGCTGCTGACGCTGAACACGCAGCTGCACCTGCTCAAGATGCTCGACGACGATCTGTTCATCTACCTGGCCGCCGATCGGCAGGCCACGAACCTCGCCCTGCTGCGCTCCTCGGTGAACCGCCGGGTCGCCGCCCTCGGCGCGTGATCCATGAGGCCGTGGGGAGCGGCCTCGGGAGAGGGCGACAGCGAAAGACCGGTCCCGGGGAGCGGACGATGAGGCGCCCCCGGCGCCGACGGACCGACCTGCCTCAGCGGTACCGGGTGATCTTCGCCGGTCCGGTGGGCGCGGGCAAGACGACCGCGGTCCGCGCTCTGAGCGACGTCGCGCCGGTGGACACCGACGTGCCGATGTCGTTCGCGAGCGGTGACGGCAAGACCACCACGACGGTCGGGCTCGACTACGGGACCTGGCGGCCGACGCCCGAGGTCTCCATCGCGCTCATCGGCATCCCGGGGCAGCAGCGCTTCGCGTCGGCACGGCAGCGCGTCTCGATCCCGGGCACCCGGGTGCTGCTCTGGCTGCGCGGCGACCGCGACACCCTCGTCGCCGACGCCGACGAGTGGCTGGACGTTCTCGCGGGCGAGGAGCATCGCGTCGTGATCGCCGTCAGCCACACCGCCGGACGAGCGATCGGCGATATCCGGCGCGCGCTCGCCGCCCCCCTCGCGCGACACGGCATCCCCGCCTCGCGCGTCCTCGCGGCCGACGCGCGCGACCGCGACAGCGTGATGCGTGTCGCCGGCGCCGCTCTCGATCTTCCGGAGGAGAAGCCATGACCGGACCCGCCCGGCGGCACGACGCCGCCGCGACGCCCGATCCGTCCCGCATGCACCCCGACGTCGCCGGCAACTGGGCCCTGTGGTCGCGCATCGTCGGCCCGTCGGCGCAGACCCGTCTGCAGCAGTTGGAGGAGCGCTTCCCGGAGCTGACGACCGCGGTCCTCGGCACGGCCGACGGCCTCCACATCGCCTCGCTCGGCGTCGACCAGGACGGCGGCGAGCAGCTCGCGGCGATGAACGGCTCCCTGTTCGGGGTCGCGCGAGCCGAAGCCGAGATCATCGCCGGCGGGACGGAGCCGACCCTGTCGGCCATCGTGTCGCTGTCCATCGGAGAGAACCAGATGGCCCTGCTGAGCTTCATCCTCGCGCCGTATGGCCAGCTCCTGCTCTCGGTGTCGGCCTCGTCGTCGCAGCTCGGGACCGTGATCGTGCACGCGCGCTCCACGGCGTACGAGCTGCTCACCGCGCTCGGGGTCACGGGATCGGCGACATGACGCAGATGGGATGATCGAAGCACCATGAATCCCACGCCGCGGCTCGAACCCTCTCTCGTTCCCGACGCGGCGGACCCCGACGCGGTCTACCTGACGTTCGTGGAATGGGCGGAGTCGACCGGCATCCGCCTCTACCCCGCGCAGGACGAGGCGCTCATCGAGATCGTCTCCGGCGCGAACGTCGTCCTGTCCACGCCGACGGGCACCGGAAAGTCGCTCGTCGCGGTCGGAGCCCACTTCGCGGCGATGGTCGGCGGCCGCCGCAGCTACTACACGGCGCCGATCAAGGCCCTCGTCAGCGAGAAGTTCTTCGCGCTGGCAGAGGTGTTCGGCGCCGAGAACGTGGGGATGGTGACGGGAGACTCCGCCGTGAACGCGGACGCCCCCATCATCTGCTGCACCGCCGAGATCCTCGCGAACCTGGCCCTGCGGCAGGGTGATGCCGCCGACGTGGGCCTCGTCGTCATGGACGAGTTCCACTTCTACGGCGACCCGGACCGCGGGTGGGCCTGGCAGGTGCCGCTCCTCGAGCTCCCACAGGCCCAGTTCGTGCTGATGTCCGCCACCCTCGGCGACGTCACCACCCTCGCCGCCGACCTGACGCGTCGCACAGGACGGGAGACCGCCTCGGTCACCGGAGTGGAGCGCCCGGTCCCGCTGCACTTCTTCTACGAGACGACGCCCATCCACGAGACCATCGACGACCTGCTGAACACGGGACAGGCCCCGGTCTACATCGTGCACTTCTCGCAGGCGGCCGCCATGGAGCGGGCCCAGGCCCTGTCGAGCACGAAGGTCGCGACGCGTGAGCAGCGGGACGAGATCGCCGCCCTCATCGGCGGCTTCCGCTTCACGACGGCGTTCGGCAAGACGCTCTCCCGCTTCCTCCGGGCCGGCATCGGCGTGCACCACGCCGGCATGCTGCCGAAGTACCGCCGGCTCGTCGAACAGCTGGCCCAGCGCGGTCTCCTGCGGGTGATCTGCGGCACCGACACGCTCGGCGTGGGCATCAACGTCCCCATCCGGACCGTACTGCTCACCGCGCTGACGAAGTTCGACGGCACCCGGATGCGCCAGCTCAACGCCCGGGAGTTCCATCAGATCGCGGGGCGGGCCGGACGCGCCGGCTACGACACCGCGGGCACCGTCGTCGCCCAGGCGCCCGAGCACGAGACGGAGAACCTCGCCGCGATCCGCAAGGCCGGCGCCGACCCGAAGAAGAAGCGGAAGATCATCCGCAAGAAGGCCCCGGACGGGTTCGTGTCGTGGGGAGAGCCGTCGTTCCGGAAGCTCATCGATGCGACGCCCGAGACCCTGACCTCGCACATGCAGATCACCAGCGCGATGCTGCTCAACGTCATCGCCCGGGGCGGCGATGTGTTCGGGAACGTCCGCCGGCTCGTCTTCGACAACCATGAGCCGCGCGCCCGGCAGCGTGCGCTCGCCCTCCGCGCCCTCGCGATCTTCCGGACGCTCCGGGAATCGGGCGTCGTG
Source organism: Microbacterium meiriae (assembly GCF_025143875.1). NCBI lineage: Bacteria > Bacillati > Actinomycetota > Actinomycetes > Micrococcales > Microbacteriaceae > Microbacterium > Microbacterium meiriae. The sequence continues at coordinate 183,243 of NZ_JAMBDU010000003.1, read as the reverse complement.
GAGACGTTCGACACGGGCGTGCCCGGAGCACCGAAGGGGGTCAGGCTCACGGTCGACCTGCAGCCCAACTTCGCGCTCAACCAGCCGCTGTCCCCCTTCGCCCTCGCGGCGTTCGATCTGCTGGACCCTTCGACAGGCTCAGGGACCCAGGAAGGCTCAGGGACCCACCCTTCGACGGGCTCAGGGACCCAGGAAGGCTCAGGGACCCACCCCTCGACAGGCTCAGGGGCCCAGGAAGGCTCAGGGACCCAGGTGGGGACGGGGTCGTACGCCCTGGACATGATCTCGATCGTCGAGGCGACGCTGGACGATCCGCGCGCCGTACTCAGCCAGCAGGAGTTCCTCGCGCGGGGCGAGGCGGTCGCCGCGATGAAGCGCGAGGGCATCGAGTACGACGAGCGCATGGAGCTCCTCGAAGGGATCACGTACCCGAAGCCCCTGGAGGAGCTCCTCGACGCCGCCTTCGAGACGTTCAGCGCTGCGCAACCGTGGATCCGGGACTTCGCCCTGCACCCGAAGTCCGTCGTCCGTGACATGTACGAGCGGGCCATGTCGTTCGGCGAGTACGTCGCGTTCTACAAGATCGCCCGCTCCGAGGGCGTCGTCCTGCGGTACCTGTCGGACGCGTACCGCGCCGCCTCCCAGACGATTCCCGAGGAGCGGAAGGACGAGGACCTCCACGACCTCATCGCCTGGCTCGGCGAACTCGTGCGCCAGATCGACTCCAGCCTGCTCGACGAGTGGAGCGAGCTGACCGCCGGGACCGCCGCCCGCGGCGAGACCGACGAGCCGATCGTCCCGCCCGCACCGAAGCGCCTCACGAGCAACACCCGCGCCTTCCGCACGCTCGTCCGCAACGAACTCTTCCGGCGCGTGCAGCTCGCCGCGCGTGAGGACGTGGATGCGCTGGCCGAGCTCGACCCGTCGTTCGGCGCCGCCGCCTGGTCGGATGCGCTGGATGCGTACTTCGCCGAGCACGACGACATCGGCACCGGACCGGACGCCCGCAGCTCCCGCATGCTGCTGCTCACCGAGGGTCCGACCGCCTGGACGGTGCGGCAGATCATCGACGACCCGGTCGGCGACCACGACTGGGGCATCAGCGCCACCGTCGACCTCGCCCGCGTCGGACGAAGCGGGCGAGGCGGTCGTCACAGTGACGGCGGTCGACCGGCTGTGAGCGATGCGGGCCCCGTCAGGCCTGCATGACAGCGAGCACGTTCCCCGCCGGGTCGCGGAACCACGCGATGTCCGGCCCCTGCCCGTTCCCGCGGACGATGCCGCGGGAGTCCGACGGGAACTCGTCGTCGCCGTAGATCTTCGTCTGCACGCCGCGCTCGTTGAGCTCCTCGACCGCGGCGTCGACGTCCGCCACCGGGAAGTTCAGGATCGTGAAGCTCGCCGGGGTGTGGTTCGGTTTCGCGTAGACGAGGATCGACCCGCCGCGGGGCAGGCGCAGATCGAGGAACCCCATCGCGTTGACCTCGACGTCGAGCCCGAGGGTCGTGCCGTAGAACTCTTTCGCCGCGTCGATGTCGTCGACGCTGAAACCGCTGAACGCGTTCTCCGCTGTGAAGGCTGCCATGCCCCCAGCATCCGCCTCCGCACGCGCCGTGTCGAGCCCCTCTCACACGGCCGCTCGGACGAGCCTGCCCACGAGGTCGACGTAGTCCACCCCGGCCGCCGCGAACATCCGCGGCACCTGGGAGGCGGCGGTCAGCCCCGGCATCGTGTTCACCTCGTTGAGCACAGGGCCCTCGTCCGTGAGGAAGAAGTCCATCCGGGCGACGCCGTCGCACCCCAGGGCATCGAACATCGCGATCGCCGCACGCTTGAGCGCCGACGTGGCGGCCGCATCGAGCTGCGCGGGAACCGTGAAGCGGGCCGTGCCGTCGTACTTCGTCGCGGTGTCGAAGAGCCCGGGCGCGTGGATCTCCAGGGGCGGGGCGGCCCACCGCACCCCGCCCTTCTCCCGCAGCACGGCGACGTCGATCTCCCGTGCATGCACGACCTCCTCGACCAGGATCCGCCGGTCGAACCGCGCTGCCCCCCGCAGCGCCGTGAGCAGGTCGCCCTCCTCCGTCACCAGGCTCACGCCGTGGCTCGAGCCGGCCGTGACCGGCTTGACCACCACCGCGCCGTCGAACTCCACATCGCCGATGTCCTCCGCGGCGACCAGTCGCCCCCTGGCGGTCCGCAGCCCCACGGCCTGGGCCACCAGCTTCGTGGCCCATTTGTCCATGCCGATCGCCCCCGCCCCCAGCGCGGATCCGACCACGGGGACCCCGGCGAGCGCGCACAGCGCCGCGAGGGCGCCGTCCTCCCCGAGCGCCCCGTGCACGGCCGGGAACACGACGTCGCTCGCCGCGAGCAGCGGCAGGGCCTGCTGCAACGATGCCGCCGGACTCACGCCGGGCGGGATGCCGTCCGCGCGCCACACGCCGTCGCGGTCGATCGTCACGGTCGTGACGGCGTGTCCCCCCAACCGCAGCGCCGCGGCGACCGCCGCCGCCGACGCGAGCGATACCTCGTGCTCCGGGTTCTGTCCCCCTCCGATGACCAGGACCTTCATCGTCATGCCACGCTCCTTCTCACTCGCGGGCCGATGCCCGTGACGATGGTGTGCGGGATCGTGCCCGCCCACCGCGCCCACTCCTGCACCGACGGCACTGCGCCGCCGTCCGGCCCGAACACCGTCGCGACCGCTCCCCGCGGGAACGCCCTCCCCCCGGTGTCGACGACGATCTGATCCATCGACACCCTCCCGACGATCAGGTGCCGTTCCCCTCCGATCTCCACCCCCGCACCCGGCCCGACCTCCCGCGGGATGCCGTCCGCGTACCCGACGCCCACGACGCTCAGGTGCGTGGCCGTCGCCGTCGTGTGCGTGCCCCCGTAGCCCACGACGGTTCCGGCCGGCACGGCGGCGCTGTGCACCACGGGCGCGGTGAACCGGGAGGCCCCGACCAACGACACCGTCTCGGACGGGTCGATCCCCACGAGGGCGGCCCCCACCCGCACCATGTCGAAGTGCGTGGCGGGGTCCGTGAGAGCCCCCGACGTCGCCGCGAGGTGCACGAGCAGCGGTCCGAACCCGGCGCGCAGGACCGCGTCCCTCCCCTGGCGCATCCGCAGCACCGCGGCCGCGTTCGCCCGCGGATCCGCGGCGTCCGCGCAGGGGAGGTGCCCCATCACCCCGACGACGTCGATCCGTCCACGGGCCGCCCTCGCCGTGCGCAGCAGAGTGTCCCAGTCCTCCACGGGGCACCCTCCGCGCGCCATCCCGGTGTCGAGGTGCAGGTGCACCCGCACGGAAGCTGTGGCATCGGCCGCGAGCTGGCGCAGCTCCGCGACGGAGCCCACGGCCACGTCGACCCCCGCAGCGGCCGCGAGCGGCGCGTCGATGCCCGCCGGATGCAGCCAGGCGAGGATCGGCACGCGCAGGCCGGCCTCGCGCAGCGCGACCCCCTCGGCGACGTCGGTGACCCCGAGCCACTCGGCTCCCGCGGCCACGGCGGCGGTCGCCACCGCCACCATGCCGTGACCGTAGGCGTCGGCCTTGACCACGGCCATGACGGGAACCGCAGCGGCGGCCCGCACGCGGCGGAGGTTCTCGGCGACGGCACCCGGAAGGGTGGACAGGGTCGGTGCGTGCAGGCGGGACAGGGTCGCCCCCTCCGGGAGCACCGCGGTCATCGCTGCATCCTCGGGTCTTCGGTGGCATCGGCGTACTGTGCGGGGCAGCCGTCCTCGACAGCCTCCGGTCGCAGCTCGTAGTGCCAGGACTCGTTGGCGTAGGTCTGGCAGAGCCCGTAGCGCCAGCCGCGCTGGGCGAGCCAGTCGAGGGTGGGGAGCGGACCGAGGTCGACCGCGTCGCCGGAGACGTGCGCCGAGGTCTCGGCGGTCGCCACCCAACGGCGCGCCTCCTCCTCCGAGCCGTAGTCGTCGATGGCGTCGCGGAGCAGCTGCTCCTGCAGCGTGGCCGACCGCCATCCGCTGTTCACGACGAAGGTGACCCCGTCGGCCTCGGCATCGGAGGCGGCACGCTGGAGGGCGTCGAGCAGCGCGGGGTCGAGGTTGCCGACGGCGATCCTGTCGACGTCGAAGACCGTCGGCTGATCGCCGTCGCGGATCACGCCGTCCGCCTCGCTCGGGGCGAGCACCGATCCGGTGGTCGGCGGATGCGGATCGGTGTCGGAGCCGGAGGAGCCGGTGGTGGCGGGCGTGACGATCGGGGCGGTCTCGGCGAACGCGGCCGAGAGCGACTGCTGCACGGCGACGGCGGCGACCACGGCGAGTGCCAGCACGGAGGCCGTGGTGGCGATCCGCCGACGGCGCCGTGCCCGGACGGCTCGGGGGGTGTGGAGGTCGTTCATGCTTCCAGTGAAGAGAGGACGCGGTTGCCAGGGCGTATGGCGTTTTCCATACACCGCCGATATGCCGCACTGCGTAGGATCGCTGCCATGCGTGTGCTGATCGTCGAGGACGAGCCCTACCTCGCCGAGGCGGTCCGCGACGGGCTGCGGCTCGAGGCGATCGCGGCCGACATCGCCGGCGACGGCGACACCGCGCTCGAGCTCCTGAGCATCAACGCGTACGACATCGCGATCCTCGACCGCGACGTGCCGGGGCCGTCCGGCGATGACATCGCGCGCTGGATCGTCGCCTCGGGCAGCGGCATCCCCATCCTCATGCTCACGGCCGCCGACCGGCTGGACGACAAGGCCTCCGGGTTCGAGCTCGGCGCCGACGACTACCTCACCAAGCCGTTCGAGCTGCGGGAGCTGGTGCTGCGGCTGCGCGCCCTCGATCGCCGCCGCCAGCGCGCGCGACCGCCGGTGCTGGAGATCGCCGGTCTTCGTCTCGACCCGTTCCGCCGCGAGGTCTACCGCGACGGCCGGTACGTCGCCCTCACCCGCAAGCAGTTCGCCGTGCTGGAGGTGCTCGTCGACGCCGAGGGCGGTGTGGTCAGCGCCGAGGAGCTGCTGGAACGGGCGTGGGACGAGAACGCCGACCCGTTCACGAACGCCGTCCGCATCACCGTCTCCTCGCTGCGCAAGCGCCTCGGCGAGCCGTGGCTGATCCTCACGGTGCCCGGCGTCGGCTACCGGATCGGGGCCGACCCGGATGCGTAGGCGGCGCGGGATGAGCGTCCGCCTCAAGCTGACGCTGAGTTACGCGGGCATCGTCGTCGTCTCCGGCCTCCTGCTGCTCGGCGCCGTGGCGCTCTACCTCCTGCGGTACGTCCCGGATGTGCAGATCCCCGTCGTCGAGTTCTTCGTCCCCAACCGCTCGGACCTGATCCGGGCGTTCGTACCCGTCGCCGCGATGGTGATGGTCGCCCTGCTCGCGATCGGTCTCGGCGGCGGGTGGCTGCTCGCCGGCCGGATGCTGGCCCCGCTCGACCGCATCGGCGACGCGGCCCGGCTCGCGGCCCAGGGCTCGCTGTCGCACCGGATCCGCATGGAGGGCCCGAGCGACGAGTTCCGCGACCTCGCCGACGTCTTCGACACCATGCTGGAGCAGCTGGAGGCGCACGTCTCCGAGCAGCAGCGCTTCGCCGCGAACGCCTCGCACGAGCTGCGGACCCCCTTGGCCATCTCGCAGACGCTCCTCGACGTGGCCCGCACCGATCCCGACCGGGACGTCGACGCCCTCATCGACCGGCTCCGCGAGGTGAACACGCGGGCGATCGACCTCACCGAGGCGCTGCTGCTGCTGAGCAGGGCGGATCAGCGCACCTTCTCGCGGACGCTCGTCGACCTGTCGCTCCTGGCCGAGGAGTCCGTCGAGGCCCTCCTCCCGCTCGCCGACCGCCGCGGGGTCGAGGTTGAGGTCTCCGGCGTCCCGGCGACCGTGCTCGGCTCCTCCGCCCTGCTGCCGCAACTCGTCATGAACCTCGTCGCCAACGCGATCGTCCACAACCGGGGCGACGGCGGCGGCTCCGTCGCGGTGCGCACGCACTCCCTCCCGGACGCGGTGGCCCTCGTCGTGGAGAACACCGGTGCGGAGCTCCCCGCCTCCCAGGTCGCCACGCTCGTCGAACCCTTCCAGCGCGGCACCGAGCGCACGCGGGGAGCGGAGCACGCCGGGGTGGGCCTCGGCCTCGCGATCGTCCAGCGCATCACCCAGACACACGGCGGCACCCTCGTGCTGACCCCCCGCACCGGCGGCGGCCTCATCGTGACCGTCTGGTTCCCGCACCCCTATCCCGGCTGACCCGGCTTTCGAATCGCGCGATTCGCCCTGTTTCGGCTCCGGATAGAACCATTCAGGCGATTCGAACGGAGTCGAACGGGCGTCACCAGGGGCTGGGCTCGTAGTCCTTGAGGAAGACGCCGTGGATGTCCTCGCCGGCCTCGCCGCGCACGATCGGGTCGTACACGCGGGCGGCGCCGTCGACCAGGTCGAGCGGGGCGTGGAAGCCCTCCTCCGCGAGCCGGACCTTCGTGTAGTGCGGGCGCTCGTCGGTGATCCAGCCGGTGTCGACGGCGGTCATGAGGATGCCGTCCGTCTCCAGCATCTCCCCCGCGCTCGTACGGGTCAGCATGTTCAGCGCGGCCTTCGCCATGTTCGTGTGCGGGTGGCCTGGACCCTTGTAACGCCGGGAGAACTGCCCCTCCATCGCGGAGACGTTCACGACGTACTTCCGGCGCGACGGCGACGCGGCCATCGACGCCCGCAGCCGGCTGATGAGCAGGAACGGCGCGGTCGTGTTGGCGAGCTGCACCTCGAGCATCTCCAGCGGATCGACCTGATCCACGGACTGCACCCAGCTGTTGACGCGGTTCACGTCCGGCACGAGTCCGCCCGCGTCGATCGCCGTGCCGTCCGCGTGCTTCTCCAGCGAGGACGAGCCCGGTGCCATCGCGAGCCGTGCGAGGTCTTCCGCGGTGAGCGCCTGTCCCCCCTGCTCTGCGACCGTGCCCCCGAGCGCGGCCACCGACAGCAGCGGGTGCGAATCGACCGAGGCCTGCAGCGCCTGCGGGTGCGGGTCGACGGTGTGCCCGAAGGTCTCCATCTCCGGCAGCGGCCCGTCCGGCAGCGGCTGGAGCTCCGCGTCGGCGAGCAGCGAATAGGCTCCCGGCGAGCGGCGGACCGTCTGGGCGGCGTTGTTGATGAGGATGTCGAGGGGCCCCTGCGCGGCGACCGAGTCGGCGAGCCCGATCACCTGGGCCGGGTCGCGGAGGTCGATGCCGACCACGCGCAGCCGGTGCAGCCAGTCGCCCGCATCCGGCAGGGCCGAGAACCGGCGCACCGCGTCGCGCGGGAACCGGGTGGTGATCGTGGTGTGCGCGCCGTCGCGGAGGAGGCGCAGCGCGATGTGCATGCCGATCTTCGCGCGGCCGCCGGTGAGCAGAGCGCGCTTGCCGGTGAGGTCCGTGCGGGCGGTGCGCTTGCCGTGACTGAAGCGCGCGCAGTCAGGGCAGAGCTGGTGGTAGAACGCGTCGACGAGCGTGTACGGCTGCTTGCAGATGTAGCAGTTGCGGGGTTTGAGGAGCTCGCCGGCGATGGGCGCGTCCACCACGCTCGTGGCGAGATCGTTGCCGCGCGTCTCGTCGTCGATGCGGTCGGGAGCGCCGGTGGCGGTGCGAGCGACGACGGCCTTGTCCGCCTCGGCGATCGCGTCCCGGATCTCCTTGCGCCGCACGCGCTTGACCGCCTTGAACATCGCCGCGGTCGCGTGGCGCACGGCCACGAAGTCGGGGTGCTCGTTGTCGATCGTGTGCAGCTCGGCGAGGACGCGCAGCGTGGTGGCGAGGTCGTCGGGGTCGATGCCGGGGCCCAGGTCGGGAGTGGCGTCGGGCGCGTCGGTCATTAGGCCGATTTTACGCGACAGTCCTGGGGGTCTCCTGCCGTGTGGGGTGCCGGGCGCCGCGCGGCTACGCTGGGTCCGGACGGAAGGGATGAGATGAGGAAGGCCGGCACGCTGAGGATCGTCGCTTTCGTGTGCCTCGCTCTCGCCGTCATCGGGACGGTCGCATCCTTCTCGGTCGTCCGGGCGGGCGGCGCCGACGGCGCCGTGTACCTCGGCGTGAACATCCTGCTGGCGGTGCTGGGAATCGTGCTACTCCTCATCGGGGCACGTCGAGGACCCGGTGCGCCTCGTGGGGAATCCGGCGACTAGCACTCGCGCGACCACCGCTGCCATGGCTCCCGCCGTCCTCGCGGAACGGCAGCGGGTCTCCTGCTCTGTCCGATCCCCGGCGTAGGGTCGACGCATGAGCAGCGCAGAATCCTTCCCGCACCCCGGCGTCGTCCCCTCCTACCTGCTCGCGCGCCTGGCCGAGTCGGGTCGTTTCCCCAAGGCCGCCGCCGCCGCCCGGCAGACGCTCACCGCCGGGCGCCCGCCCTTCCGCGCCCGCATCGACCTCTCCATCGACGAGAACGGCGACCTCGTCGCGCAGCTCTCCGATGCGCCGAACCGCACGATCAGCGACGCCGGCAACACGCAGCAGCTCCCGGGGGCCGTGGTCCGCACGGAAGACGATGAGCCCGTCGTCGACACCGCGGTCAACGAGGCCTTCGACGGCCTGGGCGCGACGTTCGAGATGCTGCTCTCCGCGTTCGGCCGCAACTCGCTCGACGACGCCGGCGCTCCTCTCGACGCGACCGTCCACTACGGCGTCGACTACGACAACGCCTTCTGGGACGGCGAGCGCATGGTGTTCGGCGACGGCGACGGCGAGGTGTTCCAGCACTTCACGGGCTCGCTCACCGTGATCGGACATGAGCTCGCCCACGGTGTCGTGCAGCACACGGCGAACCTGGAGTATCAGGGGCAGCCGGGCGCACTCAACGAGTCCGTGGCCGACGTGTTCGGCGCCCTCACCGAGCAATACGCCCTGGGGCAGTCCGCCGACCAGGCGAGCTGGCTCATCGGAGCGGAGATCTTCACCGATGCGGTGGAAGGGTCAGCCCTGCGCTCCATGATCGCGCCGGGCACGGCCTACGACGACGATGAACTCGGGAAAGACCCGCAGCCCGACCACATGAGCGGATTCGTGCGCACCACCGAGGACAACGGGGGCGTGCACATCAACTCCGGCATCCCGAACCGCGCCTTCGCCCTCTTCGCCCTCGACCTCGGCGGCAACGCCTGGGAGCGCGCCGGGACAGTCTGGTACCGGGCACTCACCGGCGGGCTGTCGAGCACCGCGAACTTCACCGAGTTCGCCGACGCCACGGTCGCCGCAGCGGCCACGGTCGATCAGGAGACGGTCGCCGCCGCTCGACGCGCGTGGACGACCGTGGGAGTCTATGAGGATGACCGAGGACCCGACTCCGCCTGACGCCCCCGTCGTCATCGCCGTCGTGCGCTCGGGAGGTCTCGCCGGCATCCGTCGCCAGTGGCGTGTGGAGGCCGAGCCGCCGGACGCCGAGGAATGGATCGGCCTCATCGACAGCTGCCCCTGGGATGACGACGTCGACACGGAACCCGGGGCGGACCGCTTCGTGTGGAGCATCCGCGCCCGCACCCCGTCCGAGCGCCGGGAGCGGGAGCTGCCCGACTCCGCCGTGGACGGTCCGTGGCGCGCCCTCGTCGATGCCGTGCGGGAGGCCGCTCGCGACGCGTGAGCCCGCGGTCGCAGATTCGCACTCCCGTCGCAGGAGCCCGCCGGATCCCTGCGACCTCGGTGGGAAACGGCGACCTCGGGCCGACCGGGGGTCACAATGGACGCATGGGACTCTTCCAGCAGCGACCTGAGGAAGAAGAGAAGCAGTGGGGACTCCCCTCTGAGCCTCTCGAGACCTCGGCCGCAGACACGCTCGACACCGCGCCGGCGCTCGACCCGCTGACCCTCGGCCTCGACACCCCCTCCTCGGTGAGCTCCATCGTGTTCCCCGTCGCCCCACCCGCTCCCGAGGCCGAGAGCACCGAGAACGCCGACCCCGAGGACTGACCCCGCACGGCGTCGCACTCTCCCACTCCCGTCGCAGGTTCCCGGAGGTTCCGTGCGACCTCGGCGCGAAAGTCCGTCCGCGGCCAGCGATACGGTGGACGGATGACCATCACCGCCGCCGCAGACGGCTCCGCCCTGGGCAACCCCGGCCCGAACGGCTGGGCCTGGTACATCGACGACGCGAACTGGGCCGCCGGCGGCTCCCCGCACGGCACGAACAACCAGGGCGAGCTCCGTGCTGTCCTCGAGCTGCTCCAGGCGACGGCCGGCACCGACGAGAAGCTGCTCATCGAGTGCGACAGCCGCTACGTGATCGACTCCGTGACGAAGTGGATGCCCGGCTGGAAGCGTCGCGGCTGGCGGAAGTCCGATGGCGGGCCCGTGCTGAACCGCGACCTCCTCGAGGGGATCGACGAGGCCATGCGCGGTCGCGACGTCGAGTTCTCCTGGGTCAAGGGCCACGCCGGTCACCCCCTGAACGAGGCCGCCGACGAGCGCGCGAACGCCGCCGCCAAGGCCTATCAGCAGAAGCAGGAGCCGCGGCGAGGCCCCGGGTTCACCCGCGCGACCGACGCCGGAGCCGCCGTCGCGGCCTCCGCCCCGGTCGCCGCTGCAGCCGCTGCACCGTCGCCCACTTCCGCGGCCCCGTCCCGCACCTCGGCGCCCGTCGCGGAGGCGGACTTCGCCCAGCCGCTGTGGGCCGAGACCTCCGACCTCCTCGACGGACTCGACCTCGCGCAGGACGACCCCATCGTGCTCCAGCTACCGCTGTCCCCCGACGAGCACGCGCGCCTCCGGGACCGCGCCGAAGCGCAGGGCATCACCCTCGAAGAAGCACTTCGCCGCCTGATCTGACGGAGACCCCGAGGCGTACACTCGCACCATGTCGACTCCCCGCACCATCGGCCGGATCTTCCTCGGCGCCTCGCTCGTGTTCGCCGGCGTCTCCCACCTCACGTTCGCCCGCGAGGAATTCCAGGCGCAGGTGCCGGAATCGCTGCCGCTCGATCCCGACACCACGGTGCTCGCGTCCGGCGTCGCCGAGGTCGCACTCGGCTCCGCTCTCCTTCTCGCCCGTCGCCGCCGTCGCTCGGTCGGCACCGTCGCCGCTCTCTTCTTCGCCGCGGTGTTCCCCGGCAACGTGGCCCAGTGGATGCATCATCGCGACGGCTTCGGCCTCGACACCGATATGAAGCGCTTCGTGCGTCTGTTCTTCCAGCCGGCCCTCATCGCGCTGACTCTGTGGTCCACGCGCGCCCCGCGGCGCTGACCGACCCCGCGAGAACAGGCATTCCCGCGAGAACAGGCCCCCACGCCCGCCCGCGCCTGAACCCGCGCGACGGCCTGATGCGGCGTCACCCCGGGTCGGCTCCGTAGACTCGGCGGATGGCGGAAAGGACGAGGCGACGGTGAACAAGCGCACCGTCTTCGGCCTGCTCCGGCTCACCGCCGCCGCCGTCTGCCTCATCGCGCTGATCCACCGCCTCGCGTGGGGACTCGCGTCGAACACCATCGCGAGCCAGAACTTCTTCGCGTATCTGACCAATCAGTCGAACATCGCCTTCGTCGTCCTCCTGACCATCGCCGGAGTCCTCGCGCTGCGGAGAGCCCGCGATCCGCGGTGGCTCACCGTGGCGCTCGCGCTCGTGCTCACCTGGACCATCACCGCCGGACTCGTGTTCGCGATCCTGGTCTGGCAGGCCGGAGTCCGGGGGATCCGCATCGACGTGCCGTGGTCGGATCAGGTGCTGCACTTCTGGCTGCCCGCGGTGACCGTCGCGGCCTGGGCCCTGGCCCCCGGGCATCGGGCGGTGCCGTGGCGGGTGATCCCGGTGACCCTGGCGTACCCGGTGCTGTGGGGCGTCGCGACACTCATCCGCGGACCGCTGATCGGCTGGTATCCGTACTACTTCCTCGACCCGCGGCAGGTCAGCGGTCCGGTCGAGTTCACGCTCTCCTGCGCGATCGCGCTGGCCGTCTTCGCCACGGTGGCGACCGCGCTCGTGCTCATCAGCCGCCTGCCGGACCCGTGGGACCGCGCTCGTACGGAGCCGCCGCCCGAGGACAGCGCCCCGGCCGAGGCCGCACGTGAGACGGTTCAGGCGTAGAGCGCCAGCGACCCGAGCGCCGCCTCGACGGCCTCGGCCTCCCCGAGCTCCGCGAACTCCCGCGCCGCCGCGCCTCCAACGATCCCGACGAGCACGTTCTCGCCGGTCGAGGGGCGGAGGTTGATCCACGTGGGGATCGCGATGTCCTCGCCGACCGCGTGCCAGATCGCCTCGTCGCCGTCCCAGAACGGCTCGTCCCACCGCAGCCACACCGTCTCGATCGCGCCCATGCCGAGCGCGGACACGGCGCCGCGGTTGTCGAACGGCAGCGGCGGATCGAACTCGATGCCCTGCTCCTGCAGCACCCCGAGCGGCACCGTCAGCAGCACCCGGTCGAAGGAGAGGGCCTCGCCGGTGCCGAGGCGCACGCTCACGCCGGTGTCGTCCCACGCGAGACGGGTGACCGGGGAGCTCAGCCCGACCTTCACCCCGTCCAAGGTGCTCTCGATGAACGGGGTCAGATCGTCGCCGACGCCCTGCAGCGCTGCGTCGGGGAGCGGCGGGGCGAACCAGCTCGACAGGTCGGCGGCGTCGGCGCCCGTGCGTGCGGCGAGGAGCGCGAGGAGGGCGGCGGTCGCGGGATCCTCCGGGTCGATGCCGGCCGCCACCAGGGCGTCCGCCACCGAGGAGTCCTGCGGGGCGGCCTGTGCCGTGGTCACCGCGGTCTCCACCGGCTGCGGATCCACGGGGTCGACATCGCCCTCGGCCGAGCGCCACCGCGCCCCGTCGAGGTCGACGAGGTCCATGTCCCCCTCGTCGATCGCATCGAGAAGCTCCGCGTCGGCGTCGCCGAACAGCCACGCGCCGAGCTGCACCGGAACCGGCCAGTCGTCGCCCGTGCGGGAGAGGATCCGGCCGCCGACGCGGTCGCGCGCTTCGAACACCGTCACCTGCAGGCCGTCCTCCGCGAGCTGCGCGGCGGCGGTCGCCCCGGCGATCCCGGCGCCGATCACGGCCACCCGCTCGCCGTCCTCCGCAGCGACGGTGAGCTCCCGAGCGGCACGGCGGCCCGACCGCAGGGCGCCGCGGACGGTACCCGGCGCCTCGTCGTCGGTCGCCTCGCCCGCGAAGAAGAGCCGGTCGTCGACGGGCTGCGCGAGCGCCGTGCGGGTCGCGACGAGCACCCCCACGGGAGTGAAGCTCGCGGCACCCCGGGCGAAGGGGTCGGTGGTCCAGGTGCTGCGGATACTGCCGCTCGGGGCGGGGACACCGGGCGGCGGCTCCGGTTCGCGCGTGCGAGTGGGGGTCGGCGTCGGTTCCGGCTCCGGGGTGCAGGAGGCGAGAAGCACCGAGACGGCACCGGCTCCGGCGCCGAGGAGCAGGGTACGGCGCGTGATCCTCATCGTGCCGCCACTTTATCCCGCTTTCGCACAGGCAGAAGCGCCGGAACAGGCGGCTCTCCATGAGAACCGCCTGTTCCGGCGCGAGTGCCGGGGCGTCAGACGGACAGCAGCTCCCGCTCCAGCCGCGCGAACGAGGCCTCCATGCCGTCGGCCATGCCGGTGGCGAGGATCATGTCCCGCGTCTCCTTGTCGGGGTACTCGATGAGCACCGTCACGAGGGTCGCGCCGTCCTCCTCGTAGAGGTTGAGGTCGTTGAGCGTCTCGGTCGGCATGCCCTGCATCCGCTCGGTGGTGACGGCGCGCTTCGGGGCGTCGATCAGCAGCGCCTCCCCCTCGAATCCGAACGGCTCACCCTCCGTGTCGCCCACGGGCGCCCAGGAGTTCCGGTACGACTGGCCGACCTCGGTCGCCGACACGCACTCGGTCATCTCCCACCCGTCCGGGCCGAGCATCCACTGCCGGATGAGCTCGGGCTCGAAGTGGGCGCGCCACACCAGCTCGCGCGGACCCTCGACGAGGCGGGTGATGCGCACGTGCGTGTCGTCCAGCAGCTCCACCCGCGTGCCCTTGCCCTGGGCGTAGTCGCGGAGGTCCTGCAACACGGCGTCGAGCTGGGCCATGGCCATCCGGGTGCCCTCCACGGCGCCCATCGCGACGACCTGCTCGAGCGCCTCGGCGGACGTGAAGTGGCTCGTGTTGACCATGCGCGTGCCCTCGGCCGTCGGCTCGAACGTGAACGTCATGCGCATGGAGGGGAGGTTCGCGTCCGGCGTGCCGTCCTCGTCGGCGAACGAGTCGAGCACCGTGAAGCTGCGCGGCGCGTCGATCTCCAGGAACTCCCACGTGCCGGAGGCCTTCTCCCCGCGGGGACCGTTCATCGTGTAGACGGCTCGGCCTCCGACGGTGTGGTCCCACCGGGTGAAGGTGGCCGGCCAGCCGGGAGGACCCCAGAACCGCTCGAGCTGCTGCGGGTCGGTGTAGGCGGCCCAGACGCGCTCGACGGGCGCGGCGAGGTCGGCGACGACGGTCATGGTGAGGTTCTCGGCATCCGTGATGATGTCCGTGACAGGCATGTCAGTCTCCTTGCGATTCGGTGCGTTGACTGCTGGTGGGGTCGTTGGGGGCCGGCTTCCCCGCGGGCGGGGACGGCTCGGCCAGGAGATCGTCGAGCCGGGCGATGCGCGACCGCCACAGCTCTTCGTATCGGGCGAGGAGCGCCCTGGCGCGGGCGATCATCTCGGGGTTCGCGCGGACGAGCCGCTCGCGTCCCTCGGCGCGCTTGACGATGAGGTTCGCCGCCTCGAGCACGGCCACATGCTTCTGGACCGCGGCGAACGACATCTCGTACTCGGAGGCGAGGGTCGAGACGGACTGCTCCCGCTCGATCGTCCGGCGCAGGATGTCCCGCCGGGTCGACGTCGCCAGTGCGTGGAACACACGGTCGACCTCCGCTTCGCTCAACTCCGTTTGTGCAACCATTTGGTTGTACGTTAGACCCGCGTCGCGAGCGTGTCAAGAGTGCTTCGCGGCACTCACGCCCCACGGCCGCCCGGCACCCACCCGGTCACCCGCGCCCAGGCCTCCATCTCCCCCTGCGCCCGGTCGAACCAGTGGTCCTTCGCCCGCGCGTAGCCGTCGAAGTCACAGTCGCCCCGGTGCGCGGAGGCCAGAGCGGTCTTGAGCGCCGCGTACTCGTCGCGCGCCTCCGGGTCCGCCCGCAGCCAGTCTCGGAACAGGAGGGCGTATCGCCAGTTCGACGCCCCGACGCGTCGCACGTGCACGATCGCCCGGGCCCTGGCGTCCACGCTCGCGAACAGGCGTTTCGACCACTCGTCCGGATCGCCGCCCGTCCGCGCGTTGTCCCGGGAGACGCCCGGCGCGTCCGGCACGATGCGCTGCACGTTCACGAAGCCGGCGTCCCCGAGGCGCTGCTCCGCGGCATCCGCGTCCGCGAGGTCGCGCCCCCCCCACCTGGAGGTCGATGATCGGCTTGGCGCGCAGCCCGGGCACGGCCGTCGAGCCGATGTGATCGACGCGCACCAGGACACCGTCGAATGCCGCGGCGATCCGAGCGCCGAGGCGGGCCGCATCCGCCGCCCAGCGCGGCGACCAGGACTCGAGGATCGGCGGCGTGTCCGGAGGGAGTCGCCGAGCCCTCCGGCGCTCCTCGACCTCCGCCGCTCGGGCGAAGAAGCGGGACAGGCCGTCCTCGTCGCCCTCCGCGATAACCGCGTCGCACCACGCGCCGGCGGACACTTCGCCGATGCCGAGCACGAGATGCGCCGTCGCGGAGGCGTGCGCCACGGTGGCCGCATCGACGGGCCCGAGACCCGTCACGACCGCATCCGGCCGCGCCGCACGCAGACGGCGCACGACCACGCCGTCATCCTCCCCGACGACGACCAGGGCGAGGGGCGAGAACGCGTCCGCCCGCGGAGAGCCTTCGGACTCATCTGCGAGCGGATCCACTGGTCGCCTCCTCCGGATTCGTCCCGCCGGAGTCGGCACTCCCGCGGCAGACGGTCCCCACAGCGTAGCCAGGCGGCCGAGCATTTCCATTCACATGAATCCACACCGGTATTCCGGGCGTAGGCTGGAGGGAAGGACGGACCGTCCGAGAAGATCTCCCGGCACCGCGCCCGCCCGGGAAGGAGCCCGAAAGTGGCTCAGTACGACGTCTCGAACCGCTCGGCGATCGTGACAGGAGCGGGCAGCGGCATCGGCCGCTCGGTCGCCCTGCTGCTGGCGCAGAACGGCGCGGCGGTGGTCGTGAACGATCTGAACGCGGAGAACGCGAACGCGGTCGTCGAGGAGATCCGCGCCGCCGGAGGCACCGCGGAGGCGTCGGTCGGCGACGCGACGGACCCGGCCTGGATCGCCTCGTCGGTCGAGCTCGCCAACTCGCTCGCCCCGCTCCGCATCGGCGTCAACAACGCCGGCATCGGCGGCGCCACCGCGCCCACCGCGGACTATGAGGAAGACGCGTGGGACAAGGTGATCGCCATCAACCTCAACGCGGTCTTCCGCAACATGAAGGCGCAGATCCCGTCGATCCTCGCCAACGGCGGCGGCTCGGTCGTGAACATCGCCTCGATCCTCGGCAGCGTCGGCTTCGCAGGCTCCCCCGCCTACGTCACCGCCAAGCACGGCGTCGTCGGAATGACGAAGACCGCCGCTCTGGAGTACTCGGCGCAGGGCGTCCGCGTGAACTCGGTCGGCCCCGGCTTCATCGACACCCCGCTCCTGGCGAACATGGGCGACGAGGCGAAGGACTTCCTCGTGTCGAAGCACCCGATCGGTCGCCTCGGCCAGGCGGACGAGGTGGCGAACCTCGTGGTGTTCCTCGCGAGCGACGCGGCCAGCTTCATCACCGGCAGCTACCACCTGGTCGACGGCGGCTACACCGCCCTCTGACGAAGAAACGGCATCCGGCTGCCGGGAACCCGAATCCCGGCGGCCGGATGCCGCGGTCGGCGATCCAGAGCCCCCGCTCCGTTCTCGCCGTAGCCGTCACCGTCCGGGAATCCGAGAGCCCTTGAAGAGGATCCCGAGGCGATGAGGCAGGTTGTGCACCCCTCCGTTATCAGGCGGACATCGCGTGCAGTTCGCGCGACATCGCATCGAGCGAGAGCTCGGGGTCGGTGAGGTCGAGTCCGCCGGTCGAGCCCGCGGCCTGCATGAGGCGGGCCAACAGCGGCCGCTGGAGCGTGACCGACGTCTCGACGACGAAGCGGATCGGAATGGACGCGTGGATCCACAGCGTCTCGGTGCGGTCGGCGCCGGTCTGCACCGTGAGCGCGAACGGCTCGTTG
The DNA here is from genome assembly GCF_025143875.1 of Microbacterium meiriae. Lineage (NCBI taxonomy): Bacteria > Bacillati > Actinomycetota > Actinomycetes > Micrococcales > Microbacteriaceae > Microbacterium > Microbacterium meiriae. The sequence goes on along the minus strand of NZ_JAMBDU010000003.1, from coordinate 166,075 downwards.
CGCCGCAGCTTGGTCACGGTGGCGGCGCGAAGGTGGGCGAGCAGCTCGTCGTCGATCTCGATCGGGTCGGCGAGGTTCGCGTAGGTGAGGGTTCCCATGTTCTTCTCCTCGTGGCAGAAAACCTGGACGAGGATAGTTTACTAGTTTAACTAGTTAAATCAAATCCATCAGGGAAGGTCGCCGAGCTCGTCGGTGAGTCGACGCAGGAAGCGGGAGATCACCGCGGCCTCCTCCGGGGAGAACTCCTCCTCCAGGGCGGCGACCCGCTGGGTGAGCTCATCCCCGTGACCGTGCAGATCACGGAGCGAAGGACGGAGAACTTTGGACCGGGCATCCAGGGGGTGCGGGGCGACGACGATCTGCCCCCGCTCGGACATCCGTCGCACGACACTCGTGACGGCGGCGGTGCTGATGCCGAGGTACGTGGCGAGATCGCGGGGAGTGACCGGCTTCTCGACGGGCGCCGTGCTGATGAAGTGCATCGCCGCGCGGTCGGTATCGTTGGGCTCGCGGCGGGCGGCGAGACGGCGGTTCAACTGCGCGTCGGCGCGACGGAAATCGTCGACATCGCGCGCGAGCGCCGAGGTCGTGACGTCGGTACTGATGTTCCCCATGCAGAGATCCTCCTTCCCCGCTTCCCATGGTACCTCGACTGACTGACAGTAAGGCTGACTAGCGATATTCGGGGGCGACCAGGACTTCCGGAGATGCGAAGATGGAAGTCTGCCCCCGAAAGGATGCCATGCCGGAGCGACTGAGTCTCGAGGAGGCGTCGTACATCCGCTACGCCGATCTGCTCGCCCGTCTGGAGGAACTCTTCCCCTCCGTCTCGCGACGCCGGATCGAGCAGATCATCAGCGCCGAGACCGACGCGATCACGGGCGGGCTCCTGCGCATCGTCCCCGCAGAGGTCGAGACCGGCGCGATGGAGATGCTCGAGCGGGAGGCCGGTTCCAGCGACGAAGGAGAGGTCGCGTGACCGACAGCACCGGCGAGTTCCACGCCTCCGGGTACTGGTACCCCGACAGCGAGCGCGCCACCACGGTCGATGTGCTCAACATGCTGCGGCGCTACCGCAGCGCCGAGACGGCGATGCGCGCCCGCACGCGCGCGTCCATGGGGATGAACGAGACCGACCTCGTCGCCCTCCGGTTCCTGCTGCGCGAGCAGAAGGCGGGACGCATCGTGCGCCCGATCGACCTGGCCCGCACGCTGGACATCTCCACGGCGTCGACGACCACACTCATCGACCGGCTGGAGAAGGGCGGGCACGCGCGCCGCGAACCCCACCCCACCGACCGTCGCGCCGGCATCGTCGTGCCGACCGTGAGCAGCGACGACGAGGTGCGGGCGACGCTCGGGGCGATGCACCGCCGGATGCTCTCCCTCGTGGACGACCTCTCCGACGACGAGCGCGTGGTCGTGATGCGGTTCCTCGTCGGGATGACCGCCGCGATCCAGGAGGCCGCCGAGGCGGACGCCGTGCACAGCGGCGCCGACCTCGTGGACGAGCCGGCCTAGTCCGACGCGTTCCGCGGGCGCCGCTTGTCCAGGAAGCCTGCGAGCAGCACCGCCACGAGCGCCGCGACCGGCGCCACCACGAGCCCTGCGCGAAGGCTCTGCGTCTCCGCCAGCCATCCGACGAACGGCGGCGACAGCAGGAAGCCGAGCCGGAGCAGCCAGGACACCACGGTGAGCCCGACACCGGGCCGCAGCCCCGGGAGCTCATCGGCGGCATGCATCGCGGCGGGGATGAGGGTGGCGATGCCGAAGCCGACAGCCGCGAACCCGAGGATCGTGCCGGGCACGCTCGGGAACAGCAGAGCGAGGGTCATCCCGAGGGCGGCGATGAGGCCGCCGACCCGCGCCACCCAGCGCTGTCCGAAGCGGTCGGTCATCGGATCGCCGAGCAGACGCCCGACGAACTGCGCGCCGACGAGAGCGATGAACCCGAGCGGCGCGACCGCGGCTGCCGCCCCCAGGGAGTCGCCGAGGTAGAGCGTGGCCCACGAGTTGCCGGCGTCTTCGGCGATGGCGCCGGCCATCGCGATGAGGGTCAGGGCGATCACGGCCACCACCGTCCGCGCCGGGATGCCGCGACGGACAGCGCCGGAGATCTCCACCGGTTCCGCCACGGCGTCCTCCTCCGTCTCGTCGTCGCGGCCCGGAAGGCAGAAGCGGAGGGCGACGAGGGCGACCGTGGCGAACACCGCGGTCGAGATCCCCAGGTGGACGGCGAGCGGGAGCTGCAGCGCGATCGCGCCCGCCGCCATCACTCCGCCGAGCACCGCGCCGATGGACCAGATGGCGTGGAAGGAGTTGATGATGGAGCGCCCGTACCGCCGTTGCACGCGCAGGCCGTGGGCGTTCTGCGCGACATCGGTGATGGCGTCGGAGGCTCCGCCGACGAAGAGCGCGATCGCGAAGAGGACGCCGGTCGGAGACAGCGCCGCCGACAGCAGACCGAGGCTCGTGAGGACGGTGCCGATGACCGCGATGCGCGCCGACCCGAAGCGACGGATCAGCGTGGCCGCCAGAAGTCCGGCCGCGATCGCGCCGGCGGGGAAGGCGGCGAGCGCGAGACCGTAGCCGAGGTTGTCGAGGCCGAGGGCGGCCTTGATCTCGGGGTACCGCGGCAGGATGTTCGCGAACAGGGCGCCGTTCGTGAGGAACAGCGCCGAGACGGCGATGCGCGCCCGACGGGTGGCGACGTCCGCGGGTGCTCGTCGAATCGATTCGATTGAAGTCACGGATACGACCGTACCGTGTCTCCGGGGTGCTCGCGAGCATGTCGTGACGGCGCGATGCTGGGGGCGCAAGCCCGTTCCGCGTGTCGGCCCCGGGATCTACGCTCGGAGCATGAGCGAGCTCACCCAGCCCACCGGTCGCGAGGACGCCCTGCGGGCGATCCCGCGCGGCGACGGCTCCGCGCCGCGCGCGCTCGTGCTCGGCGCCACCGGCTACATCGGCGGCCGCCTGACACCGCGCCTGCTGAACGCCGGCTACCGGGTCCGGGTCCTCGCGCGAGATGCCGCTCGTGCGGCCTCCTTCGGCTGGGGCGAGGAGTGCGAGATCTTCGAGGGGTCCGCCGACGACGAGCACGCCGTGGCCTCCGCGATGGACGACGTCGACGTCGTGTACTACCTCATCCACTCCATGTCGGCCGGCACGGGCTTCGAGGAGAGCGACGAGCGCGCGGCGACCACCGTCGCCACGGCGGCTGCCCGAGCCGGGGTCCGGCGGATCGTCTACCTCGGCGGCCTGCACCCGGACGACGTGAAGCTCTCCCCGCACCTCCGCTCCCGGGTCCACGTCGGGGAGATCTTCCTGGAGTCCGGGGTGCCCACCCTCGTCCTGCAGGCGGGCGTGGTGATCGGCTCCGGCTCGGCGTCCTTCGAGATGATCCGGCACCTCACCGACGTGCTGCCGTACATGCCGGCGCCGAAGTGGGTGCGCAACCGGATCCAGCCGATCGCCGTCCGCGACGTGCTGCACTATCTGCTCGGCGCGGCGCGGGTCGACGCGGGTGTCAATCGCGCCGTCGACATCGGCGGACCGGATGTGCTGCGCTACGGCCAGATGATGAACGGGTACGCGGTGGAGGCCGGACTGCGGCAGCGCGCCATCGCGGCCCTTCCTGTGCTGACGCCGGAGCTCGCGTCGCACTGGGTGAACCTCGTCACGCCGGTGCCGCGCTCCATCGCCCGGCCCCTGGTGGCCTCGCTGCAGAACGAGTGCATCATGAAGGATCATGCCGTCGACGCACTCATCCCGCGGCCCGAGGGCGGCCTCACGCCGTATCGCCGGTCTGTGGCGCTGGCCCTCGGTCGGGTGGACGCGGACGCCGTGGAGACGAGCTGGCAGGACGCCGAGGTGTCCGGAGCGCCGAGCGACCCGCTGCCGAGCGACCCCGACTGGGCGGGACGGACCGTCTTCACGGATAAGCGGTCGGTCGCGACGCGCGCATCCGTCGCGGAGCTGTGGCGCGTCATCCTCGGGATCGGCGGGGAGAACGGTTGGTACTCGTCGCCACTGCTCTGGGCGGTGCGGGGGCTCATGGACCGCGTGGTCGGCGGCGTGGGCCTCAGCCGCGGACGCCGCAGCCGTACCGCCGCCCGGGTCGGGGATGCGATCGACTTCTGGCGCGTGGAGGCGGTGGAGCAGACCGAGGAAGGCCATCTGCTGCGGCTCCGCGCGGAGATGAAGGTGCCGGGCGAGGCCTGGCTCGAACTGCGCGCGGTGCCCGACGGCGAGGGCGCCCGCTACGAACAGCGCGCCGTGTTCTTCCCCCGCGGCCTCCTCGGCCGGCTGTACTGGCTCGCCGTGCTGCCCTTCCACGGACTCATCTTCTCCGGCATGGCCGCACGGATCACCGCGGCCGCCGAGTCAGGCGATCACGCCGGTTCAGGCGCCTTCCGCGCGGAAGTGCCTGACCCGGCGTGAGCGCCTGAGCTCTCGCGCTCAGTCCTTGTCGGCGGGGGCGTCCATCGCGGCCTCGACGGCGGCGTCCACCTCGGCCGGCGGGATGATGTCGATCGCCTCGGTCGCCGCTTCGTAGACCTCGGCGAGCGTGTCGTCGACGGTGTCCTCGTCGATCCAGGCGAGGTCGTCCTCCGAGTGGTCGTACTCGACGGGCACGAGGGCGAAGTCGTCGCCGTACTCCTCGAGCCCGGCCATGACGCTGTGCCGGACGGCGGCGCGAGCATACCGGTCGCGCAGGATCAGCGGATCGCGCCGGAGATCCTTCATGAACGCGATCATCATGAACGCCATGATGATCGCGAACGGCAGCGCCGCGATGATCGTCGCGTTCTGCAGCGACTGCAGTCCGCTGCCCTCGGCCCCGCTGACGAGCAGCACCGCCGCGATGACGCCCACGAGCACACCCCAGACGACGGCGACCCAGCGCGACGGCTCCGGGCGGCCCTGCTGCGACAGCGTGCCCATGACGAGCGAGGCGGAGTCGGCGCCGGTGATGAAGAAGATCGCGATGAGGATGATCAGGACGATGCTGGTCACGAGCGGGAACGGGAGGTTCTCCAGTACCCCGAACAGCACTTCCTCCGGCGGGTCGACCACGAGGCCCGCGCCGTCCATCTGCTGCTGGATGGCCGTGGTGCCGAAGATCGCGAACCACACGAGCGAGATCGCGGAGGGCACCACGATGACGACCGACACGAACTGACGGAGCGTGCGGCCGCGCGAGATCTTCGCGATGAACATCCCGACGAAGGGCGACCACGAGATCCACCACGCCCAGTAGAAGATCGTCCAGCTCGACAGGAAGGCCTGCGCGGCCTCACCCTGCGAGGCGGAGCGGCCGATCATGGTCGGCAGGTCACCGAGGAACTGGACCGCGACCGACGGGATGACATTGAGGATCAGCAGCGTCGGACCGACGAAGAAGACGAAGAACGCCAGCAGGATGGCGACGACGGCGTTGATGTTCGACAGCGCGCGGATGCCCTTGGAGACGCCCGACACGGCGGAGGCGATGAAGCACGCCGTGAGCACGGCGATGACCGCGATGAGGATGCCGTTGCCGAGGGGTCCGGCTCCGCTGATGATCTCGACGCCGTGGCCGATCTGCAGCGCCCCGAGGCCGAGCGAGGCGGCCGTGCCGAACAGCGTCACGATGATGGAGAAGATGTCGATCGTGCGGCCGACCGGACCCGTCGTGCGGTTCTCGCCCAGCAGCGGGGCGAAGATCGACGAGATCAGCGGCGTACGACCGCGGCGGTAGGCGCCGTAGGCGATGGCTCCACCGACGAGCGCGTAGAACGCCCAGGCCTGCGGGCCCCAGTGGTACAGCACCTGGGTCTGCGCGGTGTGCATGGCCTCGAGGGTGTTCGCCTCGACGGTGCCGGGCGGCGGGTTCTCGAAGAACGTCAGCGGCTCGGCGGCGCCCCAGAACACCAGGCCGATGCCCATGCCCGCCGCGAAGAGCATCGAGATCCACGAGAACATCGAGAACTCGGGCTCCTCGTCGTCGCGGCCGAGGGGGATGCGCCCGTACTTGCTGAACCCGACGAACAGCATGAAGACGAGGATGATCGTGGCGATCGTCGTGAAGAAGAAGCCGAAGTACTCGACCACCCAGGCCAGCACCGTGCTGGTCGTGCCGGCGAGGTTGTCCCCCGCGAACACGCCCCAGGCGATGAAGGCGAGGGCGAACGCGGCGGCGACGCCGAAGACCAGCGGGTCCGTGCGGTAGGTGCGCCCCGTCTCCTCGACCGAGACCCCGGGGACGAGCGCCGGGTGCACGCTGCGCGGCGGGACCGTCGTGATGTCGCGGACGATCTTGCGCGCGGTCTCGGAGGCCTTCGCGGCCTGGCGGTGCGTCCCGGTCACGACGGCGTCGGTGCGCGGACGGGTCGATCCTGCGGAGCGTTCGGCGGGCTTCTCGTCAGGCATGTCCATGAGAGACCATCTTTCCACCTGCGCGGGCTCAGGCGAACGCGGGAGATCAGGCGCTCCCGCACGAGAGCGCCTGATCCCGCGCGAGCGCCTGTTCTCGCGGGGCCGTCGGGCGGGTCAGCGCGGGGTCAGCGCGGGGTCAGCGGGGGCGGCGGCGACCCAGGAAGAGGGCGCCGAGCAGCGGCAGCACCGACACCCACAGCAGCGTGATGCCCAACGGTGGGAGCGGATCGACGAGCAGCGCCCCGCCCACGAGCATCGCCGCGAACAGGACCCCGGAGGCGATCCGTCGCGCGATGCCCTCCAGCCGGTCGAGCCGCCGCTCCAGGCGGGAGGTGTCGAAGGACACATTGCCGTCGTCGACGCGGGTGATGATGTCGTCGATGCGCTTCGGGAGCCGCCAGGTCGTGGCCGCGTTCGCCATCGCCTGTTCCGCCATGTCCTGCATGAGGGTGCCGGACTCGTCCCGGAGCAGCCGCGCGGCATACGGCTCGGCCGCGTCCCACACGTTGAACGCCGGGTTCAGGGCGCTGCACATGCCGGAGGTGAGGGACACGGCCCGGATGAGGAGCAGCATGTCCTCGGGGAGCTGCAGCGGGAGCCGGCGCACCATGTCGCCGAACTCCTCGGCGAAGTCGGTGAACTCCCGCGGGTCCACGCGGCTCAGTTCCGCGAAGCCCATCCCCCCGAAGCGCGCGAAGAGGGCCGTCAGCGCCCGCTCCAGCTCGCCGGTGTCGGCGGTCGGCAGGAGCACGCCGATCTCCTTCGCGGCGCGGACCAGGCCCCGGCTGTCCCGCGCGGTCACCGCGATGAGCAGCGTCCGCAGTCCCTGCCGGAGGTTGTCGGAGACCTCGGCCATCATGCCGAAGTCGATGAACGTGAGCCGGAAGCCCCCCTGAGCTCCTGAGCCGCCCTGGGCCCCTGAGCCGCCCTGGGCTCCTGAGCCGCTCTGGGCTCCTGAGCCGCCCTGGGTCCCTGAGCTCGTCGAAGGGACCGGCGTGACGAAGATGTTGCCGGGGTGCGGGTCGGCATGCACGAACCGGTGCGTGAAGACCTGGTCGAACATGACCTCGGCGAAGGCATCCGCGACCGCGGAGGGGTCGATGCCTGCCGCTCGGAGAGCCGCGGTGTCGTTGATCTTGATCGCGGTCACGTCGGACAGCGTGAGCACCCGGCGGGTCGTACGCTCCCAGACGATCTCGGGGGCGGCCACACGCGGGTCGTCGGCGAAGTTCTCGCGGAACCGCTCGGCGCTGCGGGCCTCGTGGAGGTAGTCGATCTCCTCGAGGCTCGTCACGGCGAACTCCTCGACGAGGGCGGGGGTGTCCACCCGGTCGGCGACGATCCGGACCCGGGTCAACCACCGCGCGACCCGGCGGAGGGCGGCGAGGTCGACGGCGACGATCTCGTCGATGCCAGGGCGCTGCACCTTGACCACGACCTCGTCGAGCCCGGTGTCCTCGGCATCGAGCGACGAGAGGCGGGCGCGGTGCACCTGGCCGAGGGATGCGGCCGCAACCGGGGTGTCGTCGAACCAGGTGTACACACGCTCGAGCGGCATGCCCAGCTCGGCCTCCGCGAGCGCCCGGATCTGCGGCGTGGGCACGGCCGGGACCTCGTCCTGCAGCCCCTCCAGCTCCGCCGTGATCTCGGGCGGCAGCACGTCGAGGCGCGAGGACATGAACTGCCCGACCTTGATCATGAGGCCGCCGAGATCGACGGCGAGCGCATGGAACCGCCGCGCGAACCGCTGCATGCGGCGGGCGCGGGTACGCTCGGCGACACCACGCAGCCCGAACCGCGGAAGGACGAGCTCGAACCACCAGATCGCCACGAACTCACGGCTCGCGAAGGACAGGATGCGGCGGTACCGGGCTCGGTGAGGACCCTGTGCCGCCGCTGCCGTCATCGCGTCATCCTTCCGCCGTTCCGCGCCGGACGCCGCACGACGCGGTCAGTCCTGGGCGAGGATCGTGTACAGCCTACGGCGGGCCTCGTCGAGCACCTCGATGGCCTGCTGCACCTGCTCCGGCGAGCCGCTGCGCCCGACCTGCGCGGCCGCGGCGGCGAGGTCGACCCCGGCCTTGGGCAGGGCGCTGTAGCGGGCGTCGCGGCTGCGGTCCTTGTCGGAGGACGGCACCCACGGCGGGGTCTCGGTGCTCTCCGCGGCGACGGCACGGCCGGCCTCGGTGAGAGCGTAGGTCTTGCGGCCGTTCTGCTCCTCGGCCTCGATCAGGCCCTCGTCGGCGAGGAGCTGGAGCGTCGGGTAGACGGAACCGGCGCTCGGCTTCCAGGTGCCGTCGCTGCGCTCGGCGATCTCGTTGATGATCTGGTAGCCGTGCATCGGTCGCTCGACGAGAAGCGAGAGGACGGCGGCGCGCACGTCACCGCGGGCCATGCGGGATCCGCCGGAGGGGCGCGACTCGAACGACTTGCGCAGCTGGTCCATCGCCTCGAACAGCGCTCCGGCCGGACCCTGCGAGCCGCCGAAGAGATTGCCGAGGCCGCCGACGAAATGGCCGCTGTTGCTGCCGTTGCTGTTCCCGCCGAACGGGGTGGAGGGGAATGCGTTGTTCATGATGACCTCCCAGTCGTGAACGATACTCAACGATATATCGTTAACGCTGAGCGCGGGGTGGGAATCCGGACTCAGACCGGCGCGAGCAGCGCAGCCCCGGTGACGGTCGCATCGATCCCGAGCTCCGCGGGTCGCACGCGGGCTGCCGTCGGCCCCGGCATCGCCGCCGCCCGGTACGCGCGGGCGACCTCGGCGAGATAGCGCTCCCCGATGGCCGCCACACCGCCGCCGACCGCGATCACCTCGACGTCGAGAAGCGCCTGCGCCCCGGCCAGCGCGCGACCGAGGAACCGCGCCCCCTCCGCGATCACCTCCTCGGCGACCGCGTCACCGGCGCGAGCGGCCGCGTCCACCTCCCGCAGCGTGAGCGCCGTGCCCGTGCGCTCCCGGTACGTCTGCTCCAGCCCGGGGCCGGAGGCGACGGCTTCGACGTGTCCGACTCCTCCGCAGCCGCAGCGACGCCCGGCCAGCTCCGGAGGGAGGACCAGTTCGGTGTGCCCGACCGACCCCGCCGTGCCGGTCACGCCCGCGCGGAGACCGTCCGGGAGCACGACGGCTCCGCCGATGCCGGTGCCGACGGTGACCATCAACAGCCCGCACGCTCCCCGACCCGCCCCTGCCGCGGCCTCCGCGACCGCCGCCGCGTGCACGTCGTTCACGACCGCCACCGGCACATCGAGGGCGTGGATGAGCGCCGCGCGCAGCGGGAAGCCCGCCCAGCCGCTGATCGCATCGGTCGCCGAGGTGATGCCGCCGTCCTGATCGACGACCCCGGCGGTGCCCACACCGACCGCCGCGACCCGCTCCGCACCGCGGACCATGTCGATCGCATCGACGACCGCCCGCACGATGGCCTCGCCGCCCTCCCTGGCCGGAGTGGACAGGGTGCGCACGGCGGTGACGCGACGGCGCCCGCCGTCCGGCTCCTGCCGGAACCCGGCGACGGCGATCTTCGTGCCGCCGATGTCGACCCCGACGATCACGCCCGCTCCGTGGCGGCCGGCGTCGCGGCGACGAAGCGGCGGGTGAGGGCGATGGGATCGGTGATCGCCCCACCCACGACGACGGCGAAGGCTCCGGCATCGAAGGCCGCTCGTACCTGCGCAGGGGTCTGGTAGCGCCCCTCGGCGATGGCCGGGATCCCCGCGGCGGCGAGCGCGGCCACGAGGTCGAGGTCCGGTTCGTCCTGGCGCGGCGAGTGCGGGGTGTAGCCGGACAGGGTCGTGCCGACGACCGCTGCCCCCGCCGCCCATGCGCGCTCGCCCTCCGCGACCGTCGACACGTCGGCCATCACCGGTCGCCCCGTCGCCGCGGCGATCTCCCCGATGAGCCGGAAGTCCGTGCCGAGCTGCTCCGTCGTGGCGTCCACCGCGATGATGTCGGCTCCAGCTTCTGCGAGTCCCGTGGCGAGCGCGAGCTCCGGGGTGATGACGTTGCGGACGCCGTTCCAGATCTTGTGGAGTCCGATGATCGGCACGTCGGTGACCGGACGCACCCGGCGGATGTCGTCCGGCCCGTTGAGCCGCAGACCGCTCGCGCCGCCGAGGAGCGCAGACTCGGCGAGCGCACCGATGACGTGGGTGTCCCTGGCGGGGGCGCCCGTGGACGCCTGGACCGAGGCTACGAGCCGGCCGCGGAGGAGATCGAGGGAATCGTGGGTCACTTGAGGGCTCCTGCACTGGCGCCGCCGATGAAGAACTTCTGACCGAGGAGGAAGATCGCCACGGCCGGGAGCGTGAACATCACGCACGCGGCCATGAGCGGCCCCCAGGCCACGTCGTTCTCCCCGAAGAAGGCGTACAGACCGATCGACAGCGTGTACGTCGACTGGTCGTTGAGGTAGATGAGGGGATTGAGGAAGTCGGTCCACGCCCAGACGAACTGGAAGATCGCGGCGGTCACGATGGCCGGACGCGCCAGGGGAAGGACGATCGTCGCGTAGGTGCGGAACTCCGAGGCGCCGTCGAGACGGGCGGCCTCGATGAGCTCGTCCGGTACCGCGAGGAGGAACTGCCGGATCATGAAGATGAAGAACGGCGTGCCCAGGAACGCGGGGACGATGAGCGGGAGGTAAGTGTTCGTCGCCTCCAGCCCGTTCCACACGAGGAACAGCGGGATCAGCGTGACCTGCGGCGGCAGCATCATCGTGGCGAGCACGAGGATCAGGAGCGGCCGGGCACCGCGCCACTTCACCTTCGCGAGGGCGTAGGCGACGAGCGGACACGAGATGACCGTGCCGAGGATGCTCATGCCCGAGACGAAGAGCGTGTTGGCGAGGTAGCGCCACACCGGGATCTGCGCGAACGCCTCGGCGAAGTTGGCCGTGGTCCACTCGGCGGGCAGCAGGGTGGGCGGCGAGGAGAACACGTCGCCTGGTGTCTTGAACGCGGTCGACAGCATCACCAGCAACGGGAACAGGAACAGCAGCGCGAGCAGCGTTACCGCGATCTGCTGCCGGACGCGGCGGAGCGTGCGGCGGGTGCGACGGGGGCGGCGCACCGGAGCGGAGATGTCAGCGTGCGCCATCGTGGACCCACTTCCTCGAGGTCGCGAGCACGATGAGGCTCACGACGAGCGTGACGATGAACAGCGTCCACGCCATGGCGGAGGCGTAGCCCATCTTCAGGAACACGAAGGCGTTCTGGTACAGGTACATCGCGTACGAGAGCATCGACTGCCCCGGGCCCGACCCCGCCTGATTCAGGCGCTCCTGCGACAGGATGTAGGGCTGCGTGAAGATCTGCAGGAACCCGATGATGCTCACGATCACCTGGAACAGGGTGACCGGGGAGACCGTGGGCCAGGTGACGTTGGTGAAGCGGCGCCAGGCGCCTGCGCCGTCGAGCTCGGCCGCCTCGTACAGCTCCTTCGGCACCTCCTGCAGGGCGGCGAGGTAGATGATCATGGTCCCGCCCACGGTCCACAGCGACATGAGGATGATGGCGGGCTTCGTCCACTCCGGCTGCTGCAGCCAGGCCGGTCCCTCGATGCCGAACCACGAGAGGAAGTGGTTGATGAAGCCGTACTGGGCGTTCAGGAGCCAGCGCCACAGGTAGCCGCCGACGACGACCGGCACGATCGACGGGAGATACACGAGCGCGCGATACAGCGGCTGGCCCCGCACCGGGGTGTTCAGCAGGTGCGCACCGGCCAGGGCGGTGCCGATCGCGAGCGGTACGCCGAACGCCGTGAGCACGGCCGTGTTGGCGAGGGACTTCCAGAACACCCCGTCGGCGAACATCTGGGTGTAGTTGTCCAGCCCCACCCACTCGGGCGCCTGGAACAGGTTGAAGTCGGTGAAGCTGTAGTACGCCGACGCCGCGATCGGATAGGCGAACAGGAACAGGAAGCCGACGATGAACGGCGACGCGAAAGCCAGGCCGATCAGCGTGGTCCGGCGGCTGCGGCGCCGCCGGACGGGAGCGCCGGGTCCGGCAGGAGCGTTCTCCTGCCGGACCCGGGGTGCTGTTGCCGTGGTCACGAGGACCGGCTCACTTCGAGGTGTAGGAGGCCATGCGCTCCTCGACGGTCGCGATCGCCTCCTCCGGGGTGGCGGTCAGCCGCACGACCTCGTCGAACGCGGTCGCGAGGTCCGTCGCGTACTCGGCGCTGTACGGACGGCTGGCCAGGGACTTCGCGTTCGGGGAGGACGCGGCCTCCGCCCAGACACCGAAGTCCTGCAGCTCGTCGAACGCGGCGCTGCCGGCGAGGGAGGAGCGGCCCGGGAGGTTGCCGAGGGCGACGGCGAACTTCTCCATGGGCTCGTCGCTCACGAGGTAGGCGAGGAAGGTGGCCGCCTCCTCCTTGTGCTTCGAGTTCGCGGGGATGAACAGGGTGCTCGCGGTGACCTGCGTGCTGTTCTCCAGGTCCGGCGAGGCGGCGGGGATCGCGGTCACGCCCCACTCGAAGTCGGGGGCGATCTTGGCGGCGCTGGCCGACCGCCACTCGCCGTCGATGATCATGGCGACCTGGCCGCTGAAGAACGGGTCCTGTGCGGAGAGGTACTCGCCCTGTCCGGACACGAAGGTGGCCATGGCATCGGCGCCGACCGGCTCGATCACGTTGTCCTGGTACCACTGCAGGGCCTCGAGGTTGCCGTCTTCCGCGGGGGTCGGGCCGTCCTCGCCGTCCCAGCTGCCGCCGAACGCGTAGCCGAGGGTCGTGAGGGTGGTGCTGTCGTTCGCCGAGCCGAGACCGAGCTGCGTGATCTTGCCCGAGGCGTCCTTCTTGGTGAGCTTCGGGATGGCGGCGGCGAGCTCGTCCATCGTCGTCGGCGGGGTGACCCCGGCCTCCTCCAGCAGCTGCGGGTTGTAGAGGAGCTGGAAGCTGTGGATCGCGATCGGCAGCGAGTAGATCGTGCCGTCGTAGGTCATCTGCTCCATGGCGCTCGGGACGAAGTCGTCGACGTCGATGTCCTCGGCGGCGATCGCGTCGTCGAGCGGCGCGAGGATGCCCTTCGAGGCCCAGGCCCCGACGGTGTTGCCGAAGTTGTCGGAGATGTCGAAGGAGCCGTTCGACGACGACATCGACGTGAGCTGCTTCTGGGTGTCGGGGCTGGAGACGCCCTTGACGACGATGTCGTCCTGGCTGGCGTTGAAGTCGGCGATGATCGCCTCCAGCGCCTTCGCCTCCTCCCCGCCCCACAGGTACGAGAACGTGATCTCGGTGGGGCCGTCCGCGTCGCCGCCGCCGCCGGCGCAGCCGCTCAGGGCGACGATCGTCGCCGTGCCCAGCGCCCCGGCGACCAGGACGCGTCGGCGCATGTTGTGCTTCACGTGCATGGGGATTCTCCGCTCATCGTTGACCGTGCAAAGGATTGGAATAGACCAATTAAGAACCGCTGAGAGGAGACATTGACACAAACCGGGGTGATCGTCAAGATTGGGTTAGTCCAAACGAGGGGGAATCATGTCGGCGATCGAGGGCGTCACGAAGCACGAACGCGTGCGGCGGCATCTGGAGCAGGTCATCGATCAGGGCCTCGCACCCCACGAGAAGCTGCCCACGGAGCGCGAGCTCGCGGAGTCGCTCGAGGTGAACCGGCAGACCGTGCGTCGCGCCCTCGACGAGCTCGAACGGGACGGACTGGTGTATCGGCTGCAGGGGGCGGGCACGTTCGTGAGCGCCTCGCGGATCAGCAAGGCCTTCGAGCTGACCTCGTTCTCGGAGGACATGCTCGCCCGGAACATGCGACCGGGCTCCCTCTCCGTCGACGTCGGCACCGCGGCGGCCGGGCAGACCGCAGGGTACGCCCTGAACCTCAGCCCGCAGTCCCCCGTCGTGCGGATCCGCCGCGTCCGGACCGCCGACGACATCCCGATCTGCCTGGAGGTGTGCTCGATCGCAGCCGACGCCGTGCCGGGCCTGGAGGACGGCATCGTGGGCGACTCGCTCTACGACGACCTGCGCACCCGGTTCGGCATCACCGCCGTGCGCGCCGACCAGGAGATCCACGCGGTCGTGCTCGACGAGGAGCAGGCCGCCGCGCTGCAGACGCCGCCGTTCTCCCCCGCCTTCCTCGTGAAGCGCACGACCTATGACGCCCGCAGCCGCCCGATCGAGTATGCCGAGTCGGTGTACCGCGGCGACCGCTACTCGTACCTCGTCTCCATCGCCCGCCCCTGATCCCCGACGACTCCCGACCTGCGATCCCCTTCACCGACGAAAGGCTCCTCGTGTCCGACCCGACCCTCCGCCCGCGCATCGCGTTGCTCCCCCTCGACGATCGGCCGGTGAACGTCAAGCTCCCGGGCGACGTCGCGGCCGTCGCCGGAGTGATCCTCGACGTCCCGCCCGCCGAGATCCTCCCCTCGTACCGGACCGCGGGCGACGCCGACGGGCTGGGGGCCTGGCTGCGCGAGCGTGCCGCGGACCCGGCCACGGTGCACCTCGTGGTGTCGGTGGACATGCTGCTCTACGGGGGCCTCATCTCGAGCCGCACGAGTCACGACACCACCCGCGACGTGCTGGCGCGTCTGGACGTGCTGCGCGAGGTGCGGCGGATGCGGCCCGACCTGCCGATCTCGGCGGTGTCGCTCGTGACCAGGGCGAGCAACTCCTACTCCGCGGCCGAGGAGCCGACCTACTGGACGGAGCACGGCAAGGAGATCCACGCGCTCGGCGGCGACGCGCACCGACTGCTCGGCGAGACCGAGGTGCTGCCGCTGGACGACCTGACTCCGGTGCCCGCCGAGGTCGTCTCCGACTACTCGTCTCGACGGCTGCGCAACCATATCGTGAACCTCTCCACGCTGGGACTCATGGAGGACGAGACCCTCGACTTCCTGGCGATCACCGCCGACGACACCGCCCCCTTCGCGGCGGGCAGCGCAGAGCAGGTGTGGCTCCGGCACTGGATGCGGATGCTGCCGTCGGGCCGTCGCGTGCTGATGTACCCCGGTGCCGACGAGGTGGGCGCCGCGCTCGTCGCCCGGGCCCTGGCGGCGAACGCCGGGGTGACCGCCTCGTTCTCGGTGACGTGCGCGGACGCCGACGGCATGGAGCGCGTCCCGCCGTACGAGAACATGTCGCTCGCGGCGTCGGCGAGCCGGCAGATCCGCGCGGCCGGCGCCGAGGAGGTCGCCGCCGGAGGCGACGTCACCCTCGTGCTGCACGCCCCCGACCCCGACCGGCACGACATGTTCCGCGGGCGGCCCGAGGTCGTCGATGCGGACGCCGTCGCAGGGACGGTCGCTCTCGTGCGGGAGCGTCTGGACGCCGGGGAGCACGTCGCCCTGGCGGATGTGCGGTACCCGAACGGCGCGGACGAGGCGCTCGTACGCGCGCTCGCCGAAGCCGGACTGCTCGGCCGCCTGGAGGCTTTCGGCGGGTGGAACACCGCCGGGAACACGCTCGGCAGCGTCGTCGCGGTGGCCGCCGCCGGCGTCGTCGGTCGGGCCTCGGGCTCCTTCGACGACCGCGCCGCGCGGATCGCCCTGCTGACCCGCCTGCTCGACGACTTCGCCTACCAGGCCGTGGTGCGCACGGATGCGGGGCCGTCCCTCTTCCCCGACATCTATCCGATGGCCGACGACGCGCAGGTCGCGACGGCGGAGCGCGTCATCCGCGCCGAGCTGACGGGCTTGCTGGAGTCGATGCTGCCCGCCGACGACGTGCGGATCGAGGAGCTGACCCTCCCTTGGCGGCGGTCCTTCGAGATCGGTCTCACCCTGCGCTGACTCCTCCGCGGCACCGGCATACACCCGCGACCGCCGCGAGCCTGGCGCGCTCCACAGGAAGGGATGGTTGGCTGGAACCTCCGGCGGGGGAGATTCGAGCCGGGTACGACCACAGGGGGGACGGCGTCCATGAGCAGTACGACCGGGCACGAGGCGGCGGGCAGCCGAGTGCGGGTGAGTGTGGTGGTGCCGGTGTTCCGGCCGAAGGCGTCGTTCGACGACCTCATCGCCTCGCTCGACGCCCAGACGCTGGACCGGGAGGCCTTCGAGGTCCTGCTCTGCGACGACGGCTCCGGGGAGGAGACGGCCGCGCGGCTGGAGAGCATCGCGAAGGATCGCCCTCATGTACGCGTGCTGTCGCTGCCGCACTCCGGCTGGCCCGGTACTCCGCGCAACCGCGGCGTCGAGGAGGCCAGAGGGACGTACGTGCAGTTCGTGGACCAGGACGACTGGCTGTACCCGCGCGCACTCGAGCGGCTGTGCGACTACGCCGATGAGCACGGGTCGGACGTCGTGGTCGGCAAGGAGGTGGGCATCGGACGGAAGCTGCCCGCCAAGATCTTCCAGCGCGGCATCCCGCACGCGGTGCTCGGCGAGGACCCGATCCTGGAGATGCTGACGCCGCACAAGATGTTCCGGACGGCGTTCCTCCGCGAGCACGGCATCCGCTTCCCTGATGGCAAGGTGCGACTCGAGGACCACCTGTTCGTGATGCAGGCGTACTTCGCCGCCGACACGATCTCGGTGCTCGCCAGCGAGCCCTGCTACGCGTGGGTGAAGGAGCCCGGGAGTGCGAGCTCGTCGCGCATCGACCCCGAGTCGTACTTCCCGCACCTGGAGACCGTGCTCGATGTCGTCGAGGCGAACACGGAGCCCGGGAAGGTGCGCGACCGGCTGCTGCGGCACTGGTTCCGCGGCAAGATCCTCAACCGGATCGCCGGACGACGGATGGTGAAGTACCCGACGGAGTACCGCGACCGCCTGCTGGACGTGGTGGTGCCGCTCGCGCAGCGTCGATTCGGCCCCGGCGTGGATGCGGGGCTGTCGTTCCCGCAGCGCATCCGGGCGGCTCTGCTGCGCGCCGACCGCCGGGATGACCTGCTCGCCTTCGCCGCGTTCGAGGCGGACACGACCTGCACGGCCACCGTGACCGCGGCGCGCTGGTCGCGCGGCGGGTTGCAGCTCACCGTGCGCGTCCGTCTGCTCCGGGACGGCGAGGAGGCGTTCGTGTTCGAGACCGTCGGTTCCGCCGACCGGCTGGTCTCCCTGCCCCCGTCGGCGACCGAAGACCTCCCCTCCGGGCTGCTCAACGCTCGCAAGGAGCGTCGCGCTGACCGCGTCGACCTCGTCGCGCGGGATACGCCGACCCCCGGACAGGCGCCGGAGTCGACGGCAGGCTCGGAGCGCAAGATCGGCGGCCGACGCCCGAAGCGCCTCGACGCGGTGCCCATCGCCCTGGACCCGATGAAGGCGTTCCGCGAGGACGGCGCTCGCGACGCCGACCTCACCGTCGCCGTCCGCTACGCCGGGTGGATGTTCACCGCCCCGCTGACAGCGGCGCCGGACGTGACGGCACACCTCGGCAGGTCGCCGCTTCTCGCGGGCCGTCGGGTCGAGCTCGTACGGAACGAGGACGGCAGCCTGCGGCTGCGCCGCGAGTGGCCGGGCGGCGCCTGGCGCGACGCCCTCGCACGAGCCGCCCGCCGCGTCCGCTCCCGACTTCGCCGCTGATCCCCCACCGACAGATCCGTCCACGCAGCAGATCCCTCCACACGCGCTGACGCCCGCGCGATCCCAGTCACGCTGCGACATCGAAGCGCGCTCGTCCGCCCAGCCGTGGAGTGCGCTGCGGGTCGACCCACCGCGGCGGAAGGAACCACGGTCGGCCGGTCACGCCGGAACCCTCGATCACGATCTCCCACCCGTTGTCGTGGATGCGGTGGTGGCAGGTCTCGCAGAGCAGGATCCCGTTCGAGAGATCGGTCGGACCTCGATCTCGCTGCCACCAGCGGAGGTGGTGAGCCTTCGTCATCCCGGGCGGGAGCCCGCACATGGCGCACCCGCCATCCCGCTCGGCGAGGGCCAGTCGTTGGGCTCGGGTGAAGAGGCGCTTCTCGCGGCCCCAGTCCAGAACCTCGCTCGCACCGCCGAGGACGCAGGGGATGACGCCCCCGCTGGCCGCCATCCGCCGCGCGGCACCGATGTCGATCACCTGGTCGAGCCCGTCGACCGTCGCCGACCCGGTTCCCGCCTGCAGATCGTCCAGCGATACCCGAACGATCACCGTCGCCCCGGCGAGCGGCACCCGATCGCCCTCGCACCCGAGCACGTGCGCGCAGAAGAGGGACAGCGCATCGGCCTGGATCATCGCGACGGAGCGCCGATCCGCGTCGGGCGACTCCGCATCGGGGGCTTCGAGGCGGGAGGCGAACACGGCAGACACGTGCCCGCGGATCGCGGTGACGACCGGCGCAGCGGACTCGGCATCGAGCTGCGCGTGCAGATGCACCATGCCGTCACGTTCGAAGATGCGCAGTCCGCGCCGACCGCGCTGTTCCTCCGCCCGCGGCGCTACGCCGTCGGGGTCGAGCCACGCTTCGGCGCGGAGGACGAGCTTGCGCACTGCATCGAGCTCGAGCCCTTCGGCTGCGGCGGTCAGCACGCTTTCCGCCTCGGCGATGCGCTCCACACCGGCGGCCACGCGGCAGCGATCGAGGAGAGCGACGAGGAGACCGATCGCCGGCGCTCCGAGCACACCCGACGCGAGTGCTTCCCGGAGGAGCGGATACCGCGCGGGCAGCGGCGCGCCGAGCAGATCGCTCCGCGGCGCGGTCGCCTCTCCGACCTTCACCAGGCGCTGCGCCTCCGCCGTCGAGATGCCCGTCGTCGCGGCGACGAGCTTCGCCGCCGTGCGGTACCCGCGTTGCTTCGCCAAGCTGTCGGCTCCGAGCTCCGCGCGCGACTCCCGAGCGATGCCGGCGGCCACGTCGACGTGGATCGCATCGAGCCGGCGCTGCAGAAGTCCGATCGCGTCGGCCACCTCGACGAGCTGCACGCGGGAGAGTTCGGCGACATCGCCCGCGGCGCCCCACGCCTCGTCGAGGCAATCCATCGCCTCGCGCAGTCCGGACGTTTTCGACATGCTTCATTCTATCTCGGCAGGCCTCAACTTTCGAAGTTATGTTCGAATGCATGCCGGCATTCTGCCGCGGTCTGCCGCTCCTCCTGCCCGCCCCTACACGTCGAAGAGCGGGGCCGGGCGGCAGTCGCGGCGGTAAAGATTGCCTGGGCCGTGTCGATCGGTGCGACGATCGCGCGTGGGCATCAGCACGCGACGAGCACCACACGTCCCGAGCAGGACAGCGGCGGCGGGATCGAATCACAGCAACCCGCCCTGTCTGGAGGGTGAGACGCCCGGGTGGAACGAGTCTAGAACGGCAGGTCGCGAGACCCCGGTGGGGCGATGAGGATGCCCGTGATCTTGCCGAAGCCGTTGTAGGCAACGCGGCCGATCCACTCTCCGGCCTCGTGGCGCAGGGTCACCTGCACGATCGCTCCGTTACTCAGGTGCCGGTTGGCGAGCGTGCTCAGCGGCGTGCTGCCGTCCGCCGTCTGTACCGTCGAATCGACGCAGGCTTCGAGGCGGCCGGTGTCACTCCGGATCTGGTCCCACACGCTCATCAGTTTGCGCTTGGTCAGCGCGCGACCGCAGGCGTACGTCATGTGTGCTCGCACAGCCTCGTAGTCGCCGGCATCCAGGTGTGCGAATACCGCGCTCGTGCGATCCGAAAGGTCTGTCACCGGCGCTGCCAGCATCCCTGCCTCACCCTTGGTGCCGAATCGCTTGAACGCTGCTTGTCGGCTTACGCCGAGCGTGGCGCCGATCTCTTGCCACGAGACGCCATGCGAGCGCGCGGTGGAGACCGACTCCTGCAATCGCTCACGCGAACGCCGGACCAACTCGTCGGCCTGACGGATCATCAGGACCTCATCGCCCGAGCGAGACGGCGCTTCTCCTCCGCCAGCGTCGACGAGGGAGGCGAGGGCGGCAAGCGACAAGCCGCTGGTCGATGATCCGTCCATGAAGCGAGCCTATGGACCTGACTCGCGAGCGTCAACTAAAGGATGACATTCACGAGTCCCACTCGTTCACCTCGTCGCATCCTCGCGTTCACGCCGCGCGCCTATCTTGAGTGCGGACGCGCGACCGCGCTCACGAAACCAGACAATCTTTGTGCCTTCACCACAAGAACCGGTAGTGTCGCATCGACACACCTCGAAGGCGAGAAAGGGACGAACATGGCCGACAGGCAGCAGAGGCGCTGGGCGCTCATCGGATTGACGGCCGCGGCGGCGATCGCGCTCACCGGATGCACGGCGGGCGGCGACGGAGACGCGGGCGACGGCGGCGGCAGCGACGGCGGCTCCGGCGACACCCTCATCGTCTACACGAACTCGAACAGCGACGGCCGCGGTGAGTGGATCATCGAGAAGGCGGCGGACGCGGGCATCGACATCGAGATCGTGGGCCTCGGCGGCGCCGACCTGACGAACCGCATCATCGCGGAGAAGAACAACCCGGTCGGCGACGTGGTCTTCGGCCTGAACAACATGTTCTTCGAGCAGCTCAAGACGGAAGAGGCCATCACGGCCTACGAACCGAGCTGGAGCGACGAGGTCCCCGCGGACGCCGGCGACCCGAAGGACGGCGCGTTCTGGCCGCTCGTGGAGCAGGCGATCGTCACGGTCTACGACGAGAACCGCATCAGCGACGCTCCGGCGGACCCGGACGACCTGTACACCGATGAGGAGTACGCCGGCCGCTACGAGGTCAACCCCGCGCTCGGCCAGGCCACCCCGCAGCTCGTGCTCGCCAGCATGCTCTCCCGTCACCTCGACGAGGACGGCGACCTCGGCGTGAGCGACGAGGGCTGGGACCTGGTGAAGTCGTACTACGCCAACGGCTCGCCCGCTGTGGAGGGCACCGACCTCTACGCCCGCATTACGCGCGACGAGGTCGACTACGGCGTGCTGCCGTCCAGTGGCATCGCGTCCCGCGACGAGGAGTACAGCACCGCCACCGGAATGATCGTTCCCGAGTACGGCGTCCCCTACGTGACCGAGCAGATCGCGCAGATCAACGGCACGGACAACGAGGAGAAGGCCCAGGAATTTATCGACTGGTTCGGCAGCGCCGAGGTGCAGGGCGAGTTCGCCGCGGAGTTCAATGCCATGCCGGTGAACGAGGGCGCGGTCGAGAAGGCCAACCCCGAGGTCGTCGAGCTCATGGGCACGCTCGACCGTCAGGACATCGACTTCGGCTTCGTGAGCGAGAACCTCGGCGCCTGGGTCGAGAAGGTCACGCTCGAGTACATCGGCTGAGCCGAGCCGTCCCGCCGCTCCGGCAGAGAGAGAAGACGATGATCCGTTTCGACGACGTCGAGGTCGTGTTCGGCGACCACCGTGCGGTCTCGCACCTCGATCTGGAGATCCAGGAGGGTGAGTTCTTCACCCTCCTGGGTCCGTCCGGATGCGGCAAGACCACCGCCCTGCGCACGCTCGCGGGGTTCATCGAGCCCACCGGCGGCCGCATCCACATCGCCGGTCGCGACGTGACCCGGGTGCCGAGCGAGAAGCGCGGCGTGGGCATGGTGTTCCAGAACTACGCCCTGTTCCCGAGCATGAACGTGCGGGAGAACATCGCGTTCGGCCTCTCGGTGCAGAAGGTGTCGAAAGCCGAGCAGCGACGGCGCGTGGACGAGGTCGCCGACCGCACCGGGCTCGCCGCGTCGCAGCTCGAGAAGAACGTGGCGGAGCTGTCCGGCGGCCAGCAGCAGCGCGTCGCCATCGCCCGGGCGCTCGCGCTCACCCCCAGCATCCTGCTCCTGGACGAGCCGCTGTCGAACCTCGACGCCAAGCTCCGCGTGCAGCTGCGCGAACAGCTCAAGGAGCTGCAGCACGAGGTCGGCGTGACCACCGTGTACGTCACGCATGATCAGGAGGAGGCGCTCACTCTCAGCGACCGGATCGCCGTGCTCGACGCCGGGACGCTGCAGCAGGTGGGCACGCCGGAGGAGATCTACGACCGCAGCGCGACGCCGTTCGTCTGCCGGTTCATCGGCGAGAACAACCGCCTCACGCCCGCGCAGCTCATCGCGATCGGCGCCGGCCTCGATGCCACGGCCGAGAGCTACGTGCGGCCGGAGAAGCTGCACCTGGCGTCGCCGTCCGAGGCCACCGCCGGCGGCACGGCGTCGCTCGACGGCACCGTCGCCGAGCGCACGTACCACGGCAGCCACAGCGTCTACACGGTCTCCGCTGCCGACGCGTCGCTCCGGGTGAGCGTGCCGGCCGCGGCGAGCGCGCACCGCTGGGACGTCGGCGACGCCGTGCGCATCGACGTCGCCCCGCGGTGGATCCTGCAGTACCCGGCGGCGTGACATGAGCGACCCGCAGAACGACTCCCGTCCGGTGCCGCCGCCGTCCGCGGCGATGACCGACACCCCCGGCGCGCTGACGACCGAGGCGGCCGAGGCGGGCACCGCGACGAAGCCCCGCCTCCGCCGCGGACGGCCGGGCAGCGTGCGCGCGATGCTCCGCTCGCCGCTCGCCTGGGTGACCGGCATCGTCGTGATCTGGTTCGCCGCCGCCTTCCTCGTGCTGCCGAACGCCGAGCTGCTCGCCGCGACGTTCTTCCCGGACGGGCAGTTCAGCATCCGTGCCGTCGAGAAGCTGCTCGGCAGCGAGCGCGCGCTGAAGACGCTCGGCAACAGCTTCCTCCTCGCGATCACGCTGTCGGTCACGGTGAACGTCGTCGGGGTGTTCATCGTGCTGGTGACGCAGTACTTCCAGGTGCGCGGCGCGAAACTCCTCTGGCTCGGCTACGCCACCACCCTGATCTACGGCGGCATCGTGCTCGCGGCCGGCTACAACTTCATCTACGGCAAGTTCGGCTTCATCACGAATCTGATGGTGAACATCTGGCCGGACATGAACCGGGACTGGTTCTCCGGCTACTTCGCGGTCGTGTTCGTGATGACGTTCGCGACGACGACGAACCACATGCTGTTCCTGTCCTCGTCGCTCGGCAAGGTGGACTACGCGTCGATCGAGGCCGCGAAGCTCATGGGCGCCTCGACCTGGACGATCCTGCGCCGCATCGTGCTGCCGGTCATGAAGCCGATGCTCTTCGCGGTCACGGTGCTGACGTTCCTCATCGGTCTCGGGGCCCTGACCGCGCCGCTCGTGCTCGGCGGTCCGGACTTCCAGACCGTCGCACCCCTCATCATCGACCTGTCGCGCAGCCCGATCACCCGTGACATCGCGGCGCTGCTGGCGATCGTGCTCGGTGTCGCGACGATCATCCTGCTCGCGATCATGAACCGCGCCGAGAAGTCGGGGGTGTACTTCTCGGTGGCGAAGGTGGCGACGCCGATCCAGAAGCAGCGGATCCGCAACCCGTTCGCGAACGCCGTCGTGCACGTGGTCGCCTACCTGCTCTGGGTGATCTACCTCATCCCGGTCGTGCTCATCGTGATCTTCTCGTTCGTCGACGCGCGGAGCATCCTCGCCGGGTCGATCACCCTCGACAGCTTCACGCTCGACAACTACATCACCGTGTTCTCCAGCGCGGCGGCCCTCCGGCCGTTCATCGTCAGCGTCGTGTACAGCGCCCTCGCCGCGGTCATCGTCGTGGGCGGGCTGCTGTTCGTGGCGCGGATGATGCAGAAGCACCGCAATCTGCTGACCACAGCCATCGAGTACGTCCTGCACATCCCGTGGATCCTGCCGATCGTGCTGATCGCGCTGGCCTTCGTGATGGCGTTCGACGCGCCGCAGCCTCTCGTCGGGAACATCGTGCTCACGGGGACGCCGGTGCTGCTGCTCGTCGCGTACATCTGCGTGAAGATCCCGTTCACGCTGCGGCTGCTCAAGGCGGGCTTCGCGTCCGTGCCGGACTCCCTGGAAGACGCCTCGCGCATCCTCGGAGCGCGCTCGCTGACCACGTTCCGGCGCGTGCTCATCCCGCTCGTGCTGCCGACCGCTGCCGCGATCACGGCGCTGAACTTCAACAGCCTGCTCGACGACTACGACGCCGCGATCTTCCTCTACCACCCGCTGTACAAGCCGCTCGGCGTCGCGATCCAGGAGAGCACGCGCGGGGAGAACAACCTCGACGCGATGCCCATCACGTTCGTCTACACCGTGCTGCTCATGATCATCATGGGTGTCACCATGTATCTCGTGTATGGACGAGGTTCACGCGCCGGAGCGCCCCGCCGACGGAAGCGGCGCGCATGAGCGGGGCGGATGCCGGGACGCCCGCCCTGCGGGTCACGATCAGCGACGTCGCCGCGGCGGCCGGGGTGTCCCGCGCGACGGCGACCAGGGCGCTGAAGGGCGAGGGCCGTTTCGCACCGGAGACGCAGGAGCGCATCCTGGAAGCCGCCGAGCGGCTCGGGTACGTGCGCAACACCATGGCCGCGGAGCTCGCCGCCGGACGCACCGGCACCGTCGGCCTCATGCTGCGCGACGCCAGCAACCCCGCATACGGCCTCCTCTTCTCCCGGTTGCAGGAGGAGGCGCATCAGCGCGGCCTCGACCTCGTGACCGTCACGATCGGCGCCGACGAGCAGGGCGCCAAGCAGGTGAATGCGCTGCACCGGCTGCTCGGCATGCGGGTCGCGGGACTCATCGTCGCCACCGGCGGCATCTCCGCAGCGCAGCTCGAGCCGTTCGCCGACCAGGTGCCGATCCTCCGTGCCGGGCGCGTGGAGTCAGCGGGCCGCATCCACACCGCCCACTACGACGACGAGGGCCACGGACGTCTGCTCGCGGAGCACATCGTCGCGCTCGGGCATCGGAGCGTCGTCGTGCTCGCCGGAAGCCCCGACGCGTCGTACCCCGAGCACCTGCGCGCGCTCGCGATGCAGGAGGTCCTGACCACGGCGGGCGTCGCCGTGACGATGATCTCCGCCGGCGCGCGTCCCGACGACGGCGTCGATGAAGCTCTCGCCGCCGTGCGCGCCGGGGCGACCGCCGTCATGTGCGCCTCGGACTACCGGCAGCTCGCCGTCATGCGCGGCGCCCGCGCGGCAGCCCTCCGCGTGCCGGAGGACGTGAGCGTGACCGGGTGCGACGGCATCCTGCCCGGCGCCGACCTGCTCGGGCTCACGACGCTGCGGATCCCCGTGGAGGCGGTGGCCGCGGCATCCGTCGAGACCATGCAGCAGCTGCTCACCGCGGACGAGCCGGAGACGCTCGTGCGCCGCTCGTTCACGGGAACGCTCGTCCCCGGATCCACGGCCGCCGCCGTCTGACATCTGCCCCGACCTGCCTCCGTCCGCCGACCAGGAAGAGACATGATCCTCACCGAACACCCCCGCCCGTCGCACACCTTCGTGCACATCTCCGACACGCACCTGCCGGGTGAACGGTCGCCGCTGTACGGCAGCGGGGCCGACGCCGACGCGAACCTGGCGGAGATGCTCGACCGGCTCGTGGCCTCGGGGCTCCGTCCCGACGCGCTGCTGTTCACCGGAGACCTGACGGACCGGGGCGATGCCGCCGCCTACAAGCGACTGCGCGAGCTCGTGGCGCCCGCTGCCGCGGCGCTCGGGTGCGAGGTCGTGTGGGCGGCCGGCAACCATGACGACCGCCGTGCCATGCGATCGGAGCTCGGACTCGCGGGGGCGGGTGACGAGCCGATCGTCGAGGTGCGGTGGTTCGGGGGGATGCGCGTCATCGTCGTCGATTCGACGGTGCCCGGCGCGCATTGGGGGGAGGTGCCGTCGTCGCAGCTGGTTCGGCTGGAGGGAGAGCTGTCGACGGCGGCACCGCAGGGCACGCTGCTGCTCATCCACCATCCGCCCCTGCCGACGGTGCTCGACCTCGCCGTGACGGTCGAGCTGCGGGATCAGGACGCGCTGGCCGCGGTGCTGCGGGGGTCGGACGTGCGGGGCATCCTGTCGGGACACGTGCACCATCCGTCGTTCGGCACCTTCGCCGGAATCCCGGTCGCCGTCGCCTCGTCGAGCGCGTACGGACAGGACCTCGCGCAACCCGTCGGCGCCACGCGCGGCCAGGACGCCGCGCAGGGCTACAACCTCGTGCACGTCTACGCCGACACCATCGTGCACTCCGCCGTCTCGCTCGAGCGCGGGGCGGACGTCGGGGAGCCAGTCGCCGCCGATGAGGCCGGGCGACGGATCGCCGGCGTGGGGATCGACTGGCGGGACTAGGCCGTCACGAGGTCGTCATCGGCGTCACGTCGACGTCGATCGAGCCGAACGGGAACGGGCTGACGACGCTCCAGGAGTCGCCGGTGAACTGCTCGATCGGGATCCTTTCGGGGCGGTCGTGTTCATCCTGGCGGATGCGAGGTCGGGCGGGAGGGGCGCCAGGTGACGACGTCTACGCCGTGAGCACTGTCGTCTTAGAGGTACTTGCGCTCGGAATCGATCTCGACCACCGCACAATCCGCAAGTCGAGCGGATCGACTACTCAAGACGAGCCTTGCGGAGGCGGCATGCTTCACGTCAGTCATAGGCTGGACCGTCTGCCTCCTCTCGGAGGCGCCTTCCCCTGGAGCTCCATGTCTGCAACGACGGTCGACGACCGCGCCCGCTATCGCGCCCACCCCTCGGTGCTCGATGCGCTGAAGAACCCGCGACTGCTGACGCGGGAGGTGCTGGCCGGGCTCGTCGTCGGGCTCGCGCTCATCCCGGAGGCCATCGCGTTCTCGGTGATCGCGGGGGTGGACCCGAAGGTGGGGCTGTTCTCGTCGTTCATCATGGCGGTGTCGATCGCGTTCCTCGGCGGGCGGCCGGCGATGGTGACGGCGGCGACCGGAGCCGTGGCGCTCGTGATCGCTCCCGTCGCGCCGACGTACGGGCTCGACTACTTCATCGCGACGGTCATCCTCGCCGGGGTTTTCCAGGTGGTGCTCGGAGTACTCGGCGTCGCGAAGCTCATGCGCTTCATCCCCCGCAGCGTCATGGTCGGCTTCGTGAACGCGCTCGCGATCTTCGTGTTCAGCTCGCAGTTCCCGCAGCTCATCGACGTGCCGTGGCTGGTGTATCCGCTGGTGGCGCTGGGCATCGTCGTGATGCTCGTGATGCCGAAGATCACCAAGGTCGTGCCGGCGCCGCTGGTGTCGGTGATCATCGTGACCGGCCTCGTGCTCACGTTCGGGATCACTGTGCCGACGGTCGGCGATCAGGGTGAGCTGCCGCGGAGTCTGCCGTCGCTGTTCATCCCGAACGTTCCGCTGACGTGGGAGACGTTCACGATCATCGCGCCGTTCGCGCTCGGGGTCGCGCTCGTCGGGCTCATGGAGTCGCTGCTCACCGCGAAGCTCGTCGACGAGATCACCGACACCCACTCGAACAAGACCCGCGAGTCGTGGGGGCAGGGCGTCGCGAACGTCTTGTCCGGGATGTTCGGCGGTATGGGCGGGTGCGCGGTGATCGGTCAGACCATGATCAACGTGAAGGCATCGGGCGCGCGGACCCGCATCTCGACGTTCTGCGCCGGTCTGTTTTTGTTCGTGTTGGTCGTGGTGTTCGGTGACTTCGTCGGGACGATCCCGATGGCGGCGCTCGTGGCCGTGATGATCATGGTCGCGATCGGGGCGTTCGACTGGCACAGTGTGCGGCCGTCGACGCTGAAGCGGATGCCGAAGAGCGAGACGTTCGTGATGGTGTCTACCGTTTTGTTGGTCTTGGTGACGCACAACCTGGCGGTCGGGGTTGTCGGTGGGGTGCTCGTTGCATCGGTGCTGTTCGTGCGGCGGGTGGCGCACTTCGTTTCGGTTCGTCGGGTTCTGGGTGAGGCGGGGGACGTGGTGACGTACGTCGTGGAGGGGGAGCTGTTCTTCGCGTCGAGCAATGACCTGACGACGTTGTTCTCTTATACGGAGGATCCCGGTCGCGTTGTCGTCGATCTGTCGGGGTCGCATGTGTGGGATGCGTCGACTGTTGCCGCGTTGGATGCGATCGAGATGAAGTACGCGGGCCTGGGGAAGACGGTGGAGATCGTCGGGATGAATGAGAGTAGTTCGCGGATGCGCGGGCGGTTGACGGGCGGGTTCGAGTAGCAGCTCCGGCAACATGGAGACGGCCAGCATGTGCGGACGCCTCGTGTCGGTTGTGAGCGGTACCTTTGACTCTGGGAGCGGCGGGTGCCGTCGCTGACGCCGATCAGGAGATCAGATGACCGACCCGAAGCCCCAGTTTCGCTTCATCGATCTTTTCGCCGGTTTGGGTGGCTTCCATGTGGCACTCGACGAACTCGGTGGCAAAGGGGTCTTCGCAGCGGAGTGGGAGCCCGGGCTGAATGCTCTCTACGAGCACAACTTCGGCGTCTTACCGTGGTTCGATGTTGCCGAACTCACCGATGAGTTGATTCTGGAGAGCGTGCCCGAACACGACGTCCTCACGGCAGGCTTCCCCTGCCAACCCTTCTCGAAATCCGGCAAGCAGCAAGGCTTCGAACACACTGAGCAAGGACGACTGTTCTTCAAGGTCCACGACATCCTGCGAATGAAGCGACCCCGCAGATTCATCTTGGAAAACGTCCCAAACATCCTCAGCCATGACGGCGGCAAGACCGCGCAGACGATTCGCACGAAGCTCGAGGACCTCGGGTACGCAGTCGATGTCCATCGACTCTCGCCGCATCAGTTCGGCATCCCGCAAGTCCGAGAGCGAGCGTATTTCGTCGGATCGCTCGACGGCTTGGAGGAGTTCCAGTGGCCGACTGCTCTCGGAGCAACCACAACGATCGAGTCGGCGCTTCACCCACACTCCGGCGACGGTCGCGCGATCCCGACCCAGACCGGTCGTGCGATCGACATGTGGAGCGACTTCCTGCGTCGCTCCCCGGAAGGAGTCAAGTTGCCCTCCTTCCCCATTTGGGCGATGGAGTTCCGGGCAACCTATCCGTACGAGACCACAACGCCACCTGACGCTTGGGCTCGCAATCGTCCACGAGACCTCGACGGTTACGACGGATCCTTCGGCTTTCCGCTCGCCGGATTGACTAGTAGCGAGCAACAAGCCCTCATCCCCAGCCATTCTCGGCGGGATGGAGACTTCGAGTTTCCCGCCTGGAAGCGAACGTTCATCCGCCAGAATCGCGAGTTCTACCGAGCGAATCGCGTGTGGATTGAGCCGTGGATCAACGAATGGCAACCATGGGAGTTCCACTCAAGCTTCCAGAAGTTCGAGTGGAACGCGCAGGGCGGAAACCGTGACATCGACGACTACATCCTTCAGGTGCGCGCCTCAGGGATCCGTGTCAAGCGACCCACTACGGCGCCAAGCCTGATCGCGATGACGCAGACCCAGGTCCCTATCCTTGGCGCCAAGATCTCAGGCACAAACTCGCGACGGTACATGACCCCGCGGGAATGCGCTGAACTCCAAAGCCTTGGTGGCATCACCCTTCCTTCGAGCGACTTGGCGGCGTACAAGGCCCTTGGGAACGCGGTGAACGCTCGCGTCGTGCACGCAATCGCCGGAGCTTTGCTCGCCGACTTGACTACCAATCTGCAACAAACTCAGGACACAGCCGCATAGCCCTGCAGGCCTTCTTTCACGCTTAGAAAACCGAGAGACGAGGATTACGATGACGGATCGGAACCCGGTAGAGCAGGTGGGGACTGACGTGGAAACGGCAAGCGAAGACTCGCGCGGCCAGTTGCAGGACCGAATCGCAGAATTGCTGGCCGAGCTCTCTGAGGCTGCTGACCTTCCTGAGAGCGTCCCCGCTACTTCGCAGTTCACTGCCGGCGATGTCAGCTTCACCTCCGACGCGTGGATTTCTCGCCTCGCGGACGTTCAGGGGTGGCTTCGATTCAGTGATGATCTCTCAGCCAAAGACCCTGCTGCTTTTCACTCAAGCCTGGCGAGCGCCCTCGGATTCGAGACAGAGGCAGAAGGGGTCGAAGTCGTCGATGGCTCGCCTCGGTTGACTGAGGTTGCACTGGAACGGCTAAGTGAGCGGGCTGAACTAGGCGCTCGGCTGCAACAAGCCTTCCTCGCTGACCTCGACGCCGATGGCGGCACCCGGTCATCAGCGACGACACGTTGGGCCGAGGCGTGGGAGGCGGAGGAAGACGTTGCCGAAGCAGTGACCCCCGAACCCGTGACTGCGAGAGCCGACGTGTGGCCAATTTCGCAGTTGACCGGACGGAAGCTGAATCTCGTGCCTTCCTATCAGCGTGGCGACGTCTGGCGCACCGGTGACCGGCAAGCTCTCATTGAGTCCATCCTCCGGGGCATTCCGCTTCCATCGGTGATTCTGCTCCGTACCGGCGCGGCCACTCCACATGAGGTCGTCGATGGGAAGCAGCGCCTAACCGCGATCCTCCGGTTCGTCGGCAAGCACCCAATCGCGCTCGCCAAGGTTGCCGAAGCCGACGGGTTGCACCCGGGTTTGGAACTCGCAACGCTTTTTACGAGCGACTATCCGAAGTTTCGAACAGCATGGCGCAACGCAATGGGATACCCGTTGTCAGCGAAGCTAGAAGACGAGTACTACTTTCCGTTTAAGCTGCGGAACGATGCCAAGGGCGGACTGGTTGGCCCTGACCTGGAGCCGCTCCGAGCAAGTATTTTACCCAGATCAGAGACAAGATCATAAATGTTGCCGACGAGAGCGTGACTATAAAGGATCTTTTCGAAGCCGTCGTAGCGTATAAAGTTCCAGTACTTGAGTACACCAAGGCGACTCAGCGTCAGATCCATGAGGTCTTTAAGCTATACAACAAGCAGGGGATGCACCTCAACGCTGAAGAGATCCGCAATGCGGTGTACCACGACGTAGAGCTCACCCGCGCGATCCTCGTTGCTGCTGGAGACGCTAGCTCCCGCAGCAACGTTGAAGACGTCGCCCCATCGCTCGTCGGCGTGCCTGGCGTTGATGCCCTGGGTCAGACCCTCGCGGAGTACGGGTTCGGCGAAGCACGTTACCGCCGGACAAAGGTGCTCGGCTGGATATTGTCAGCGCTGCTCAACGACACGCGCGGTAAGTTGCTGCCCTCGACAGCACGTCACACGGACTTGTTGCTCGGCCAGGTGCAGGAGCAGGAGCACCATCCGTTGCGCGAGCCCGGTCGCATCGCGGACCTGTTTGAGTGGGTTGCGCGGGCGGGGGATCTGCACGCGGGGCACGAGGAACTGTGGCCAGACAACTTCCGTGGCGACGGCAAGACCTCCAAATGGCAGGACCTGCAGTTGGTCGGTTCTTTCGTTGGCATCGCGATCGCGGTAGCGGGATCCCCAGAGGATATCGAGGACCGTATCGAATCTCACGCCGACGAAATCCGCAAGGCAGCTCTGCAGCAATGGTCAAGGCCCAAGAAGACCCAGACCCGGACTCAGTGGGATTACATTGCCCGGATCGCGCGGGGAATCGTAGAAACCTTGGAGGTGGACATCACGGCCGCGTCTGACGCAATTCGTGCTCGATTCGGCTCCTCGGGTGTCGACTCCCTGATCGGCTCGATTCTTCCGAAGGCTGAGTGACGGTGGCATGATCAACGACGCAACGGAGCGCGTCTACCTTGAGGCGCCGTCACCTGGAGGCGACTCCTGGTGGAACCAGTACTTGGCGGAACTCAGTGGGTTGACGGAAACTGCTCGCTCAGCGCTTGAGGCGGATTCGGGCTACATCCTAAAGCGAGGGATCCTCGGCGCGGGACGCCCGGATGCGGGCTTCTGGCCCGGACAGGTGCGCACAGGGCTGGTCATGGGTGCCGTTCAGTCTGGCAAGACCGCATCCATGTTTGGCGTGACCGCCATGGCTCTCGACCAAGGAGTGGACATCGTCGTGGTACTTGCCGGAACGCGACTGTCACTGTGGCGCCAGACCTATGACCGGCTGATCACGCAATTAGACGCAGGAGAAGATGGCGCTGCCAAAGCGAACAAGCGCCTGCTCTGCCCGCCCCCGGTCGTAGCACTTTCGGAATCCACCAATGCGCTCACCGATACCTACCGAATACCATCCGCGCAAGTCAGGAGGAAACTCGGTCGGGGCAAACCAATCATTGTCGTCGCGATGAAGCAGACCGATCACCTGTACGCGCTTGGCAATAGCATGCGAACCAGCGTCTACCCTGCGGTGCGGGACTTGGGTCGACCGGTGCACATGCTCGTACTTGACGACGAGGCGGATGACGGCTCAATCCTTGATGCCGCAGTGGAGGCTGGCCACGACCACGCATGGTCAGGGTTCAAGCAGATTCCTCGCGCCATCGCGGACCTTTGGGATCCCCGCTCGGAGGATGCCCCCTCAAATCTCTTCACGACATACGTCGGTTACACCGCAACACCGCAAGCCAATTTACTTCAAGAGGATCACAACCCCCTCGCGCCGCGCGACTTCGTCGTCTCTCTACGGACACCGCTCGACATCGGGCACCCCGTCGACCTTGCAACCGAAGACCCCCCGCGGTCATCGAACTACCCAGAACCGAGCGGACTCGACCATTACTACACGGGAGGAGAAGTCTTCTACAATCGCGCAAGGTCCGCCGGCCTCTGCGTAGGCCTGACCGGACAAGCCGAAGAGGATCTCGGAGAATCCATCAGGGCGTTCCTCGTGGCTGGGGCGATCAGACTGGCATGGAGCACCGGGAAGGCTGGACCGCATTCACTCCGTGACGAGCGGTTTGATAGTGAGATGGCTGCCAAGGCTGCCTCGCCTGCTCCTCACTCAATGTTGCTCCACCCGGCAGCGGACATCGAAGAACATTTCAGGGGTGCCGAGGACGTGCTGATGTGGGCGGGTCTGGATGATCGCGATGCTGCGCGTCGACTCCTCGACTCGGGCTTAGGGTTCCTACCCTTGACTCTCCTTGAAAGGATGCGAGGCGAGGAACAACTTTGGGAGGCCTGGATCGAACGCTACCGGTCCTCGTCCGCCACGCTCGCTGCCGAGTTCAATGTGCTCTCCCCGCGTCTGGTGCCCGACTGGCCTGTGGTCAAGCAACTGTTGGAGACTGAGATCATCCCGGGCACAAGAGTCTCCGTGGTTAACAGCGATCCGCGTGCGGATGATCGTCCCGCGTATCGTCCGTCTTACGACGAAGAGACAGAGAATTGGCGCGCGGCACGAGACCTATCCACCATCTTCGTTTCTGGGAACGTCATGGCCCGTGGGTTGACGCTTGAGGGAATGTCGACCGCATTATTCTTGCGTGGCGCAAGCATGCCTTTCGCCGACACTCAAATGCAAATGCAACGCTGGTTCGGTTACCGAGGTAGTCACATCGAACTGTGTCGACTATTCGCAAACCAGCAACAACTTGATCTATTCCGCAGCTACCACGACATAGATGAAGCCATCAGGGTGGCAATCTCGAACTCGATGCAAGGGGATGCACCCTCACCGATCATGCTACATGGCCTTCAGTTCCTTGCCACCGGCAAGATCGCCAACCTCGGACGCACGCCTTTGTGCCCAAGTTCGAAGCCATTTGTGACCATAGCTAATAGCGGCCATGCTCCTGATCCGAATGTTCAGGTCGTAGCGGACCTCTTCGCTTCCGGGGCATCGGCAGATGTGACCGCTGGGGGACGGAAGCGAGGGCGAGCGCTCAACAGAATGCTGTCACTCGCGGAGACGGCTGAGCTACTTCAGCGCCTCACATACGACGCGTATAAACCAGGAAATCTAAGCGGACTCGCCCAACTCTGGTCTCAGGTGAGTTCACGCGTTTCTGCTGTGCAGCCGCTCGCGGATGATGCAATGCTCTATCGGGCACCAGAACCACTCCCGGGAGA
The DNA here is from genome assembly GCF_025143875.1 of Microbacterium meiriae. Taxonomy (NCBI): domain Bacteria; kingdom Bacillati; phylum Actinomycetota; class Actinomycetes; order Micrococcales; family Microbacteriaceae; genus Microbacterium; species Microbacterium meiriae. Next base: position 132,110 of record NZ_JAMBDU010000003.1, on the reverse strand, counting down.
CGAACCGGCCGCCGCAAGATCCGAGTGCCCGTACGCGATCGCGGCGTATCTGCGCCTCTGGGACGCCTGCCTGACGAGGCCCGTCCGTGGTCTCTTTGTCACGGGGGCACCCTCTGACCTTTGGTCGATGTCGGACCTGCGCGAAAAACAGGCGCATCAGCCCACCTTCTCTGTGGGGATCCGCTTCGGCGGCGGCTCGCCGATCGCTAGCGGGCCACTGCGTGGCCTCGGGTTCGATATTCCCGCAACAGCTAAGCGGGTCGGGCCGGGCGGCGAACTCGAGACTGAGTGGGGATCGAATGACCCGACGGCGGGACCTCTGGACTATAGAGGGGACGAGTTCTTTGACTTCTACCACCGCCGAGAGCGAGCACCGGTGTTGACCAACAGTAGCCCCTGGCGCCCAGCCGGCTCCCACGGGCAGGTGCTGTTCTACGTCAACCAGCTCCCGGAGCAACCGCATCCTGTCATCGCCGTAGGGATCTGCATCCCCGGCGGAGGCCCCGAGCAATTCGCCGCCACCCGCGCTTCGAATCTCGTAGCCGGGTGAGACTGGAGTTATCCCTTGGCAAGCTATGAAGATGCGTTGCAGGTAATCGCAGGCACACCCCGCGCGTTAATCTCAGATGTCCGCGATGTGAACTGGTTGACGGACGAGAATGTGGTCGGCGTGGCGCGCGACACCAACGGCCGCGTCGAGATGTTCCTCAGGGGTCCGCGACTGCAGCCCTCAACCAGCGTGGTCCGGGATGCACTTGAGTTTCGGGTTGTGCATCGTGACAACCATTCATCCTTCGACGCGAACCGCTTGCTCCTGCCGGCGTTTGGGCACTTCGACCAAGTAGCAGCGTTCATTTGTACTGAACTTCTCCGGAACGGTGCTGACGCATCGCTCGCGCTCGCATTCAGGCTCACAGAGCCCCTCATCGAACTCGCCATCGAGCGGCTTCGTCTATCGAGGCAGGCGATTGTTGGGCTAGCGGGTGAACTCCTACTGATCGATGCCCTTTGTCGCCGCGCTAGTGGCGCGCACGTGTCCGACGTCATCGCGGGGTGGAACGGCTGGAGGCGATCATCCCGTGATCTCACGTTTGGGTCAACAGGCATTGAGGTGAAGACGACGACTGGACCTGCCTCCTCCCACCTCGTCGAAGGCGTTCACCAGGTGGAGACAGACACCAGCTTCGGCGCTGAGGACCGCCTTATCCTCGTCAGCATCGGCCTCCAACCGAGCCCTGATAACGGCAACGCTTTCACCATCCCGCAGTTGGTTGACCGCACGCTGGCGCACATGGAGGCTGCTGGACTCTCGGAGCGTGCGATACAAGAGTTCCTGCATCATCTTTCAGAATATGGCGAAGGTCCGGGGTATGACCATCTCTCTCAGGAATCAGACCCGGCGTACTCGACTGGCTTCCTCATCTCCTTCTTCCGCGGCTACGACATGACCGATGATCTCGTCCAGGTGCTTCGACGGCATGATGTAGCCGAGCGCGTCCACGTCGACGTTGGGTCAGTGAACTATCGGGTGGACCTTCCTGCGACCTTGAGCGCAAGCAATCCCGTGGCCGGCGCGAATCAGGTCGCCGACTGGATCTTCCGGTGAGGCACTTTAAAGAACACTAGACTTAGGACTGCGTCGGGGTGCGCAGGCCAATGGCGGCTGTTGAAAAACACCGACCTGCTTTGGCGCATGTCGCGCCGAAATGACCTCTTGCCGGCGGGAACCAAGATCGTGCAACTTGAGTTCTGAACGAAGCGAACAATTCCGCGCAGTTATGCTTCACTGTTCTTTCGCGAAGGGCGCCTCGTTCCGAACAGCAAACCCGCGGTCTCTCGACAATATCGCTAATAGCACGTCATTCACAGTGATTAGTCACCATCACCGTTCTCAGGCTACGCGTTAGCCTGTTCATATAAGGCCGAGCGCGAAGGCTTGCGTGGGCGAACAATCGTGGCTTCTAACTGCAATGCGAGATCACGCGCAGATTCCTCAGCGACGAATTCGGTGAAATCAGACCACGTAGGCCACGATTTCGGTTGCTCGTCCTGCAACTGGGACATTAGTCGACCTCGATCCATCATTGTGTCGACATCCGTGCTGGCGTGCTCCCACCATGGGTCGTCTTTGGGCAAGGCGAAAGGCACCGCGAAACCAATCCGCGGATTGGCACTGATCTCAAGCCAACCTCGCCATTGAGAGGGCAGGACGTCCCGTGGCTTCTGCCGAAAATCGAACTGGACTGTATTCTGCACAAGCGTTAGGGGAAAGGCACTTCGTCCGTCGTCAAATGACTTCCACGAGATTATGTCGACACCGGCATCCCTATAAATATCCGGGATTCTTACGTTCTTAACGTCGACCCCGATACTCTCGGCCACCCATGCTACAGCCAAAGAAAAGACGCTTGGCCTCGCCCCGCGAGGCGGCCATCCGAATACAACGGATTCCGCACCTTGTCCCGCGTGGTTCCGGAACGCGACTCGTACGATCTCATCAAAAACAACGTCTGACCGCTCGTATTGACCCGAAGCGCGCAATGGCGTACCTCGGAGAGAAAGAAGAAGCAGACACTCGTAAAGCGCGCTCTCTTCTTTCCGATTTATGCGAATTCCTCGGTCGTGCACGTCGAATGGATAAAGCGCACCAAAGTCGCGAGAACGCCTCTCGATCTCCATCAGAGTCTCCTCAAGTTGCAGATCTGTCGGCTTGCTCCCACTGACGAAGAGGCCCCTTAGTTCGGCAACACTGAGAAAGTCATCGTCGCACCCAAACAAGAACGCCTCAGCAAACTCGCTCAATGAGTGACTATCGAAGTCTTCCGGGGGCTCGACTCTCCTCACGATCGCGGCGCTCCCTTCGCTTCAAGAGTTGTAAGTAGGTCGCGGACTCCGTTGATAAAGCCGGCGACATCGTGCGTCGAGACCTCGAACGTGGAAACGCTCATTTTCTGAAGTTCGCGCAGCACGCGTGTCGCTGAGCGCTGGAACTGTTCTTCAGGATCAGCCAATGCTTCATGAGCCTCGACCAGATTCCCTGATTCTCTCAGAACACGAGTGGCCTCCGGGTTTTGGAGTACCCGAGCGAGTTCACCCAGTTGTCGGCTGTCATTGATGACCCTACCGTCGCCGCGCGCGCCGCCAAATATCCAATTGAGGAGTTCACGTAGTTGAGGCTCTTTGTCGGTCGGAATCGGCCATTCTTCAGTCTTGACGAAACGTGGCTGCGGCGCAGATATGTACGACTGAACTCCGCGGCGGGCCATCGCGTTGGCAAAAACACCGAATGCCGCCCGAGCACGCGTCACATCTACCTTAAACATGGACTCAGCCTGCGCGAGAATCTCGTGGTCCCGGTACATCGCTCGAACCTCTGAGACGTCCCGACCCACCAGTTCTGCAACGCGCCCTATGCCCTCGACCTCTTCGACGAGCTTCGCGATGTACCGCGCCTGCGCATACGGCTCCCACGGCTCAATCCCTGATATGTGGCGGTAGCCGAGAAGTGGAGCCACCGATCTTTCATCCTCGACAATCAGTACGGGTACGGATGCGGGGTATGAGGGGGGCAGGTTTTTCCAACCCTTGTTTTCCTTGCTGAAGAGATTTCGAAGGCCCTCATCGGCGAGCCCCCTGAGCGCTGTTAGCCTGCGGTTTCCCTCAATGACCCGAAAGTGCTCGCCGTCCCGAACTGCGATCAACGGCTCGCTCTGGAAGAATTCATGTGTGGCGATGCTTTCGGCGATCCGCAGCGGGTCGTAGTGCTTGTTTATGTATGCCGCCAGGTCCCTCTGGGAAATTTCTGGAGTTTGCATCGACGGCGGGAGACGGGGGTTCCCCCAGTCCAAGCGCAGGCTGTCGAGAGGTAGTTGCTGGAGTTGACCAGTGACTGTTTCGCTCACGTGTTCAGGCTAGTGGCATGCCTTGCCTCGCCCAGCAAGATCACCTCAGACCGAGAGGTTTCTTCGGTGACGTGCTTTTCGGCTCAAGAGCATCCCTGCGCGCGAGGCTCAACTGCGTGCAACACTTCTGACGCCTCACCCATCAAACCTCTCCCCCGAGCTCACCTGCTGCGCCACCCGGCGCAGCGCCAACAACAACGGCTCCACCAACACCGACCCCAACACCACGTACCGCACGGCAGCCTCCGCAGACTCCCCCGGCACCCCCGCGATCTCCGCATCCGCTATCCGCCGCGCACTCGCGAGGTACTCCGCCATCACCGCCTCCGGCACCGTGAAGCCGACGCGCTCCAGCCCCTGTAACGCTCGCGCGACCGCATGCAGCACCGCGGGGTCGCACATCCCGGGCTTCCACCCGAGCCGGGCAGCGAGCGCCTCGGCGCCGGCGAGGTCCAACGCGTCATCGGCCGGCGGGGTGATCGCGGCATGCGCGGTCCCCAGCAGCTCGTGCGGGTTCGCGGGCGGATCATCCAGCGCCGCGACCACCCGTCGCGTCTCGGCGATGCTCACGCCCGCATCGAGCAGCGCCCGGATGACGCGCAGCCGCTCGACGTGCTTCTCGCCGTACGCGGCCTGCGTCGCGGAGGTGCGCTCGCCCTCGGGCAGCAGCCCCTCGCGCAGGTAGTACTTGATCGTCGGCACGGTCACGCCGGTCTGCGCTGACAGTTCGGAAATCCTCATGGCCACCTCTTGACTTCGATAGTAGCGCTATCCATTATGGATAGCATCGCTATCCAGTTGAGGAGTCGCCATGTCAAAAGTCATCACGGGCCGCATGACCCATCGCCACGAGGGCGAGCTCGTCGTGTTCCACATCGGGATGCAGATCAACCGGTGGTGGCGCCCCGACCTGTGGCTCCCCGCGTTCGTCGCCATGCCACGCATGCTCCGCGAGCTCAGCGCCGAGCCCGACTCCGGGCTGCTCGGCTACCAGCTCCTCCTCGGATCGGGCGGGCCCTACGTCGTGCAGTTCTGGTCGTCCGTCGACAAGCTCTACGCCTATGCCTCGAACCCGGACCAGCAGCACCGTCCGGCGTGGACCGCCTTCAACCGCGCCGCCCGCAAGGCTCCGGGAGCGGTCGGCGTGTGGCACGAGACGCTCCTCGTCGACACCGCCGAGAGCGTGTACGTCTCGACGAAGCGCATGGGCCTCGCAGCCGCGACAGAGCACGCGCCCGTACCGCGACGCCATGACCGCGCGCAGGCGCGCTTCACGGACGGAAAGACAGTGGCCCCCACGGCAGCGCCCGCGAACGAACCAACGGCGTGAGGCAGGTCGCGCTCAGCTCCCGGATGGGTGTCGAGGTGCGGATGGCACGCGCCCCCGGGCACGGCTCCGGCGTCGCGCGATCACTCGCGATACCGCGCGCACGAGCAGGAACGCGAGCACGAGGATCACGACCGCGACCGCTGCGGTGATGGCGAAGCCGGTCCAGCTGAAGAGCGACGCATCCATGCCTGGATCCTAGCGCTCTGCATGCTCCCGAGCGGGTCCCTCGAATATATTGCATACGCCGTCGTATGAGGTCTTCAATTGGTCACAGGCGGGCAATTGATCTGATCGGAGAGAACGTGCGCAAACACCTCATGCTCGCCAGCCTGCTCACCACTGCGATCGTCGGCTCATCATCCCTCGCAGCCGTCCCGGCGGCCTCCGCGGATACCGGTGCGGACGCAACTGACCTCACGACCGAGGAGATCGTCGCGCTGGTCACGGAGGTCGCGCCCGTGCCCATCGCCGCTGCCCAAACGACCGAGAGTTCCGGGCAAATCGTGGCCACCCTCGACGGCGGCGGAAAGGCCACGATTGCCGCGGTACCGGACGACGGGATCTCCGTCCGCTCGTCCGACGGCGAGGAAACGATGTCCGTGTCGCTTCCCGGCGCTGTCCACCTTGACGACGCGACCGTCGGAAAGGACGGGTCAGTGACCTATCTCGGCGACGCGAACACGCCATCGATCAACGTCATCGCCAGCGAGGAGAAGATTCGCGCGAGCGCGATCATCAGCGATGCCTCGCAGACCGAGCGCTTCGAGTACGACTTCGGCGGAGGGGTGACGGTCGAGATCCGGCAGGACGGGAGTGCGATCGCGTATACGGCGGAAGAGAGCACCGACCCGGACACGGGCGTGACCGCCCCGGTCGAGGAGATCGTCGCCGACGTCGCGCCGCCCTGGGCACGGGATGCGGACGGTATCGACGTGCCGACACGGTACAAGGCCTCCGGATCGACGCTGGTTCAGGTCGTCGAGCACCGCAGCGGCAACTATACGTATCCGATCGTCGCGGACCCGACGTTCGACCGCCCCAACTTCTTCCAATACCGCATGCGATTCAACCGAGCGGAGACGGCCATCCTCTATGACAAAGGCCTTGGCGCACTCGGAGGGCTCGCGTGCGGGACCATGGCACCCGTCTGCCTCCTCGCCGCGGGATCACTGGTGTGGAACGCCGGCATCGCTGAGAAGTCCCGACCGAAGAAGTGTGTGCAGGTGACGGCGACCCAGCCCTATGTCGTCCCCGGTCTCGTCTGGTGGGTCGATACCTACCGCGGCGGACCTTGCCGGTGAGGAACAGACGATGAAGCCCACGTGGTTCTCAACGATCACACGCCCTCGAAGCCATCTCATCGCGACCCTGTGCGTATGGGGCTGGTTCCTTGCGGTGCTCGTGGGAGCGAACTCCGTGCCCCAGCTCGCTCCCGCGCTCGAAGCGACTGCGGCGACGGGCGCCGCGGTGTGGTTCGGCGCGATGATGAAGCGATACCACGACGCGCGCCAGGATGGCACGCCGCCCGGCCCCGCGCCGTGAGCCACGGCCGGGCTGCTGTACGAGAGCGCGACGCTGCCGCCGCACCGCCAACTTGGCCTGGGCAGCCACAAAGGGATCTACCGGGATCCGCGTAAGTGGCACATCCGTCTCCACCTATCGAGCGCCGCCAGCGCTGCGGCACGAAGGAACCCCAATGTTCGGAAACGTCTTCGCGGTCACCGTCATCCTTCTCTGGTTCGTCGTCGTCGGCGGCGTGGGGTACGCCATGTACTTCATGGGAAGAGCGGCCTACCGCCAACTTCGGCACAACTCTCGTCACGATGTCGAGCAGGAGCGACGTGGGCGCCCGGATCTTCGTTGATGAGCCGCTCGGAGTCGACCGCTTGAGGTTCTCGGCGGTCTCGCAACGCCGTCAGAACCTCGTCGCCACGCTCAGCCTGTGGAGCATCTTCACACTGAGCCTCGTCGCGATCCTGACATCCTGCTCTCCCGAGGAAACGCCACGTTCGACCGCCTCGTTCGCACGGACATCCGCGACGATCGTCCAGCCGACCAACGCGACCTATCCGATCAACCTGATCTTCGTCGCCAAGCCCGACGACGCGATCTGGACCGACCTCACCGGCATCGTGCTCTCGGACGAGTTGTCGATCGCGCCGGGCGGCTTCACCGTCATCCGCGGAGACGGTGCCAACGGGGACACACTCGGGAACGTCACCTTCACTGTCGACGTTCCCGCCGCCGGGCTGTCGTTCCGTACGGTCGGCCTCGTCTTCGCGGGCTCGTCGACGATCACTCAGGTTCCCGTTGGCAGCTGGGCGCTGAGGGGCGCGCCGCCCGACGATTTCGCTTCCGAAGATGCCGGTGCGGACGTGGTCGGGATGCCGAGGTGCACCGCGGCCGACTTCCCCGTTCCTGATGCGGTGGCGTCGGTCCAGCGCTTCGACCCGGGCTCACCAGACGTCCACACAGACGAGGTCGCATTGGACACCCGGTCACGCACCGTCACAGCGGAACTTGCGTGTGAAGGGGACTTCGACTTCCGCGTCATGAGCCCGTCCATCGACTACACGGACGACAGTGGCAAGGCACGCACCACTCGCCTCGCGCCCGTGTCGATCGGCTTTCAGGATGTCACCGATGCGGACCTGCAGCGCATTCGGAGTCGTTGACGCATCACGAGGAGGGAACCAGGCTGTTCAGCCCCGCCCCGGAGCCGGACTTCAGTGCCTTGGGCGCGATCCGCCATTTTCCGGACCGGTGTCCTGCGGGCTGGTGGTCATCCGTCGTCTGGGTAAGTAGATGTAGAAAGACCTTGAGGAGAACACATGCGCTATGTACTTTTCATCTGCACAGACCCGACCGCTGAGCCCTATGTCGAGGCCGAGGACAACGCCGGGGAGTGGGTGGCGTCGCTGCAGGACAGCGGCTCCTACGTCTTGGGCGACCGTCTGCGGCCTGTCGAAGACGCCACGTCCGTGCGCGTGCGAGCCGGCGAGCGGATCGTGGCCGACGGACCGTTCACCGAGAGCCGCGAATGGATCGCCGGGTTCGACGTGATCGACGCCGACGACCTCGACGCCGCGATCGAGATCGCCGCCGCACACCCGATGGCCCGGTTCGGCCTGGTGGAAGTGCGTCCCGTCTGGCCGCTCGGGTCGACGATGTGACCACACCGGAGGAGCCGCCGGGCGCGCTTCCGGATGCCATGGCCGCCGTGCGGCACGTGGCATCGATCGAGTACGGCCGCGTGGTCGCGAGCGTGATCGGCACCGTCCACGACTGGACTCTCGCCGAAGACGCCGTGCAGGACGCTCTGGCTCGAGCGGTCGAGCGGTGGCCAGGCGACGGGGTTCCGGCGAACCCCGCCGCCTGGGTCACGACCGTCGCGCGCCGACGCGCGATCGACCTCGTCCGGCACGCGGACGCCGAGCTCCGGGCGGTGGCTCGACTGGAGCACGAGCCGCACGGTGGCGTCGACAACACCCCGGAAACCGACGACCACGAGGACGCGTTCCCGCACGGGGACGAGCGGCTGAAGCTGATCTTCACCGCCTGCCACCCCGCGTTGACCTTGGAAGCCCGCGCGGCGCTGACACTCCGCACTGTCCTGAACGTGTCGATCGAACAGCTCGCCGGGATCTTCGCGGTCGCACCCGCGACGATGGAGAAGAGACTCGTGCGGGCGCGGGCCAAGATCGCGCACGCGAACATCCCGTACCGCGTTCCGGATGCCGCGCAGCTCGACAGTCGAAGCGCGAGCGTCTGCGAGGTCCTGTCCGCCCTGTTCACCATCGGCTACTCCGATCCGACGCTCCAGACTGATCCGAGCGCCGAGGCCATCCGCCTTGCTCGGCTCTGCCGGCAGCTGCTCCCCGCGGACTCCCCGGCTCGACTCGAGTTCACGGGGCTTCTCGCCCTCCTTCTTCTTCAGCACTCCCGCCGCGCAGCACGCACGACGCCCGACGGCCTGTCCGTGCCGTTCGACGAACAGGATCGCGAACTGTGGGATGTCTCCGAGATCGAGGAGGGGCTGCGGCTTCTCGATGACGCCGTCGAGGAGGCAGCACGGGCGGGCATCCACGGCGGACGGCACCTCATCCGCGCCACCGTCGCGGCCGAGTACGTCCGCCCCGACCCGGGCATGGAGATCGACCACGCCCGCATCGCCGACATGTACGGGGTGCTGGAGCAGGTGGATGCATCACCGTTCGTCCGCCTGAACCGTGCGGTCGCCGTCGCGAACGCGGGACGACCGGCCGAAGCCCTCGCGCTGACGGAGGCGCTCGAGAGCTCGCTGGGAGGACACCACCTCTACTCAGCGGTTCGGGGAGACCTCCTGCAACGCCTCAAGCGCGTCGAAGAAGCGAGCTCCGCGTTTCGCGCTGCCGCGCGTGCCGCTCCGACGGAACGCGAGCGACGGTCTTACTCCCAGCACGCGGACGACATCGCCTCGGCGTCGACGTGACCCGCGCCCCTTCCTGGTACGAGGGCAACGAGTTCCATACCCAGCTTCGGTCCCACGTCGGCATCGCCCCGTTCAAGTCGCCATGGAACCTCGACGCGTGGCGGCCTGACGTAAGGTACAGCGACGTCTTGGCCGCAGGATGCAACCCGTAGGAGCGATTGTGAAGCAACGAACGAGACGAGCAATGGTCAGCGTTGGATGCGTCGGTGCCGGCGTCATCGCCCTCGCCATCGTCATGGCGATTGCTGAGGGCTACATCTCAGACGCGGAGCACACGACCGGCAACCTCGCACCTGCTGCTCTGACCGGCCTGCTCGGCGCATGCCCCATGCTCCTCGGCTTCGGAAGCACCCTCCTCCGAAAAGAGTGACCAAGGGTCTACAGCTCTGCTCACTCGGCCCCGCTACCGGACACGGAGCGATCGGTGAGGTTGACGCCGACCGTAAAGGCAAGGAGCCCGATCACGAGGTACACCGGTAGCGCATCTCCGGCCGGGCTGTCGAGGTTGCCCGACGAGCCGAACCACGCAAGGACCCCGAACCACACCAGAACGGGAACGATGGCGAGAAGAGTGCCGAGCTTCCTGCCGACCCGCCCCACCAACGTCCCCCAGAGGAGAAGAGCTACGCCCACCGCGACAAAAAGCATGATGTCCACCTCTAGCAGTTCCTCACCCACGGCCACCACACACCCGCCGGCCCACCGACACCGACGACGTAGTGGATCGAGATGCATCGATTGCCCACCAGCTGCGACGCCCCGATCGCGGCGACTGTCGTACAGGAGACCTGGAGGAGCTTTGCGAACGGCACAGGAGACTTGCTCAACACTCCGGCACACGCTGCGTAGCCGCCGATCGCTGTGCGACTCTCAGCTTTGTTCAGGTGGACCTGAATGTACGGTCCGAAGAACTGCACCGTCGGATCCGCGACGACGGGGAAGCTCGCTCCAGTGGTGTCGACGATCTGCATGAGGGTTGAACCTGAGATCTCATAGTGCGTAGGTAGCGACCGACCCGCTGCATCGATGGCCCAAGGAGCTTCGATACCGCCCAAGAAGCCATCAGCATCCGAAACCGACACCGATCCGTCGTCGAGGAGCAGCAGCTGAGTGCCACTCTCGAAGGTCCACTCCGGAGACTTCGCCGGCGGAGCAGACAGGATTGCGGAGAATCTCGTTGCCCCTTCCTCAGGGAAGCTGACTGCGTAGGTGACGGAGTCGCCTTCGGCGATGGCGTATTGGTCCGCTACGGATATCTCTGCCCGCTCAGAGCCACCCAAAGTGACTTCCGAGTCGATTCCATTCAGAATGACCGATGCTTCAGCGCCATCCGCCTGCAGCATCGGCAACTCGACGTCCGACGGCGTCGGAGTTCCTACCGCAGCCGTCTCAGCGTCCTCGAGAACATCCGCCACGTCGCTCGACTCACCCGGGACGGCCGCCTGCGCAGTCGCCGGAAGAAGAGCGAGAAGAAGACTGAGTCCAGCCGCGAGGAGAATGCCACTGGATCGGATTTGCTGTGTCATGCGACACATGAAAGCATACATATGAGGTCACAACTGATATTCTCGACTTAGGGCATCCGACGAGTGCAGCATCGAGAACCGCGACCGTCGCGCCGCACAACAATCCAGCGAGAGACTCAGCTCGCCGCGATCCCCCGCAGCAACCGCACCACCGTCTCCTCCACCCGCTCCGCACTCAACGGCTGCCCGATCAGGGCGGAGTACGAGGCGATCGCGATGAACTCGTCCGCGACCGCGGCGGCATCCACGTCGGCCCGCACGTCGCCGTCCGCGCGCCCGCGAGAGACCCGCTCCGAGACCCATTCCCGAATCGGCGCCGCCAGCCGCTCGTTCAAGACGAGACCCAGCTCCGGGTCGGCCGCCGTCACCTCGATGAGCGCCCGCGCCAGCGACACACCCTCAGGCCGGGCGAGCCCCGCGGACACCGCCGTGAACCACGCGCGCAGGTCCGCACCGAGGTCATCCGTCATCGGCACGACCGCGTCGGACCCGGGAACCGAGCCTTCGAGCAGCGCCTCGCCGAGGATCGCGGCCTTCGACGGCCACCAGCGGTAGATGGTCTGCTTCGACACCTCCGCCTCAGCCGCGAGACCCTCGATCGTCACGGCCTCGTACCCGTCTGCGGCGAGCGCACGACGCATCGCCTCCAGCACGGACTGGCGGGCCTTCTCACTGCGAGGACGGGGCACCATTCGAGCCTAGTCAGGCGTACACTGGAACATAAGTAGACGCACCGTTGCGAAACCCGAGCAAGGAGAAAGAGCATGGCCCTCACCGCACACTCCACCATCGGCGACTGGATGAACGACCCCACCGGCGGCCCGCTCATCCGGGGCCTCTTCGAGCAGACGGGCGCCGACCCCGAGCTCCTCACCCCCGTGCTCGGACTCCCCCTGCAGCAGCTCGTCGCCATGAGCCAGGGCCAGCTCCCGCAGTCGGTCGTCGACGACCTCGTGCGCGCCGCGAACAACGGCGAGATCCCGGAGGACGACGCCTCCGAGGGCTGGACCGAGAAGGTCACCTCCGGCCGCTTCGCCGGCAAGACCGTCATCGTCACCGGCGCCGCGTCCGGCATCGGCAAGGCCACCGCTTCCCGCATCGCCCGGGAAGGCGGTCGCGTGATCGCCAGCGACATCGCCGCCGAGAAGCTCGACGCCCTCAAGGCCGAGCTGCCGGACGCCGACATCGTCACGGTCGCGGGCGACCTCACCAAGCAGGACGCGATCGACGCCGTCCTCGCCGCGGCGGGCGACCGCATCCACGGGCTCGCGAACGTCGCCGGTATCAACGACGACTTCTCCCCTGCGGGCGAGACCCCGGATGCCGTGTGGGACCGCGTCATCGCGATCAACCTCACCGCGCCGTTCAAGCTCATGCGCGCGGTCATCCCCGTCATGGAGAAGGCCGGTCGCGGCGCGATCCTCAACGTGTCGAGCGAGGCGGGTCTGCGCGGCAACGCCTCGGGCAACGCCTACACGGCCAGCAAGCACGGCATCATCGGGGTCACCAAGTCCGCCGCCTTCATGTACGGGCCGAAGGGTATCCGCGTGAACTCCGTCGCCCCCGGCGGCGTCGCCACCGGCATCCCGATGCCGCCGAACATGTCCGAGTACGGCTCCGGCCGCCTCGCCCCGTTCCAGCAGGCCATCCCGACCGTCGCGACCGCCGAGCACCTGGCCGCGTCGATCACCTTCCTGCTCTCGGATGACGCCGTGAACATCAACGGCGCCATCCTCGCCTCCGACGGAGGCTGGTCCGTGCAGTAAGGCGACTCCATGGAACCGACGCCCCCGCCGACCCGAACGGCGGGGGCGTTCTCCGTCCGGGGTCAGCGCCTCTGCGTGAGGACCGTGGTGGCGAGGGCGGTGGCGATGATGCCGAGCGCGCCCACGCCGAGGAGCACGAGACCCGCGGGCCAGACCTCTCGCGTGAAGACGTCGTAGCTGTCGTCGTACTCGACGATGTGCTCGACCGTCCCGACTCCCGTGAGACTGATGCCGACGATCAGGGCCACGACCGACACACCCCACGCGGCGATCCATCCGAAGCTGTTCACGGCCAGCCGTCGCCGCTCCGCGAGGTCGACCTCATCGGTCTCGGGCGCGGTCCCCGACCGCGCGTCGTCATCGGTCTCGTGCGTCACCTCGGATGTAGTCTCCATGGCCGCACCATATCGGATGGGACCGGTTCCGGCAGGATGCCGGTCACACCACTCCGATGAGCTCCTCGCGCACCCATGCTTCGAGAGTCGTCGGCGTCGTCGAGAGGACGGACCGCGGCTGCTCCGCCACGAAGCCGTCGCGGAGCCCGGTCGACATCCCCAGCACGGCCTCGGCCATCGCCTCCGGCATCCCCGCAGCGCGGAGCCCCTGACGCATCTCCTCGTCATCGACGCGCTGCACGGTCACCTCTCGCCCGAGCTCGCGCGTCAGGATCGCGGCCACCTCGGCCCAGCTCAGATCCGCGGGTCCGTGCACGGCCTGCACCCGCCGCCCCCTCCACTCCCCGTTCAGCAGCGTGAGGGCGGCGACCTCCGCGATGTCGCGCGGCGCCACCCACGGCATCCGGAAGTCCAGCGGCAGCACGGTGGCGAGCGTCCCTCCCCGCAGTGACTCGACGTCGAGCAACAGGTTGGTGAAGAAGTAGCCGCAGCGCAGATGCGTCACGTCGATGTCGAGGGCGTCGAGCGCGACCTCCGTGCCGGCCAGGCCGTCGATCTCGCCGACGCCGTGCCGCTTCTCCGCCCCGACGCTGCTCTGGAACACCACCCGCCGGACGCCGTTCGCCCGGACGGCCTGCACCAGGGCCTCGGTCGCACGCGCGTAGTCGGCGAGCGGGTCGTCGGAGAACGCCGACGGATCCACCCAGTACAGGGCATCGACGGCTCGTGTCGCGGCGACGATCGCCTCGGGATCCTGCGAGTCGGCCTGCGCGATGTCGACGTACGGGCGGAGGTCGGCGGCGATGCGATCGGGGTCCCTGGTGAGCAGGAGGGGACGGACACCGGCGCGGATCAGCATCCGGGTGAGGTGGTGCCCGACGTGGCCGTTCGGGGTGGTGACAGCGATGCGCATGAGGGTCCTCTCGGTCGGTGTCGCTCCACGCTACGGACGGATACGGCCTGATTCCGGCCGCATCTCGCGCGATGATGGAGCCGTGGACGCCCCCTCGCACCGCACCCTCCATCTGCTGTCTCTGCTGCAGACCGGCGGCGAGTGGAGCGTGCCCGACCTCGCCGCCCGCCTCGCGGTGAGCCCGCGGACGGTCCGCCGGGATGCGCAGCGCCTGCGCGACCTCGGCTACGACGTGCGCTCCCGCCCCGGTCCCGGCGCGGCCTACCGCCTGCGACCGGGGACGCGCATCCCGCCGCTGCTCCTGGACGCCGACGACGTCACCACGATCATCACCGGGTTGCTCGTCCTCGAAGCGTGGAGCCCGGAGGACCCGGCCGCCGCCGTCGCCCGCGGGAAGATCGAACAGGTCCTCCCGCCGGGCCTCCGGCGACGGGCCGCGGCGACGGCGCTGTCCACGCAGATCCTGCGGGCCGAGCCGGCGCCCGCGGAGTGGGCTGCGGTCGGGACGCTGGCCGACGCGGTCGCTCAGGATGCTCGCGTCGCCTTCGCCTATACCGACCAGCACGATCGCGCTTCGGAGCGGGTGATCGCGCCGCATCACCATATCTTCCGCGGAGGGCGGTGGTACGTGGTCGGCTTCGACATCGACCGCGACGACTGGCGGCTGTTCCGGCTCGACCGGATGCGGGAGGTGCGGGCGCTGCCGGGGGTGTTCGCGCCCCGGGAGTTCCCGTTCGCTTCGGTCGAGGAGTGGCTCACGAGCGACTTCGGCCGTTCCGGAAGCTGATCGCACGCGGCGGCGCAAGCCCCTCCGCGGATGCCTTCGCTCGCCGTACCCTCGCCGCATGTTGAAGATCGTGTCGATCGTGATCCGCGTGGACGACCTCCCGGCCCAGACCGCGTTCTGGAAGGCCGCCCTCGACTACGTCGAACGAGACCCCGCGGAGGACGACTGGGTCGTGCTCAGACCCCGCGACGCCGACGCACCCTGCATCGCCCTCGACGCACACCACTCGGAACGTGTGCTTCCGCCGCGCATCCACCTCGACATCTACGCGGAGGACCAGTCCGCGGAAGTGGAGCGCCTCGCCGGACTCGGAGCGCGGGAGGTGCACTGGGACGGCCGCCCCGATGACGCGGACTACATCATCATGGAAGACCCCGAGGGGAACCGCTTCTGCGTCGTCGACCGTCCCGACTGGCGTGGGTGGAGCACCGCGTGAGTCCGGGGTGTTCGTGCGGCCCGTTCGTCCGGTCTCCCGCGGGTGCAGAGTGCGAAAACGTTCCGGGGCGGGCGGTGTCGAGGCCGTTTCTGATCCCGTATCGGCGCCCAACGGGGCGCACCCGGTGGGGAGTGCGAAACCGTTCCGGTCGAGGCGAGATCAGGATCAGGGATGTTTCTGCGCTCGCACCGGGGTCCCGGACGGGAACCCGTGCAGAGAAGGGCAGAAACGTGCCCGAGCCGGCGACGGGAGGAACGGTTCTGCGCCTGCACCGGGACTTCAGCGACGACGCATGAGGCCGTCGAGGTCGCTGGAGGCGAAGGGTCAGAGAGTATCCGGCGCGGTGGTGCGCTCGGCGGCAAGCGCGCGGCGATGCGCGGTCAGCGCCGCCCGGACCGCCGAGTAGATGATCAGCCACAGGAGCAGCAGCGCGAGAAGCGGGACGACCAGGTAGACGAGGAGGAAGAGGACGGAGGTACCGGCGAACATCGCTCCAGCGTAGGGGCGGTCGTGCTCCAGCGACGGTATGTAGCAGAGGATCGCCACCTCGCTGCGGTCAGAAGTGCAAGAACGCCCCGAATCCGGTGGCCGAAGGGACGTTCCTGCACTCTCACGCGAAAGGAGGGACGCGGCGTGGCTAGGGGCGCGGGAGGCGGGCGCGGGCGGCGCGGACGAGGGCGGCATTGCTCGGAGCCTCGGAGCCGTCTGGGAGGAGGAGTGTGTCCTCCAGGCCGATCCGCGTGTCGAGGCCGAACTCCGCGGCCAGGTCGAGGGCGGGCCAGGTCGACAGCTCCTCCCCGTGCAGCAGGATCGGCAGGTCGGGCTCCTCGCGAGCCACGTGCGCGATCAGACCTTCAGCGTGCGAACGGACGACGTCGGCCGCCTCCGCCGGAAGCTCCACGAGCACGCGCAGGCAGTCGCCGCGGACCGGGGAGACCCGCCACGCCTCGAGTCCCGCCGCGTCCCAGATACCCGCCTGCACGCCGATGCCCCGTCGACCCAGCGCCACGGCCACATCGTCGGCCCCGTCTTCGTGCCAGTTCACGGAGGCATAGTCGGGGAGCTCCGTCCAGCCTCCGATGGCCTCGAGCCTTCGCGACACGTCGGGCTCGGCCCAGGCCCCGGTCGTCACGCCCACGGGCACTCCCGGCGCCGCGGCGCGGACGGCCCCGAGCCACCGCTGCACATCCTCGGGCGCGAGGGAGTCGCGGCCGGCGGCGTCCTTCGGGTGCACGTGGATCTCCGCAGCCCCGGCATCGACGGCCGCCGCGGCGTCTTGAGCGACCACAGTCTCGTCGGCGCTCAGCCACGGGTGCTCCGCGACGTCTCTGGCACCGTTCGCACAGGCCTGCAGGATCATCCGCGCCTCACCACATGAGGTCGCGCGGGTGCGCTTCGTTCGGGGCCACGTCCTCCGACGGCCCCTCCTCCGTGCGGACGAAGTGCTGCACCTGGCGCGCGGTCGCCGCCCCGCGGCCGACCTTCACCGCCTCCTCCATCGACTCGAAGCTGCTGCCCAGCGTGTGCGACTCGCCCTGGATCCGGTTGAACCAGATGCCGTTGCGCGAGAACGTCTCGATGTCTCCTGCGGCCATGCCCTGCCTTTCGTCTCCCTCCTTTCTACGTGAGGCGACCGACAGCGAAGAGGCCCTTGACATGTCGCGTCGCGCGCCCGCGCCGACCCACCCCCTTCCGCGCAACCCGGCCCCCTGCGGACGGTCGCAAGGGGCCGGGTCGACCGCAAGAGGCTGGGTCGACCACGCTCGTTGACCCACCCCGTTCGGTGCGCTCCGGCCCCTTGCGGACGACCGCAAGGGGCCGAGTCGACCGCAAGGGGGTGGGCCGGGTCGAGTGTCCGACGGCGATCAGGCGACGTCGAGGACCCAGGTCACGCCGAAGCGGTCCGTGAGCATGCCGAAGCCGGCCGACCACGCGGAGGCGGCGAGGGGCTCGACCACCGTCGCGCCGTCGGCGAGGGCATCCCACACGGGCTGAAGCTCCGCGAGGGAATCCGCCCGCAGCGACTGGAAGAAGGAGCGGTCGGTGATCGTCATCCCGTTCTCGCGGCGGGTGGCTCCCGAGGGCGCAGCGGTGTCGTCCGCACCCGGGATGTCGTACGCCATCAGCCGCACGGGTCCGTCGAGCTGCCCGAACACGACCTTGTCGAACCCGGGAACCCGCTCCGGCATCCCGAACTGCCCGTAGGTCGCCGCGGTTACCTCGCCGCCGAAGACCGACCCGTAGAAGTCGAGCGCCTCCCGAGCCGTGCCGCGGAAGTTGAGGTGGGTGGTGGTCGTGAGAGTCATGGTGTCCTCCGTGTCCCGGCCCGCCGATCGGGCCGTGTGACCCCACCCTCACAGCAGTAGAGGTCTGTTTCTGTCCGCTTCCCCACACAGAATGGAGCCATGACCGGAAGCTCCTCGCGCATGCTCGCATTGCTGTCCCTGCTGCAGGCGACACGGGACTGGCCGGGCGGGGAACTCGCCGACCGTCTCGGCGTCACACCCAGGACGGTGCGCCGCGACGTCGATCGACTGCGCGCGCTCGGCTACCGCATCGGATCCAGCAAGGGCCCGTACGGCGGCTACCGCCTCGAAGCGGGATCGGATATGCCGCCGCTGCTGTTCGACGACGATCAGGCCGTGGCGATCGCCGTGGCCCTGCAGAGTGCGAGCGCGACCGGGGTCGAAGTCACCGAGGCCGCACAGCGTGCACTCGCGACCGTGCGCCAGGTGATGCCCTCACGCCTGCGCCACCGGATCGACGGCATCCGCTTCACCGGCGCACCGGCCGAGATGCGCGTGGACCCGGCCGTGCTGGAGGCGGCGAGCGCGGCCGTGCGCGACCGACAGGTGCTCCGATTCGACTACGGCTCCGCACGGGACCGCCCGCCCCGGCGCACGGAGCCCCATGCCGTCGTGGCGCGGGAAGGCCGCTGGTACCTGCTGGCCTGGGACCTCGACGCGGCCGACTGGCGCACGTACCGCCTCGATCGACTGCGGCCCCGCACGCCGACCGGGCCCTCCTTCACGCCGCGGCCTCTCCCCGCCGCGGACGCGCAGACCTTCCTCGCCGCGCGCGCCAAGGGCTCGACGACCGAGGACCGCTGGCCGTGCACGGGCGAGGTGGACCTCGACCTGCCCGCGCGGGAGGTGATGCCGTGGGTCGGCGACGGCGAGGTGGTGCCCCTGTCGGACGGCTCGTGCCGCCTTATGGTCGGCTCCTGGTCGTGGACGGGTGTGCTCGCCGCGGTGGCCCGGTTCGACGCACCGTTCACGGTGGTCGGGCCCGAGGCGCTGCGCGAGGCTGCGGGGATGCTGGCGCAGCGGTTCGCGGCAGCGCACTCCTCCTCCTGACGCTGCCCTGTGGGGGAGTTATCCAGAACGTTCGGGGAGCTCCGTCCGCCCGGCCTCGCAATGTCGCCGAGCGATGGTTCACTGGACCCACGAATCCAAGAACTAGTAGTTCTACTACTTTGGATCTACCCTGAGGAGATGGGCACCGTGTCGAAGACCGAACTGAATCAGCAGACCGCGCGGGTGCTGGCGCGCGTCACCGCCGGAGAGCACCTGACGGTGACAGACCGCGGGCGCCCGATCGCCGAGTTGTCGCCGCCCGCCGAGACGGCCTGGACGCGCATGATCGCCAACGGGCGGGTGACGCTGCCCCGCGCGAACGGTCCGCTCCGCCACGCCCCCGTGCCGGACTCGCTGTCCGTGACGGAGATCCTCGGCGAGCTTCGGGCCGACCGGTCGTGATCTACCTCGACACCTCAGCGGCCGCGAAGGCACTCATCGAGGAAGAGGGGTCGGAAGCGGTCGTCCGCGCCTTCGCGAACGGCAGCGAGTTCGTCTCTTCGAGCCTCCTCGCCGTGGAACTGCACGCGATCGCCGACCGCCGTTCCCTCGACCGCGCAGCCGTCGTCGACCTCCTCGACCGCGTCGCGCTCGTCTCCCTCGACGACGAAACGCTGACCGCGGCCATCCAGGCAGGCTCAGGGCTCCGCACTCTGGATGCTCTCCACCTCGCCGCCGCGCTCGAACTCGGCGACGTGGTCACTGCGCTCCTCACCTTCGACCGTGAGCTGGCGGCCGCCGCACGCGCACAGGGCCTGAGCCTCGCCGAGCTGCCATGACGCCGCCGCCTTCCCACCCCGACGCCGTGCGACTGCGCGCACGAGAGAACGGCCCCGACCGCGCCGGTAGACTGAACACGCCCCGCCGGCCCCTTCCTTTGGAGTGCGCGTGACCACCGCCCCTGCACCTTCCCCCCAGCACGTCCCCGACTCCGTCGAGAACGCGATCGCGACGCCCGAGAAGGAGCAGCCGTACGGCGCCCTCGGGCTCAAGGACGACGAGTACGCGCGCATCAAGGAGATCCTCGGCCGCCGCCCCACCTCGGGCGAGCTGGCGATGTACTCGGTGATGTGGTCGGAGCACTGCTCCTACAAGTCGAGCAAGAACTACCTGCGCCGCTTCGGCCAGAAGGTCTCCGACGAGATGAAGGAACGTCTCATGGTGGGCATGGGCCAGAACGCGGGCGTCGTCGACGTCGGCGAGGGCTGGGCCGTCACCTTCAAGGCCGAGTCGCACAACCACCCCTCCTTCATCGAGCCGTTCCAGGGCGCGGCCACCGGCGTCGGCGGCATCGTCCGCGACATCATCTCGATGGGCGCACGCCCGGTCGCGGTCATGGACGCCCTGCGCTTCGGCGCGATCGACCACCCGGACACCGCCCGCGTCGTGCACGGCGTGACCAGCGGCATCAGCTTCTACGGCAACTGCCTGGGCCTTCCGAACATCGGCGGCGAGACCGTCTTCGACAGCGTCTACCAGGCCAACCCGCTCGTGAACGCGCTCGCGGTGGGCGTGCTGCGCCACGAAGACCTCAAGCTCGCGAACGCCACCGGCGTCGGCAACAAGGTCGTCCTGTTCGGTGCCCGCACCGGCGGCGACGGCATCGGCGGCGCGAGCATCCTGGCCTCCGACACGTTCGCCGACGGCGGCCCCACGAAGCGCCCCGCGGTGCAGGTGGGAGACCCGTTCGCCGAGAAGGTGCTCATCGAGTGCTGCCTGGAGCTGTACCGCGGCGAGCTCGTCGAGGCGATCCAGGACCTCGGCGCCGCCGGCATCTCGTGCGCGACGAGCGAGCTCGCTGCCAACGGCAACAGCGGCATGAAGGTCTCCCTCGACAACGTGCTGCTGCGCGACCCCACGCTCACGGCCGAGGAGATCCTCATGTCGGAGTCGCAGGAGCGCATGATGGCGATCGTCGCCCCCGAGAAGCTCGACGCCTTCCTGGCCGTCGTGAACAAGTGGGAGGTCGAGACCTCCGTGCTCGGCGAGGTCACCGGCGACGGACGCCTCATCATCGACTGGCAGGGCGAGCGCATCGTCGACGTCGACCCCTCGACCGTCGCGGTCGACGGCCCCGTCTACGACCGTCCCGTCGCCTACCCGACGTGGATCGACGCCCTGCAGGCGGACGCCGCCGAGAACCTGCCGCGGGCGAACGACCCGGAGACGCTCCGCGAACAGTTCCTCGCCCTCGTCGCCTCCCCGAACCTCGCGGACACGAGCTGGATCACGAACCAGTACGACTACTACGTGCTCGGCAACACGGCCCTGAGCTTCCCCGACGACGCCGGCATGATCCGCGTGGACGAGGAATCCGGCCTGGGCTTCGCGGTCTCGACGGACGCCAACGGCCGCTACTGCCAGCTCGACCCCTATGCGGGCGCGCAGCTCGCGCTCGCCGAGGCCTACCGGAACGTCGCCGTCACCGGCGCCGTGCCGACCGCGATCACCGACTGCCTGAACTTCGGCTCCCCCGAGAACCCCGAGGTCATGTGGCAGTTCGGGCAGACCGTCGACGGCCTCGCGGACGGCTGCTACGAGCTGGGCACCCCGGTCACGGGCGGTAACGTCTCGTTCTACAACCAGACCGGTGACGTGCCGATCCACCCGACCCCGCTCGTCGGCGTGCTGGGCATCATCGACGACGTCTCCCGCCGCATCCCGTCCGGCTGGCAGGACGAGGGGCAGAACATCTACCTGCTCGGCACGACTTCGACCGAGCTGTCCGGCTCCGCGTGGGCCGAGGTCGTGCACCAGCACCTCGGCGGCCGCCCGCCGAAGGTCGACCTCGCGGGCGAGAAGCGCCTTGCCGGACTGCTCGCCGCGGCCCGTGACGAGTGGCTCATCTCCTCGGCGCACGACCTCTCGGAGGGTGGTCTCGCGCAGGCCCTGGCCGAGGGTGTCATGCGCTTCGGCGTCGGTGCCCGCGTCTGGCTGAACGAGATCATCGAACGCGATGGCGTGGACGCCGCGACCGCCCTGTTCTCCGAGTCGACCGGCCGCGTGCTCGTGACCGTCCCCCGCGAGGACGACGTGAAGTTCCGCGGGCTCTGCGAGGGCCGCGGCTACCCGGTCGCCCGCATCGGCGTCACGGACAGCGAGCCACAGCTCGAGGTGCAGGACGTCTTCACCGTCTCGGCCGCCGAGCTCCGCGAGCGCTCGCAGGCCACGCTGCCGTCGTACTTCGGTCCGACCGTCACGGAGCCGGTGGCCTGATGAGCGGCGACGGCCTCAGCGAGGACTACGGCGACCTCGGCGAGAAGCGCAACCGGCGCATCCGCATCATCGCGTGGACCGTCATCGTGGCACTGATCCTCGGTGGCGGCGGCGCGACCGTGCTCACCATCCTCCTCGGCTGATCCGGGCGTTACGTCGCAGATTCGCACCCGGGTCGCAGGGATTCCAGGAACCCATGCGACCTCGTGCGGATCCGCGACCTCAGCGGGCGAAGAGGTAGCGGGTCAGGGCGACGACGGAACCCGGATCGTGGGCCTCGCGGCCGAGGGACTCCACGATGATAGCCCCGAGGATGGCGCGACCGAGCTGCTCGACCGGGGCGTCCTCCGGCAGCTGACCGTCGCGGATGCCCCCGCGGAGGCGCTCCGACAGGTACTTCTCCACCCCGAGGCTCTCCCCGAGGTGCGCGCCGACCGAGGCGTCCTCGGTCGCCGCGGCCACGAGTGATCGCAGCAGCACCCCGCCCTGGGGTTTCTCGAGGATGGAGAGCACGCTGCGCAGCCAGGTCTCCACGTCGGCGGAGAGGTCTCCGGTGTCGGGCACGACGAAGTCCACGGGGATGAGTCGCCCCTCGGCCAGGCACTCCCCGATGAGCGCACCCCGCGATGGCCACCAGCGGTAGATGGTCTGCTTGCCGACCTTGGCCTCCTTGGCGATGCCCTCGATCGTGAGGCGGTCGTACCCCTGATTGTGGAAGAGCCGGGCCGTCGCGTCGAGGATCGCCTCGCGAGCCGCGGTGCTGCGCACGGGGCCGCTGCGATGCTCGTTCACCATGCGTTCAGGATAGCCACAGATCCCTAGACGAGACGTGCCGTATGCTCTTTTCGTCTGAAGGAGATCACGTGGCTTCACTGCTGTTCCGTCTGGGTTCTTTCGCTGCGCGCAAAGCATGGACGGTGATCGTCTCCTGGGTGCTCATCCTCGGGCTCGGCGTCGGCGCCTTCCTCACGTTCGGCGGCACGCTGAGCAACAGCTTCGACATCCCGGGCACCGCGTCCGGCGAGGTCACCGATCAGCTCGCCGACAAGCTGCCGGACACCGCCGGCGGCACCGGGACGGTCGTCTACCGGACGGACGACGGCGAGCCGTTCACCGACGAGCAGAAGCAGGCGATCTCCGACCTCGCCGCGAGCGCGGAGGACCTCGACGGCGTCGCCTCCGTCGTCGACCCGTTCGACGCCCAGCGGCAGCAGGACGAGCAGGCGAAGGAGCTGACAGACGGCCAGGCCCAGCTCGACGCCGGCCGCGCCCAGCTCGACGCCGGCCAGGCCCAGCTCGACGACGGCCGCGCCCAGCTCGAGACCGGGATCACCCAGCTCGAGGGAGCGCGGGCTCAGGCCGACGCCGCCGGTGCACCGCCCGAGCAGACCGCCGCGCTCGACGCGCAGCTCGCGGAGCTGAACGCCCAGCTCGCGCAGCTCGAGGCCCAGCAGGCCACCATCGACGCGAACCGCGACGAGCTCGCCGACAGTGCGGCGCAGCTGGAGCTCGGAACGACCCTCCTCGACCTCTCGGACGGCATCGGCGTCGTCTCGGAGGACGGCTCCACGGCGATCGTCAACGTCTCCTTCGTCGACCCGCGCCTGGAACTCGCCGAAGAGACCAAGCAGAGCACCATCGCCCACTTCCAGGACGAGGAGATCGACGGCGTCACGGTCGACTTCGGCACCGACATCGCCCAGGGCGTGCCGGAGATCTTCGGCGTCGGCGAAGCCATCGGTCTCGCGTTCGCCGCGGTCGTGCTCATCGTCATGCTCGGCTCGCTGATCGGTGCGGCCCTGCCCATCGTCACGGCCGTGGTCGGCGTCGGCGTGGGCGTCACGGCGTCCCTCGCGTTCTCCGGCGTCGTCGACATGGCCTCGGTCACTCCCGTCCTCGGCGTGATGCTGGGGCTCGCGGTCGGCATCGACTACTCCCTCTTCATCGTGAACCGGCACCGCAAGCAGCTGCTGGCCGGATCGCCCGTGCGCGAGTCCATCGGTCTGGCCACCGGCACCTCCGGGACCGCGGTGGTGTTCGCGGGGACCACGGTCATCGTCGCACTCCTCGCCCTCAACGTGACGGGCGTGCCGTTCCTCGGCCTCATGGGCACGGTGGGAGCGGTCTGCGTCGCCGTCGCCGTGCTCGTGGCCGTGACCCTCGCCCCGGCGATCCTCGGCCTCGTCGGCACCCGCCTGCTCGGCCGCAAGGCACGGGCGACCATCGGCCAGGAGCACGCGGCCGGAAAGCCCGTGCGCCGGATGTCGACGCTGCGCGCCGTCGTCACCGCGCTCGTCAGCGTCGTCGCGCTGCTCGTGATCGCGATCCCCGCGATGTCGATGCGCCTCGGCCTCCCGGACGGGTCGAGCGAACCCGCCGACTCCACCAGCTACCGCGCGTTCCAGACCGTCGACGAGCAGTTCGGCGAGGGCGCGAACGGGCCGCTGCTGGTGACCGCGACCCTCGACGACGCCGTGAGCGACGACGACCTGCTGGCCACCCAGGTGACCGTGGCCGAGAAGATCGCGGAGCAGGACGACGTGGTGGCGGTCGCCCCCATCGCCACCTCCGACGACAACACGCTCCTCGCCTTCCAGGTGCTTCCTGCCGAGGGCCCGAACAGCGCCTCCACCGAGAAACTGGTGCAGGATCTGCGAGGTCTCCCCGAGATCGACGGCGGCATCACCCTCGGCGTCGCCGGGCAGGCTGCCACGAACATCGACATCTCCGAGGCCCTGGCGAGCGTGCTCCCGCTGTACCTCGTGGTCGTCGTGGGACTGTCGCTGCTCATCATGATCGTCGTGTTCCGCTCACTGCTCGTGCCGCTCATCGCCACGGGAGGGTTCGTGCTGTCGCTGTTCGCGACGTACGGGCTCATCGTCGCGGTGTTCCAGTGGGGGTGGGGCGCCGACCTCATCGGGTTGCACAGCACCGGTCCGATCCTGAGCTTCCTGCCGGTGATCCTCGTCGGCATCCTGTTCGGGTTGGCGATGGACTACCAGCTCTTCCTCGCGTCGGGGATGCGCGAGGCCTATGTGCACGGTGCCTCCGCGCGCGATGCCGTGGCGCAGGGGTTCCGGGCCGGGCGCTCGGTGGTCATCGCGGCCGCGCTCATCATGGTGTCGGTGTTCGGCGGGTTCGTGTTCTCGGAGTCGACCATCATCCGGTCCATCGGGTTCGGCCTCGCGTTCGGCGTGCTGCTCGACGCGTTTGTCGTGCGGATGCTGCTGATGCCCGCGCTCATGCACCTGCTCGGACGCTCGGCCTGGTGGCTGCCGAAGTGGCTCGACCGCATCATCCCGAACGTCGACATGGAGGGCGCGGCGCTGGAGCGGGATCACCCCAGCGTGCGCACCGACTCCGTGCCCACCGTGGAGGCTCCGCGCACCCGCGGCTGAATCGCGGTCACGCGCGGGTTCAGGCGTTCGCGCGGATTCAGGCACCTGCTGTTGGTGTCGCCTGATGCCGCGCGGATGCCTGACCCTGCGCGCGCCGTCGCGGGCGCAGGCGTTCAGGAGAGGACAGGCAGGCGCGGGAGTTCAGGCGCCTGCTGCCGGTGGCGCCTGAATCGGCGCGGACGCCTGGACCCGCGACGACGCGAGCGTCGCCGGGCCTAGAGTGGGCGGATGGATCTGCGAGCGCTGTTGGAAGAGCGTCGCGCCGAGGCCGCGGCTCGCGTCACGGCGACGGCGGCCACCCTCGCGGAGCTCATGCACGATCGCGAGGGCTCGAACGACGACGACGAGCACGACCCGGAGGGGGTGACGCTCTCGTCGGAGTGGTCCC
Source organism: Microbacterium meiriae (assembly GCF_025143875.1). NCBI lineage: Bacteria > Bacillati > Actinomycetota > Actinomycetes > Micrococcales > Microbacteriaceae > Microbacterium > Microbacterium meiriae. The sequence continues at coordinate 106,226 of NZ_JAMBDU010000003.1, read as the reverse complement.
GGCTGTCGGGGCTCGCCGAGGCGGCGCAGGCGGAGCTCCGCCAGGTGGACGAGGCGCTGATGCGGATGGACGCCGGGACCTACGGCATCTGCGCGCACTGCGGCAAGCCCATCCCGCCGGAGCGCCTGGAGGTACGGCCGTTCGCGGAATACTGCGTGGCCTGCGCCGAGAAGCTCGGTCGCTGACGCCGGAGTAGCATCGCGGGCATGGCCATCGCCCTCGAGAACATCGGGATCGCCGTGCGCGACCTCGACGCCACCATCGCCTTCTTCACCGACCTGGGGCTGTCCGTGGTCGGACGGGACGAGGTCAGCGGCGAGTGGGCGTCCACCGCGGTCGGACTCGACGGGAACCACGCGCGGATCGCCGTGCTGCAGACCCCGGACGGGCGCGGGCAGATCGAGCTCTTCGAGTACATCCATCCGGACGCGATCGAGACGGAGCCGACGAGGCCGAACGAGATCGGCATGCACCGGATCGCCTTCTCCGTCGACGACATCGACGCCTCCCTCGCCATCGCCGCGCGGCACGGGTTCCATCCCCTGCGCGGCGTCGCGAACTACCGGGACATCTACCGACTGACCTACCTCCGCGGCCCCAGCGGCATCATCCTCATGCTCGCGCAGGACCTCACGCAGGCCTGAACCCGCGTCGGCCGGGCACAGCTTCGGAGACCGCAGGCGACACGCCGTCGAACGGAACCTGTCGACGGCGTGTCGGCCCGGATCTCCGAAGCTGTGCCTCTCGGGACCGCGCGTGGGTCGCCGTCAGGCCACCATGCCGCGCCAGATCACCTCGATGGCGGCGCGCAGGCGAGCCACGACGGCCGGGTCGCTGATGCGGTCGCCGCGGACGACCAGCTGGTAGTACGCGACACCGGCCACCGCGTCGAAGCAGGCCTCGACGTCGAGATCCGCCCGGAGCTCGCCGCGCACAACACCGGCGCGCAGCGCGTTCTGCAGCGGAACCCGACGGCGGGAGACGTGCGACTCCCAGTAGGCCTTCTGCAGACCCCGATCGGACATGACGAGACGGATGCGCTGACGGAACCGCTCCTCGGAATAGCCGGGCGCGGACGGGGCCACGCCCTCCGCGCCGAGCCCGAGGCCGGTGAGGAGGATCTCGCGCAGGTCGGCATCGATCGGGTACTCCGGCGGAACCTCCCGGCCCACGTCGAGCGCCGCAGCGATCAGCGTCGTGAGTGACGGCCAGCGCCGGTACAGCGCCGCCCGGCTCACGCCGCTCCGGGCGACGACCCGCGCGACCGTCACATCCTCGCCCGCATCGATGATGTCCAGCGTGGCAGCGACGATCTGTGCATCGATGTCCTCGTCGCGCGGACGTCCGGGGCGGCGGCGCCCCACGCCCGAAGGCGTCACGACGGTCATGCCCCGAGCGCCCGCTCGCGCAACCGGACGATGGTCGCGTCGGACAGCCCGGCCGCGCGGAGCGGGGCCAGCGGGTCGCCGTGCTGAGCCCGGAGCGTGTCGAGGAGGCTGCGCATGGACACGTCCATCGATCCCTCCAGCAGCGCCGACGACGCGTCCCGCGCGTCGAGGTCGAAGCCGAGCGCTTTCCACATCGCCCCCATGACCGGAGCGGTGCGGGCCATGATCGCGACCATGTTGTCGCCGGTGCGCGCGTAGTCGGCCACGATGTCGTCGTCCCCAGCCCCGAGGGCGAGCAGCAGCATCGCTGCGAGGACTCCCGTGCGGTCGCGCCCCGCCGCACAGTGGAACGCCGTCGCTCCCGGGGTGTGCGCGATGACGTTGAGCGCGGTCACGAGCTGCGGCGCGGCGCCCTCCACCATGCGCAGGTACATCAGCCCCATGGCCTCGTGCGTCAGCGCGGGCTGCTCCCGGTCCATCGATGCGCCGACATCGGCGATCAGCGGGAGGTGGTGGTACGCGACCGGGTGCTCGCCGAGCGGACCGCGGCCGGTGACCGCGACCTCGAGCGGCGAGCGCAGGTCGATGATGGCCGTCAGCCCGCCTGCGAGGAGCTCGTCCGCGACCTCCGCGGTCACATAGGCGAGGTCGTCGGTACGGATGGCCAGACCCGGACGGAGCACCCCGCCGTCGATGGCGATGCCGCCGAGGTCGCGCAGGTTGACCGGCGCGCTGAGGATGAGACCGGTGTCGATCGTGGTCATGTGATTCTCCTTCGGATGAGGGCACTGCCCTGGTCGATCAGCGTGACGAGCACGATGATGCAGAGGATGATGGCGCTGAGGTGGCCGTAGTCGTACATGCGCATGGCGGTCGTCAGCTCCAGGCCGATGCCGCCGGCGCCGACGAGACCGAGGATCGTCGCGCCGCGGACGTTCCCCTCGAACAGCAGCAGCGTGTACGAGGTGAGCAGGGGTGCGGCCTGGGGGAGCACCGCGTATTGGATCACCTGACGCTTCGAGGCGCCGACCGCCTCCATCGCGACGACGGGACCGCGGTCGACCTGTTCCATGGCCTCCGCGAAGATCTTGCCGATCGACCCGATGGAGCCGAGCGTCATGGCGAGGATGCCGGCGAAGGGCCCCAGTCCGACCGCCGAGACGAACATCAGGGCGAAGACGAGGTCGGGCACGGAGCGGATGATGTTCATGATCCAGCGCGTCGGGTAGTACAGCCACCGTGGTGCGAGGGTGGACGTCGCCCCGAACGCGACGATCAGGGACAGCACCGCACCGAGGACCGTGCCGACGACGGCCATCTGGAACGTCTCCAGCAGCAGCGCGAGGATGGTGCCGATCTTCGAGAAGTCTGGCGGGAACAGCCGGGACAGGAACTCCCCCATGTTGACGGCCCCGTCGCCGAGCTTCACGAAGTCGAAACCCGCCCCGGCGAAGGACCAGATCAGCAGAAGGGCCGCGACCGGGATGCCGAGAAGGAAGCGGGCGCGGGGGACGCGGAAGGCGCTCTCGAGCCGGGCGCGCTCCGCCGGTTCGAGCTGGGGGCGTACGGTCCGGTCCTGGCGCTCAACGGTCGTGGTCATCGGCGTGCTCCTCGTCGTCGTACAGGGCCTCCAGTGCGGCCACGTCCAGCTGCGACGTGACGCCGGAGACGAGCATCTCTCCGTGCCGCAGACCGACGATGCGGTCGCTGTGCGCGAGGGCGAGCGGCAGCACGTGCAGGCTCACGAGCACCGGGATCCCGTCCTGCACCGCGATCTCGCGGAGCAGTCCGAGCACGGAGTCGGCGAGCTTCGGGTCGAGCGAGGCGACCGGCTCGTCGGCGAGGATCAGCTTCGGGCGCTGCATGAGCGCGCGGGCGATCGCCACGCGCTGCTGCTGGCCGCCGGACAGCGACCGCGCCGGCGCCGCCGCCTTGTGCGCGATCCCGACACGGTCGAGCAGGTCGAGGGCCCGGCGGCGATCCGCGCTCGTGAATCCGCCGACGAGATTGAGCGGTCCCGCGGTGTGCAGCGCCCCGGTCAGCACGTTGGTGAGGACGCTGAGGCGCGGGATGAGGTTGAACTGCTGGAAGACCTGCCCCACCTCGGACCGCAGCGTGCGCAGCTCGCCGCGCGCCAGATTCGTGACGTCGTGTCCGGCGACCCGCGCGGAGGCCGCGGCGATGGGCGCGAATCCGGTGAGGCTCCTCATCAGCGTCGACTTCCCTGAGCCCGACGCTCCCAGCAGCGCGACCATCTCGCCGGGGAAGAGGTCGAGATCGACGCGGTCGAGCACCGTCGTGGTGTCGTAGGCGACGCGCAGACCGCGGACGCTGACGAGCGGCAGCGCCTGGCGCACCTCGGCCGTCGGCGTGCGCCCGTCGTCCTGGTGCCGGGCAGCCACGGCGACGCTCATGCCCGTCACTGGAGGTCCTTCAGCTCGACGCCCGCGACGGCCGCGATCTCGGCGAAGGACTCGAACGCGCTGTCGTCCGGGTCGACCGTCTGCGGGGCGGCTGCGAACGACCCGAAGGCGCCCAGCTTCTCAGCGTTCTCGGGGGTGAACACGGCGGCGATACCGTCCTGGATGGCCTTGCGTGTCGCGGCGTCGAGCGAGGGACGACCGAGGACGGCGCCAGCGACGTCCATGGCCGGGCTCTCGCCGACCGCGCGCCACTCGCCGTCCGCGAAGGGGAACATCGGCGCGCCGAGCTCGGTGAGCATGACGGCGGTGCACGCGGCATCCACCTGCCCCTGCTCCAGGGCCGCGAAGCTGCCCTCATGGCCGCCCGCGAAGATGGCCTCGTAGTCGTCGCCCTGCTCCAACCCGGCCTCGTGCAGCATGTAGACCGGCATGAAGTATCCGGAGCTGGAGGCCTGATCCGCGAACGCGACGGTCTTCCCCGCGAGGTCCTCGAGCGTCTGCACGGGCGAGTCCGCGAGCACGACGCAGGTGGATACGGGCTTGCCGTCGCCCTCGAACGCGACGAGGGCATCGACCTCGCCGGTGTTCACGGCGAGCGCGGACGGGAATCCACTCATGATCCCGATGTCGACGTGGTCGGCGCGGATGGCCTCCACCACGCTGAGGTAGTCGGGCACGTCGGTGATCTCGACCTCGCGGCCCGTGGCCTCCTCCAGCAGCGCGCCAAACACCTCGATGGGGTTCTCGGCCGTAGGGTCGTCGCCGACGGGGATGGTCGCGATCGTGATCGGGGCGTCCGGGTCGGCGGGGGCCGCATCGGCGGTGGGGGTCTGGCATCCGGTGAGGGCGAGGGCGGCCACGCCCAGGAGGCCGACGGCGGGCAGGGTGAAGCGGCGCATGATGACCTTTCGGGAGGTGAGGCCCCGGGATTCCGAGACCATCGGTATTCCAACTCCCGAAGGTGACGGGGAATTACGAGACCGCCGTACCCGTATCCGAACGCTTCGTGAACGGATGGTGTCGCCGCCCGGGTCAGCGGGAGGCGAGGACCTCGGCGATCTGGTCGAGCACGGCGATCGGAGCGCGCATCTCGGACGCGGGAACCGGCGGCTCACCGGTCTCGAGCATCCGGGCGAAGGCACGGACGCCGGGCTGCACGTACCCGGGACCGATCGGGATCTCCCGGCTGGCGATGCCCCGTCGGCCGACGACGGTCGCCCGGAACGGCACCTGGCGATCGCCGTCCGGCCGCACGAACTCCAGCGTGACGGGCACCCCGTCGACCCGGTAGCGGGCGACGACACCCGCGGGCAGGAACTGCACCTCGACGTCCTCCGCGATGCCGCGCCGCAGAACCTGGGCGAGATCGGCGATGTGGATGCCGTAGAAGAAGATGCCGCTGTACGGGCTGTCCGGATCGGCAGGCCCTGTGACGGTGACCGCCTGGACCTCCCCGATGCGGCCGGCCTCCGCCACGAGCTCCGCGGTGTCGGCGAGCCAGCGGAGCGTGGACGATGAGGTGACGGGCGCCTGCCCACCCTGCGCGGCGGCGAGGATCGCGTCGGCATCGGCGACCGCTGCTGCGAGGGGCTTGTCGACCCAGACCGGCACCCCGGCTTCCAGGAAGGGGACGGCGATGGCGCGATGATCGACACCGTCGCGGGCGGTCACGATGAGCGCATCCACCGTGCCGAGGAGCGCGCCCGCCTCGTCGACGACGCGTTCGATGCCGCCGAGCGCGGCCAGTTCCCGCGTGCGCTCCGGCTCCCCGGCCACGAGGGCCGTGATCCGCACGGGCACGTCCGGGGCCTCGACGTTGAGGAAGCGGACGATCTCCGCGGCGTGGCTGTTCTCGATCCCGACGATGCCGACGCTCTTCATGCGGCCGCCCTCCCTCTCGTGCGGGCCCCCGGCGACCCGCCGTCGCGCAGTAGGCTGAACCCATCATGGACGAGTTCATCCGGGGCTTCTGGAACTTCGCGGGTGACTACTGGTGGCTCATCTTCCCGATCATGGGCATGGCCGGCGGCGCCGCCAAGGCCTGGGAGCGCAGCTCCAAGCGTCGGCACGAGCGCCGGCTGGAGACGCTGCGTATGAAGGCGCAGCTGAAGACGGCCGAGATCGAGGCGCGCGCGGCCGGACGGCAGGCGAAGCGCCAGGGTCCTACCGTGGTCGACACGACCGCGTCGGTGGCGCCCGACGACCTGCTCGCCCGCCTCTTCGCCGAGCATGACGAGATCACCGCGCGCTGGCTCGACTACGAGCTCGACGTCGCCAAGTTGATCGCCTTCCCCGCGATGAGCGACGGCCGCCAGCCGCTGACGGCCGCCTTCCTCCGCGCGAAGAAGACCGCGGACGCGCTGCGTCCGGCCTCCGCCGACGCGACGCTCTCGGAGCAGCAGATCGCGGAGTACCTGCAGGCCGTCGGCGACTACGCCGTCGCGTTCGAGATCGCGGAGAAGGACGCCCGTCGGCTGCGCGACTCGACGTTCACCGAGGCCGAGCGCAAGCGCCTCGACCGTGCGCAGCAGCTCCTCAAGGTCGCCGTGGACGAGTCGGCGACGCAGTCCGAGCGGAACATCGCGTACAAGCGGGTGCGCGAGGAGCTCGACGGCCTCATCCTGCTCTCCGACGAGGCCGTGACCGTGCTCGAGAAGCAGGTCGCGAAGGAGCTTCCGTCCGCCCGTGCCGCAGCGGCAGATCATGACGGCCCCGTTCCGGAGCCGCTGCCCGTGACCGACCCGCGGCGGACGGCGGAGGGCGCATGACTCCCGAGAACGTGACCGGCCCGGTCGCCGTCCACGCGGAAGCCCCGGTCTGGTGGCCCGGGTGGGGCGGGCTGCGCTGGGTCGACGGAGACGCGGGCGACCTGCTCACCCTCCGCGGCGACGACATCGTCCGCCAGCACGTCGACGACGAGTACCTCGCGTTCTTCCGTCCGCGGACGTCCGGCGGCTTCGTGGCGGTGGGCGCGCGTACCCTGTACCTCGCCGACGGCCCCGACGCGGAGGCCCGTCCCGCCGCGACCCTCCTCGACGACGGCGCGGTGCGCATGAACGACGGCTGCTGCGACCCGCGAGGACGACTCCTGGCCGGATCGATGTCCACGGACTCCACCGAAGGTGCAGGGACCGTGCTGCGCATCGACGCCGCGCTCGACGTGACCACGGTGCTCCCCCGCGTGACCTCGTCCAACGGGGTCAGCTACTCCCCGGACGGCCGCCGCGTCTACTACGTGGACACCGACACCGGCCGGATCGACGTGTTCGACGTGGCCGAGGGCGACCTCCGCGGACGCCGGGTGTTCGCGCACATCCCCGAAGACGACGGCGTGCCCGACGGCCTCACGGTCGCCGCGGACGGCAGTGTCTGGGTCGCGCTGTGGGGCGGGAGCCGTGTGCGCGGGTTCGAGCCGTCCGGGGCCGTGCGCGAGGACATCGTGCTGCCGGTGCCCCAGGTCAGTGCCTGCACGTTCGGCGGCGACGACCTCGGCACGCTCTTCATCACGACCTCCGCGCAGGGCCTGCTGCCCGATCACGGCACTGCCGCGGGGTCGGTCTTCGCGGTGCGTCCCGGGGTGCACGGCCTCCCGGTCCTCCCCTTCGCCGGCTGACCCGCTCGCGGCAACAGGCGCTCGCGCGACATCAGGCACCTTTCCCCTCCACCCGCCTGAGCCGGCGCGGATGCCTGAGCCCACGCGTACGCCTGAGCCCGCGGGCGCTCGCGGCAACAGGCGCTCGCGCGAGATCAGGCGCCTTTCCCCTCCACCCGCCTGAGCCGGCGCGGATGCCTGTGGCCGCGGGGTGCCCGGGAGAGGCCTCTACCCGGGACACGGTTGCACTCAGCGAAAGGAACCGTGCCCCGGGCACAGGCCTCACCCGAGCCGGACCCGCTCCGTGCGCTGGTGCTGACGGCCGAGCCGCTCGATCTCGATGGTCATCTCGTCGCCGTCCTGCAGATAGGGGAAGCGCCCGGACAGCGCGACGCCCTGCGGGGTGCCGGTGTTGATGACGTCTCCTGGTTCGAGCACGAGGTAGTGGCTGAGCTCGTGCACGAGCTGCAGCACGGGGAAGATCATGTCGGCGGTGGAGGAGTCCTGCCGCGGCTCGCCGTTCACGAAGGACCGCAGGCGCAGCGCCTGGGGGTCGACCTCGTCGGTGGGCACCAGCGCGGGGCCGAGGGGGTTGAACGTCTCGGAGCACTTCCCCTTCGACCACTGTCCGCCGGAGACCTCGAGCTGATACGCGCGCTCGGACACGTCGTTCGAGATGGTGTAGCCGGCGATCACGTCGCGCGCGGCCTCGACGGAGGGCAGATACCGCGCCGTGCGGCCGATGACGACCGCGAGCTCGACCTCCCAGTCGACCTTCTCGGCGCCCGGCGGCAGGAGCACGACGTCGTCCGGCCCCACGACCGTGTTCGGGTGCTTGAAGAACACCACCGGGTGCGCGGGCGGCTCGGCGCCGGACTCCGCCGCGTGCGCCGCGTAGTTCTGTCCGATGCAGATCACGGCGGTCGGCCGCGCCACGGGGGCGCCGACGCGCAGTCCCGTCGTCTCCGCTTGCGGCAGCGAGCCGTCCGCGAGCGCCGCCCGCACGCGGGCGATGCCGTCCGCGGCGAGGAAGGCGCCGTCGATGTCGCGGGTCAGGGATCCGAGATCGCGCACCACGCCCTCGTCATCGCGGACGTAGGGGCGCTCGTGGCCGATCTCGCCGAGTCGCAGCAGTTCCATGGGAGTCCTCTCAGCGCGCGGCGGCGAAGGCCGGGTTGACGATGGGCACGGCCTCGCCGGCGAGCGAGCGGATCACGTTCTCGGCGGCGTGCACGGGAAGATCCGCCAGGGCCTCCGGGGAGTACCAGGCGGCGTGCGGCGTGAGGAGCACGGTGTCGAGCGCCCGCAGCGGGGAGGTCGCGGGGAGGGGCTCCTCCGCGAAGACGTCGAGGGCGGCACCGGCGAGCCGCCCGTCGCGGAGCGCCGCGGCCAGGGCGTCCTCGTCGATGAGCGGGCCGCGGCAGGTGTTCACGATCACGGCGTCGCGCTTCATCGTCGCCAGGGCCGCGGCGTCGATCAGGTGGCGGGTCTCGTCCGTCAGCGGCACGTGCAGCGTGAGGATGTCGGCGCGGGCGATCGCCGAGGGGATGTCGACGGGCTCGCAGCCAGCGTCGCGCACGGCGTCGTCGGGAGCGTACGGGTCGGCGACGAGCACGCGGAAGCCGAGCGCCCGGCATCCGCGGGCGACGATCGATCCGATGCGCCCGAACCCGAGCACCGACACAGTGGTGGAGGACGGCCTCACGGCGAGCGGCCGGGCGTCGACGGCCTTCCAGACGCCGTCGCGCACGGCCCGGTCGTAGGCGGAGAGGCCGCGGGCCTGGGTCATGATCATCGCGACGGTGTGCGCGGCGACCTCTTCGATGCAGTAGCTCGGCGTGTTCGCGACGGCGATGCCGCGGGCCGTGGCGGCCTCGACGTCGATCATGTCGTAGCCGATGCCGACCCGGCTGATGAAACGGAGGTTCGGCAGGCGGTCCATGAGGGGGCCGTCGATGCGCGCCCACTGCACGACCAGCGCCTCGGCGTCGGCTCCGGCGGCGGCGATGTCGTCCGGGCTCCCGGAGGCGGCCCGTTCGGCACGGAGGCCAGCGGCGCGGAGGGTGTCTTCGATGACGATTCCCGGGAGGTCGCAGTCGGTGACGAGGATGAGCGGCGCGGTCATGGATGCGATGCTATAGCATCTAGCAAGCTCGCGTACAGCCGCTGTCGCGAGACCGCTTCTTGCTATAGCGTTTAGGCATGACTGTTCGCCGCGCACTCGTCACGGGCGCCAGTTCCGGCATCGGAACCGCCGCCGCCCTCGAACTCGCCCGCGAGGGCGTCGCCCTCTGGATCACCTACGCCGGACGCGAGGCCGAAGCCGTCCGCGTGGCGGAGGAGTGCCGCGCGGCGGGCTCCCCGGACGTCCACGTGTCGCGCCTCGACCTCCGCGAACCGGACTCCATCGCCGCGCTCATCGCCGAGATCACGGACGCCTGGGGCGACCTGCACGTCCTCGTCAACAACGGCGGCGTGTGCCCGTACACGCCGTATCCCGAGATCGACATCGAGGAGTGGGACTTCGTCCTGGAGACGAACGCCCGCGGGACCTTCCTGCTCACCCGCGCGGCGCTCCCCCTGCTCCGGGCTGCCGACGGCGACCGCTCGGTCATCAACATCGCCTCGATCGCCGGGCAGGTCGGCGCACTCCAGACGGGCATCCACTACGCGGCCAGCAAGGGGGCGATCCTCGCGATCACCCGCAGCTTCGCCCGGCACCTCGCCGCCGAGGGCATCCGCGTCAACGCCGTCACCCCCGGACCGGTCGCCAGCGCGATCACCGATCAGCTCCAGGGTGAAGGCCGCGCGAAGCTCGAGTCGGGCATCCCCCTCGGCGCCTTCGGTCAGCCGGAGGACGTCGCCTGGATCATCGCCTCGCTCGCCTCGGAGCGCGCCCGCTTCATCACCGGAGCCACCTACGACGTCAACGGAGGAGTTCGCATTGACTGACCGCACCACCCTCGACCGTTCCGCTCTCGACACCGTGCAGGCGCAGCTGGACGCCTTCAACGCGCACGACCTCGACGCCTTCGTCGCGACATATGCCGACGATGCCGTGGTCACCGGGGTGGCGCCGGAGCCTCTCGTCGGATCGGCCGCCATCCGCGCCTTCTATGAGCCGCGGCTGCAGAACCCGGAGCTCTCCTGCGTGATCGACACGAGCGTCCTGTTCGGCTCCCGCTGGGTCGTCGCGCAGGAGCAGGTCATCAACGCCGGCGTCGCCACGGAGACCATCGCGACCTTCGACGTGGTCGACGGCGTGATCTCGCGGGCGTCGATGCTCAAGGCCTGACCCGCTTCGAATCGCCCGATCGGCTGTATCTCCGGCCGAAATGGGACCATTCAGGCGATTCGAAAGGGGTCAGTGGTGCTCCGGGAGCACCGGGGACGACCAACCGGGGTCGCGGCCGAGGTGGGCGGCGCGGGAGACCGAGGCGGAGCCGTAGCGGTCACGGAGCGTGTCGAGCACGGTGTCCAGACGGGACTCGTCGCCCCAGTCGATCGGCAGCTCGGGCGGGACGCTGTCCGCGGCATCGAGCTGGGTGAACGAGAGGCCGAGCAGGGTGAGCCCGCGACCGCTGATCTCGGGCTGCGCCGCGGCGAGGAGCGTGCGGGCGACGGCGAGCAGCAGGGCGGTGCGGTCGGTCGGCGCCCGAAGCGACCGCGAGCGGGTGGCCTTCGTGAAGTCGCCGAAGCGCAGCCGCAGCACGACCGTCCGGCACACGCGGCCGCCGTCGCGGAGACGCCGCGCGAGCCGGTCGACGATCTGGGTGAGGATGACGTCGAGCTCGTCGGCCGACCGGGGACGGGTCCCGAGCGCGCGCTGCGACCCGATCGACCCGCGGCGCCGCGTCGTGTCCACGGGGCGCGGATCCCGCAGGCGGGCGAGAGCATGGACGTGCGCTCCGGTCGCCTTCCCGAGCATCCGCTCCGCCGTCGCCGCCTCGAGCTCCGCGAGCTGGCCGACCGTGCGGATGCCGTACCGGTGCAGCTTCTCCGCCGTCACGGCGCCGACGCCCCACAGCCGCTCGACGGGAAGCGGCAGCAGGAACTCCTCCTCCCGGTCGGGCTCGACGATGAGGAGTCCGTCGGGCTTGCTGACCGCACTCGCGACCTTGGCGAGGAACTTCGTGCGGGCGACGCCGACCGAGATGGCCAGGCCCGCCTCGGCGCGCACCCGCTCCCGCAGCCGGACGGCGATGGCCTCGGGAGTGCCGGCGATGCGACGCAGACCGCCGACCTCGAGGAACGCCTCGTCGATCGAGAGACCCTCCACGAGCGGGGTGGTGTCGCGGAAGATGCGGAAGACGTCCTTGCTGGCGGCGGAGTAGGCCTCCATCCGCGGCGGCACGACGACGGCGTCGGGGCACAGCTCTCGTGCCTGCCGTCCGCCCATCGCCGTGCGGACGCCGCGTGCCTTCGCCTCATAGCTCGCGGCCAGCACGACCCCGCCGCCGACGATCACCGGGCGCCCGCGGAGCTCCGGCGCATCACGCTGCTCGACCGAGGCGTAGAACGCATCGAGATCGGCGTGCAGAACCGTCGCTTCCCCGCGCATCCCGTTCTCCCGTCGACGAGCGGATCGTCGCACGGACCGGGGACATCGGCGTGGGCGCGCTCAGGAAGCCGGCGGCGCCTTGAACCGCTCCCGCAGCGCGGGGTCGAGCGCGATGTCCCCGAACGACGCGGTCCAGGCTCCGTCGACGGCGATGGACTGGCCGGAGAGGTAGGGGGCCTCGTCGGAGAGGAGGAACGCCGTCACCGCGGCGACCTCCTCCGCGCGGGCGATGCGTCCCATCGGCGGGCCCTCCGCGAGCAGCCGCTCCTCCGCCTCGGGGTCGGCGGCCCTGGCGATCTGTGCCTCCAGATGCGGAGTGCGCACGCCGCCCGGCGCGACGGTGTTCGCCCGTATGCCCAATCCGCCATATGTCACCGCGACGCTGCGGCTCAGGGCGTCGATGCCACCCTTCGTGAACTCGTAGGCCGCGTGGTCCACGAAGCTCGATCGACCGTGGATCGACCCGATGTTCACGATCGCGCCCGCCACGCCCTGATCGAGGAACGCGGACACGGCCGTCGAGCAGCCCCAGAGGTAGCCGAAGCCGTTGATGTCGACGATCTCGCGCACGACCGTCTCGTCGAGCTCGTGCAGCGGCGTGCGCTTCGTGATGCCGGCGTTGTTGACCCAGCCGGCCAGCGGAGCCCTGGCGCGCGCCGCGGCGGCCGCCTGCTGATGAGCCGTGCGGTCGGAGGCGTCGCCGAGCACCACCTCGGCGACGATGCCGTCCTCGACGGTGCCGGAGCCGGGCGAGCGTTCGAGCCCGACCACGATCCAGCCGTCGGCGGTGAGCCGCTCGGCGACCGCGCGCCCGATGCCCTTGCCGCTGCCGGTCACCACGACGCTACGCGGGGAAGGTGTCATGTCAGTCCCTCTCGAATCGGAAGACGGCAGGATCGAGGCCGAAGCCGAGCCCGGGAGCTGCAGGCGGCGTCACGGTCCCGGCGAACTCCGGACCGCCCGTCACGAACGAGGGCGCGGGGTCGTAGGGGTTCACCCCGCGGGCGAAGGTCTCCACCTGGATGCCGAGGTGCGCCGTGACCTCGGGGTATACGTGTCCGGACACCGGGACGCCGCGCTCTGCCGCCCAGGAGATGAGTTCCCTGGCGGGCGTGATGCCGCCGATCGCGACGACGTCGAGGCGGAGGGCATCGACCTCGCCGACCTCCACGAGAGCCCGGAGCACGGCGGGGTCCGTCACCTCGTCGCCCACCGCCACCGGCAATCCGGTCTCCCGGCGGATCCGGGCCACGCCGGCCGCGTCCTCGGGGAGCAGCGGGTCCTCCAGCCAGGCCAGGCGCGGGTCGCCCCACTGCGCGACCTCCGCCACGGCAGCCTCCGCATCGGGCCAGCCGAAGCCCACGTCCACGACGAGACCGGTCGCGGACGGCAGCTCGGCGCCGAGGATCGCGAGCAGTTCGCGCATGTATGCCGGATCGGGAATGCGGGAGATCTTCACCTGCGCCCAGCCGTCCGCCTGCGCGAGCACCTCATCGGCGACCTCCCGCGGCGTCCGCTGCGGAGAGGGATACGCGGCGACGAGCATCCCCTCCCGCGGGGCGTCACCGGTGCCGAGCAGGGTCCACAGCGGCACGCCGGCACGACGGGCCGCGATGTCCCACAGGGCGATGTCGACGAGACCGATCGCCCGCCGCACGAGCCCCACCCGTCCGACGATCGCACTGCCGCGGAGCATCCGGTCCCACGCGGCCGCCGGGTCGTCGGCGTCGAGCCCCACTGCGTGCGGAGCCACCAGGCGCTCGAGGATCTCCGCCATCGGGGCCTCGCGCGATAGGCAGTAGGAGACCCCGGTGGTGCCGTCGTCCGCCGTCACCTGCACCGCGGAATACTCCCGTCGCGTGACCGTCATCGCACCGAGCTGCAGCGGTGCCGGAAGGGGGAGGACCGCCGTGGCCGTGTCGATCCGGGCGACGGTGGTCATTCGGGCTTCTTCGCGAGGGGCACGCCGTAGTCCACCATGAAGCCGCCGTCGACGTACAGCGTCTGACCGTTCATGTAGCGCGACTGGTCCGACACGAGGAAGCTCACGGCCGCGGCGATCTCACTCGCGTCGGCCAGGCGCTTCGCGGGGATGCGGGACAGGATCGTGTCGAGGCTCAGCGTCCCCTGTTCGACGCCCTGCCGGAACACCCCGGTGTCGACATAGCCCGGGGCCACCGCGTTGACGCGCACACCCCGCGACGCCCACTCCGCTCCGGCCGTGGAGGTGAGGCCGATGACGGCGGCCTTGGTCGTGGCATACGGCGCCCGCCCCGCGGAGCCCCGCGAGGAGATGGAGGAGATGTTGACGATGCGGCCTTCACCCCGGTCGAGCATCCGCTTCCCTGCAGCTTGGAGCGCGGAGAACACCCCGTGCAGGTTCACGTCCACGACCGCGGACCACTCATCCCACGTGAGGTCTTCGATCCCGCGATGACGCTGGATCCCGGCGTTGTTCACGAGCACCTCGATGGGCCCGAGCTCCGCCTCGATCTCGCCGAAGACCCGGTCGACGGCGGCGTGGTCGGTGACGTCGAGCTCCCGCCACAGGATCTCGGCGGGGTTCTCACCCGCGGTGAGCCCGGGGACGCGGTCGGTCGCGACGACGAGGTAGCCGTCCGCGGAGAGTCGCTGTCCGATCTCCCAGCCGATGCCGGCCGAGCCTCCGGTGACGATGGCGACGGGGCGCGCGGTCATGTCTCTCCTCTACCTCGGGGATTTGCTATAGCAACTCTATCCGGTTCGAATCGCGCAACTGGTTCGATTTCGGCCGGAAATGGAGCAAAGTGGGCGATTCGAAAGGGGCTACCCCCGCAGTCCGGCCACCAACGACACGGCGTGGGACTCCAGGAGCTCCAGGGCACCGGGGGCCAGGGGCGTCTGCCACGACTGATAGGCACCGCGGTCGTAGGCCTCGCGGGTCGGGAGGTACACGAAGCCCGGACCGTTCGTGAGGTTCATGACCACGATCGGCGTCTCCGGGAACCGCTCCCGCAGTGTCGTCTGCAGCCGGGAATACGCCTCGCCCGGATGCCCCAGGATCACGGCGTCACCGAGCCGCCAGGCCCACACCGGATGCGACACCGTCGGCCCCTCGATGTAGCCGTCGCGGAGGTTCCGGGCCCGTCCGAGACGCTCCTCCCGCGACCGGGGGTCGATGTCCTTCCACTCCTCGGCGAGCTCGTCCAGGGTGGGCAGGTCGCGCAGCGGCAGCTCGACCGCCGAGACGACTCCCGCCGCCTCCTCGCCGCCGTCCGCCGGAGTCCCGGTCCAGATCGCGAGCGGAGCACCCGACTCCACGACCCCGTCCAGCGTCAGCTCCTCACCGGGCACAGGCAAGCCGTCCAGCGCCGCGAGCACCGCGTGCCCGAGCGAACGTCCGTGCCGGTCGGCCACCGCGGCGTCGCCGGTGTACTGCTCCCGCGGGGCCAGCTCGCCCGAGGCTCCCTGCACGAACAGGCACGGTGCACCGGTGGCCGCCTCCACGACCTCGCGCATCGCGCCGACGTAGTCCGGCGACACCTCGCGGTTCTGCCAGGCCAGGGTCGTCGGATGGCAGGCGTAGTTCACCAGCGTCGCCCGCACCTCCCCGTCGATGCTGATCCGGCCGATCGTCACGGTGTCGTCGGCGGTGCCCTGAGGGTTGTAGCCGACGAGAGCGCGGCCGTCGAGGTCGAGCTCCCGCTCCGCCGCGAGGGTGCAGGTGCCCGTGGTCCACTCGATCAGTCCCGGTCGCGCGGTCTCCAGCGCTTCCCGCCCTGCCGCGATTCCCGCGGCGGACAGCGCCTCCAGGTACCCGGGGATGAGCTCGCCGCCCGGCAGATGCGCGTCCGCGGCGCACAGCACGGCCCCCGCGTGGGTGTGCGAGAGGGAGAGCATCAGCTGATCGGGCTCGAGGCCCAGACCGTCGAGGATCGCCCCGCGCACGCCCTGCTCATCGGCGACCCGGCGCCACCACGTGCCGTCCACCGCGAGCAGCACCCGCGGCCGCTCGTCCGAGGCGACCACGGCGAGCGCGGTCAGCTCGAACGGCCGGTGCGCCCCCTCGGAGCGCTCCCAGTCGGCCGGTCCCCAGTTCTTGGCGCGGATGCCGACGGGCGGCGTGATGTCGCGCCGGGCGACGCCGATGCGCGCCTGCGTGCGGGGGATGCGGATGCGGTCTCCGAGGTGCGTCGCCGCTGCCGTGTCGTTCACGCGTGGTCCTCCCTGATGTCCATGATGCCGTCCGTCACGCGCTCGTCAGCACGTCGGCGATGACGACGCGCGGTCCGGCCTCCGGCAGTGCGGTCTCGACGCCGCGCTCGACGGTGTCGCTGTAGAGCAGCGTCGACGGCTCGGCGAAACCGTTCGCCAGCCGCAGTCGTCCGCCGACGAACTGGCTGCCGGTGACGCGGGCGTGATTGACGCCCGCGCCGATGTCGAGGTGGGCAGCGCCCTTCGGCACCGTCGAGGTCACCCCGCTCACCCGCCAGGTGACGACGCCGGCGCCTGCGGCCCTGCTGAGCAGAGCGCCGTCCGCGCGCTCCGTGGACAGCTCTACCCCGTCCAGAGCGATGAGCTGATCCCGCACCGCTGTCGCGGTCAGGCGCACGTCGCGCACGGATCCGCCGCGGATCGTCACCTTCGATGCGCCGACCTCGAACGGGGCGCCGGCCGCCGGGCCGCTGAGACGACAGTCCACGAACTCGACCGGCCCAGACCCGCGCGCCTTGACCCCGTCGATCCCGGTGATCGTGCAGTCCACGAAGCGGACGGGAGCCGTGACCGGGGTCTGCACGAGCACCTGATCCTTGGGCAGCGCAAAGGTGGAGTCCTGGATGACGGTCGGCCGCGATGAGCGCTGCGACCGCTGTCCGATCGCCAGAAGTCCCGCGGTGCACCCGCGCACCTGCGCACCGTCGGCGTTGATGGTCATGGTCGCCTGCGGATCGAAGGTCGAGCGGCCGATGACGCGCACGTTCTCCAGCGTCAGATCGCTGATCTTCGTCCCGGCGACGAACCAGGAGCAGACGTGATCGCGCACCGTGACGCGCTTGGCGGCCGTGCCCCACTGCGCGCCGGAGTTGGCGATGTCCATCAGCCCCGAGTTGCCGATGAAGGTGAGGTCGTGCTCGTACTGGCCGTGCGTGGTGAAGGGATTGCCGCCCTGGTCGTCGCCGTCGCCATGACAGTTCTCGACGAGGCAGTAGGCGCTGGCGGTGAGGTCGTTCAGGTGCCGGGCGTTCGACGACGTGCAGTCGCTCACCCGGCCGTAGAGGCTGTAGATCTGCTGCGTCAGGTACCCCGCACCGCCGTAGAACACGGTCGGCGGGTTCTCGACCGAGCAGCGCTCCGTCGTGAAGTGCGTGTTCCAGCGCCGCATGATCACGGGCCACCAGGTGCGGCTCGCGTGCACGTCGGCGACGTCGCAGTGGATCGCGTACTCGAAGGCGATCGGGTGGGAGCCGGTGAGCTCGCGAGAGTCGGGGAAGGAGCCGTCGGTGGGACCGTCGAAGGGACCGGCACCGAGGAACCGCATGTTCGCGATCCGCACGCCCGCGACCGGTGCCATCTGCCGCCAGATGAGCTTCCGCCCCGTGTCGAGCGGCCAGCCGTTGAGGTAATCGATGCGGATGTGGGTGCCGTCGATCTGCTGCGTCACCTGCACGAACCGCTGCAGCTCGCGCTCATCAGCCCCTCCTCCGGCGACGGGGTCGCACTGCACCGCCCACCACGAGTCCACGGGGAACCGGGACGCGTCCGGCACGGCGACCGCGTCGGTCAACTCCGGCCAGGCCTCGGCCAGCGCGTGCTCGACCGTGACGTCCTTCGGCACTCCGGTGAAGAACATCACGGCACCGAACGGGTTGTCGTGGGTGTTCTTCTCGATGCCGTCCGTCGTGATGACGTGTCCGCCGAAGTCGATCTCGACGTACGACCGGGTGAAGCGATGCCGACGCCGGAACAGGAGGTCGGTGCTCGCCTCGATCCGGCGGATGCGGGGATCGTTCACCATCGCCGCGAGCGCATCGTCGGCCGGCTTCTCCGGTCCTGTAATACCGAAGACCCGGAAGTCGACGGTGCCGTCGTGCTGCAGCACCCACCGGGTGTCGTGCTTCCCCGCGATCACGGTGCCGCCGTTGACCTTGGTCTTCGCGTTCTCGCTGCCCACGTACACGAGCAGTCCGGCGTCGCCGGGCTTCCGGAACCCGGCGACGACCGCCACCTCGCCGTCGCGGGCGCGGAGACGGGCCAGGTCGGCGACGGACTCCGCTCGCGTGACGTCCTTGGCGCCGGCGGCGACCGGCGCGGCCTGCGCCGGTGCGGTGCTCGCGAGAACGCCCGCCGTGCCGAGCGCGACCGCGCCGAGCCCGGCCATGAGCGCGCGGCGGCCGGTCGACCGCACCGCCGCGCCGGCGCCCGCGGCGTCCGTCGAGGGCCCCGTCTCCTGATCCATGGTGATCATCGTCGTCCTCCTCGTCCTGCGAGCGCGGCAGGGACCGCGCCCGTCTGCCCGCCCTGGGCCTGCCAGAGCGCCGCGGCCTCCGCGCGCCGTCGGCGCTCGAGGACCGGATCGGCGATGGGGATCGCCGCCATGAGCCCGCGCGTGTACTCGTGCTGCGGGTTCGCGAAGAGCGCGTCGCGCGCCCCGATCTCGACGATGCGGCCCTGCTGCATCACGGCGACCGTCGAGGACATGTACCGGATCACCGCCAGGTCGTGGCTGATGAAGAGGTAGGTGAGGCCGAGCTCCGTCTGCAGCTCCCGGAGCAGGTTGAGCACCTGCGCCTGGATCGACACGTCGAGCGCCGACACCGATTCGTCGAGCACGAGGAACTCCGGCTCCAGCACGAGCGACCGGGCGATGGACACGCGCTGGCACTGCCCGCCGGACATCGAGCGCGGCAGCCGGTGCGCGAACTCCTCGTCCAGACGCACGCGGTGCATGGTCCCGCGCACCTTCTCGGCGCGGGAGGCCCGGGTGCCGATGCCGTGGGCGCGCAGTGGCGCCTCGATGATCTGCGCGACGGTCTGCCGCCGGTTCAGGGCCGAGAACGGGTCCTGGAACACCATCTGCATGCGCTTGCGCAGCCGCCGCAGCTCCTCGCCGCGGAGGTCGTGCGGGCGCTGCCCGTCGAAGACGACCGTGCCTCCGTCGATGCCGCCGAGCGCGAGCACGGCCTTCGACACGGTCGACTTGCCGGAGCCCGACTCGCCGACGAGCCCGACCGTCTCGCCGCGCCGGATCTGGAACGACACGTCGTCGACCGCGGTCACCCGACGCCCGGAGCCGAGCGTGAACACCTTCGAGACGCCCTGCACGTCCACCAGCACGTCGCTGGACTCCCGCGCCCGATCCACGGCGCTGATCGACCCGGCCTCGGCGAGCGGCTCCGTCCCGCGTTCGAGCACCTCCGCGGCGGTGCGGATGGGCTGCTGCACGTCCACCGTGAGGTCGACGACCGCGCCGAGCAGCGCCTGCGTGTACGGATGCTCCGGGGCCGTGTAGATGCGGTCGACCGGCCCCTCCTCGACCACGCGCCCGTGCCGCATCACGTGGATGCGCTCGCAGAACCCAGCGGCGACGCCGAGGTCGTGCGTGATGAGCACGACCGCGGTCCCGTGGTCCTCCGCGAGCCGATCGAGGAGGTCGATGATCCGGGACTGCGTCGTCACGTCGAGGGCCGTGGTCGGCTCGTCCGCGATGAGCACGGCGGGCCGGGAGGACATGGCCATCGCGATCATGACGCGCTGCCGCATCCCGCCGGAGAACTCGTGCGGGTACTGGCCCAGACGCTCCTCGGGCAGCGGCACCCCGACCTCGGTCAGCAGCTCGACGGCCCGCGCGCGGGCGGCCGCCGCCGAGACCCGGTCGTGCAGCCGGATCGCTTCCACGAGCTGGTGCCCGATCGTGCGGACCGGGTTCAGCGACGACATCGGGTCCTGATAGACCATCGCGATCTCGCCTCCGCGCACGCGGGTCATCTCCCGCGGGCTCAGCGTGAGCAGTTCGCGGTCGCGCAGCCGGATGCTGCCGCCGAGGGTCGCCCCGTCGTTCAGCCGCATGATCGACAGCGCCGTGAGCGACTTGCCGGAGCCGGATTCGCCGACGAGGCCGATGCGCTCACCGGGCCGCACCGCGAACGTGATGCCCTGGACGGGCATGACGTCGCCGTAGGAGACGGTGAGATCCTGCACCTGCAGGACGGGCGTGAGGTCGGTCATCGGCCCCTCCCCTTCCGATCGCCGCCGAACTGGTCGGCGAGCACGTTGAGCAGCCAGATGGTGACGAAGATGAACAGGGCGGGGAACAGCACGTACCCGATGGACTGGTACATCTTCTGGTAGCCCTGCTGCACGAGCGTGCCCCAGGTGGCCTCGGGCGGCGCGATGCCGAGCCCGACGAAGCTCATCGACGCCTCCAGGAGGATCGCGTTGGCGGCGTTGATGGCCGCCTGCACGACGATCGGCCCCTTGGCGTTCGGCAGCACCTCGGCGAAGAGCAGACGGCGCCGGGTCGAGCCGAACGCCACAGCGGCCGTGAAGTAGTCCTCCTGCAGTTCGCTGAGCACCGACGACCGCACGAGCCGCGCGGTGGTCGGCGTGAGGAGCACCCCGATGATGACGGCGAGCTTGACGGGGTCGGCGCCGAACGCGGAGATGAAGACGAGCGCGAACAGGATCTGCGGGATCGCCATGACCGTGTCGGCGAGACGCATGAGGATCTCATCGACCCAGCCGCGTCCGAACGCCGCCGCCATACCCCAGGCGATCCCGAGGACCATGGCCACGAGCGTCGCGCCCCCGGCGATGAACACGGTGAGCTGGCCGCCGTAGAGCACGCGGCTGAAGAGGTCGCGGCCCAGCTCGTCGGTCCCGAAGAGGTGCGCGGCCGAGGGACCGGCGAACCGGTCGGACGACTGGGCCGCGGGGTCGTACGGGGCCAGGAGCGGGGCGAGCACGCAGGCGAGGACGATGATCGCCAGCAGCCCCAGCGGGATCCAGGAGGCGACGGCGACCCGTCGGCGGGGACGCGCGGAGCGCAGCGCGAGGGTGAGGGTGTCAGCCACGGCTGCTCCTTGCACGAAGACGCGGATCGAGCACCCCGTAGAGGAGGTCGACGATGAGCGTGGTGAGGATGAACATCGCGGAGATCAGCAGCACGACCGACTGCAGCACCGCGTAGTCCCGCTTGAAGACCGCGTCGATCGCGAGCGAGCCGAGTCCGGGGACGCCGAACACGTACTCCACGATCACCACGCCGCCCAGGGTGTAGCCGACGATCAGGCCGAGCATGGTGAGTCCGGGGATCAGGGCGTTGCGGAGCGCGTGGCCGAGCACCACGCCACTCGCCGACTGTCCCTTGCCCTTCGCGGTGCGGATGTAGGGGGCGTCCAGCACCTCGACCATCGAGGCCCGGAGGAACCGCATGAGCAGCGGCGCCGCCGCGAAGGCGAGGGTGAAGCCGGGGAGGATCATGCGCACGAGGTTCTCGGCTGGGTCCTCCGCGAACGGCGTGTAGCCGCGGGCCGGCAGCACCTTGAGCTGCACGGCGAACACGACGATGAGCACGATGCCGATGAGGAACTGCGGAAGGGCCATGCCCGCGGTCGAGATCGCGGTGAGCACCCTGTCGACCAGGCCGAGCGGACGCAGTGAGGCGAACACGGCAGCCGGGGTGGCGATGAGCACGGCCAGCAGCACCCCGATGAGCGTGAGCTCCAGCGTCGCGGGCAGGCGCTGCGCGATGAGCTCCGTCACCGAGTACTGGTTGAAGTAGGACTGGCCGAAGTCGCCCGTGAAGACGCCGCCGATCCACCGCAGGTACTGCTCGATGACGGGGGCGTCGAGGCCGGCCTCCTCCCGGAGCCGGGCGATGGTCTCGGCATCCACGCCCGGCGTCGAGCCGAGGCGGGTGATGACGGGGTCGCCCGGCAGCAGCCGGAGCACGACGAAGACGAGGAGCGAGGTGGCGATCAGCATCGCGATGCTGATCGCCACCCGCCGGAGGACGGAGAGGACCATGTCAGCCCTTCAGCTGCGCGCCCTCGAGGTGCAGCTGTCCGCCGCCCTCGACCCACACACCGTCGACCGCCGTGCTGGTGGCGGTGACGACCGTCGACTGCAGCGGCACGATGAGCGGCACCTGCTCGTTGATGATGGTCTGCACCGTGCCCCACTTCTCGGCCCGCGCGGTCTCGTCCGGCTCGGCGACGGCGTCGGCGAACGCCGTCTGGAAGTCGGGGTCGACCCAGTTGCACTCGCACCGCCCCTCCAGGTAGAAGTTCAGCGAGTAGGCCGGCTCGGGCGGGGTGGACTGGAAGTTCGGCACGATGTACCCGGGATAGCTCTTGCCCGCGGGGTAGAACGCGTCGACCCAGGTGCCGATGTCGTTGTTGTCGATCTTCAGCGTGATGCCGATCTCCTTCAGGCTCGCCTGCAGGATCTCGCCGCTCGTGTTCCACTCCGGGTACTGTCCGGCCACGCCCCACCAGGTGAGCGTGCTGCCCTCGGTCACCCCGGCCTCGGCGAACAGCTCCTTCGCCTTGTCCAGGTCATAGGAGTAGTCGGTCAGCTCGCCGCCGAACCAGGGGTTGACCTCGCCGAGCGCGTTGTTCGTCGGCGAGACCGTGCCCTGGCCGTAGTAGGCGGCGTCGAGGATGGCCTCGCGGTCGATCGCGTAGGCGAGGGCCTGCCGGGCGCGCACGTCGTCGAACGGCGGCGACGTCGTGTCGATCTCCCACGAGGGCCATTGGCTGGGGTTCTCGGGCTTCACCAGGGCGATGTCGCCGCCCTCCAGCCCCGCCACATCCCCCTGCGGCACCGACCACAGCACGTCGATGTCGCCGGAGCGGAGGCCGGTGACGGCGGCGGTGGACTCGGCGGCCTTCACGATCGTGATCTCGTCGAGCGCCGGCGCCTCGCCGAAGTACTCCGGGTTGGGGACGAGGGTGAGGCTGTCGTCGGGCGTGAAGGCGTCCACGACGTACGGCCCGGTGCCGATGGGCTCCTTGTCGATCGTGTCGAGCGCGTCGACGTCGATCATCTTCACCCAGACGATGCCCGCGGGGAAGGTCGCGATGGGCTCGGACAGCGTCACCACGACGGTCTTCTCGTCCGGCGCGGCGACGTCGGTGACCATCGAGATCTTGTTCTTCTCCTGCGTCGCCGTCTCCGGGTCGAGGTAGTAGTCGAAGGCGGCCACGGCGTCGTCGGCGGTGAAGTCCTCACCGTTCGAGAACGTCACGCCGTCGCGGAGGGTGAACGTCCAGGTCTTCTGGTCATCGGAGGCCTCCCAGCTCTCGGCGAGATCGCCGACGACCTCGCCGGACTCGTCGGTCGTGGTGAGGCCGTTCCACAGCAGCGGGAACAGCACCTCCTCCCACGCGAACGTGCGGATGGCGGGATTGAGCTGCGGGATGCCCTGCGCGGCGGCGACGGTGAGCGTGCCGCCCTCCTGCGCCTGGCCGTCGGGAGTGGATGAGGTGCTGCAACCAGCGGTGATGAGCGCGGCGGTCAGCAGCACTGCTGCTCCGCCGAGCCGAACACGACGACGCGACATGGGTGCCTCCAAGGTCGGGTGGTGCTTCGGGTAAGGGTGTTGCGCTATAGCATGTAGCAAAAGGCAAACGGCGTCTAGAGCGAACAGGGCCGGCGGGGTCACGTTCTCGTCACGACCGCCGACCCGGCCCGGTCATCGCCGGGCCGTGGACGCCTCGACGGCGAGGTCGGGCGCCGTCGTGAAGTCCGTGCGGCGGCTGAGCACGAAGGCGATCGTCGCCCCGAGCAGCGTGAGCCCCGAGATGAGGAGCAGGCCCCACACCGCCGACCCCGTGGTCTCGCTGATCCAGCCGATCGCGTAGGGTCCCGCGAAGCCGGCGAGGTTGCCGACCGAGTTGATGAAGGCGAGGCCGGCCGCGGCCGCCGTGCCGGTGAGCACCATGGGCGGCAGGCTCCAGAACAGCGGGGTGGTCGAGAAGAGCGCCGACATCCCGACGCACAGCGCTGCGAGCGCGAGCACCGGCGTGCCCTGCGCCGCGACCGCTGCGATGAGCGAGAGGGCGGTGATGCTGAGCGTGATGCCGATCTGCAGCGGGATGTTGCCCTGCTTCCGGGCGGCGCGCTCCCACGGCAGCATCACGAGGGCCGCGCACAGGTTCGGCAGCGCCACGAGCCACCCCGTGGTGGAGTTCGAGAAGTCGCCCATGCTCTTCACGATGGTCGGCAGCCACATCCCCAGCCCGTACGCACCGAACACGACACCGAAGAAGAGCACGATGAGCGTCCAGAGGCGCCCGTTGCGGAAGACCTCGCCGAGACGAAGACGTCCGTGCCGCTGCTCGGTCGCCTGGGTCTCGGCGGCGAGCGTGTCGGTGATCCAGCGCTGCTCGGCGGGGTTCAGCCAGCGCGCGTCCTGGGGGCGGTCGGGGAGCCAGAAGAACACGACGAACGCGAGGAGCACGGCCGGGACGCCCTGCAGTAGGAAGACGAGCTGCCAGCCCTCGAGCCCCCACAGCCCGTGCAGCTCCAGCATCCAGCCGGACAGCGGCGCGGCGACCGCGTTGGCGATCGGGTTCGAGAGCACGAAGACGGCGAGCACCTGCGTGCGGTACTGCCGCGGGAACCACAGCGTGAGGTAGAGCAGCACGCCGGGGAAGAATCCGGCCTCCGCGATCCCGAGGATGAAGCGCGCGATCGCGAACTGCGTCGCGTCCTGCACGAAGGCGGTCAGCGCGGCGACGATGCCCCACGAGATCATGATGCGCGCGATCCACTTGCGGGCGCCGAACTTCTCCAGCAGCAGGTTGCTCGGCACCTCGAACAGCAGGTAGCCGATGAAGAAGATGCCCGCCGCGAAGCCGAAGGCAGCCTCAGTGATCTGGAGGGCGGCGGTCATCTCCAGCTTCGCGAAGCCCGCGTTGTTCCGGTCGATGTAGGCGACGAGGTAGAGCAGTCCGAGGAACGGACCCAGCCTCCAGATCGCCTTCTTCATGGCGGCGGCTCCCACCGCGTCCTCCGCGGCGCGCGCCTGCGCGAGCGTCTCTCTGCCGGACATGACAACTCCTTCGTCATCGGTTTCGGGTTTTGCTATAGCATCTAGCACCGCGCGGTTCCTGTCCAGTCCCGGCCTCATGCCATAGCATCGACCGAGCGAAGGAGCCCCGCTCGACGAGCACCGGGCCGCGCGAGATCGAGAAGGGCCCCGGATGCGCAGCGTGTCGGATCAGAACATCGCCGAGCAGGTCACGGACGAGCTCCGGGCGGCGATCCACTCCGGAGAACTCGCCCCCGGCGAGCGCCTCGTGGAGCGCAAGCTCGCCGACCGTCTCGGTGTCAGCCACATCCCCGTGCGCGAAGCCCTGACCCGGCTCGCCGAGGAGCGCCTCATCACCCGCGAGCCCCGCCGCGGCGCCCGCGTCGCCCAGCTCAGCGCGCAGGACCTGGAGGAGATCTCGAGCCTGCGGATCGTGCTGGAGCAGTTCATGGCGATCCGGGTGCAGGAGCGGTGGAACGACGAGTCGGCGGCGCGGCTGGAAGCCATCATCCAGGCGATGGCGGCTGCGGCTCCGGGCGATGTGGCCGAGGTCCTGCGCCAGGACCGCCTCTTCCACGAGACCCTCGCCGACCTCGCCGAGCACCGGTTCCTCGACGAGCTCAGCGCCCAGCTCCGCGGCCGCATCGCCGGGTTCATCCAGGCGGCCAACTCCGCCCTCGACCCCGCCGAGCAGGAGGAGCACGTGCGCAGCCACCAGCAGATCGTCGACGCCATCGCGACCGGCGATCCGGAGCAGGCCCGCGCGGTGATCGCCGAGCACGTGACCAGGGCCGTCCGCCGCATCACGCCGTCGGCCGAGTGAGCGCCGCCGTGGCCGCACGCACCATCGTGCTGACCGGAGCGTCGGACGGGATCGGCGCCGCCGCCGCCCGCCAGCTCGCCGGGTCCCCGCACCGCCTGCTCCTCGTGGGCCGCTCGCCCGACAAGATGCGGGCCGTGGCGGAGGAGACCGGCGCGGAGTGGTTCACCGCCGACTTCGCGCGCCTCGACGACGTGCGTGCGCTCGCCGCGCAGCTCGCGGAGGCCGTGGGAGCGGCGGGCATCGATGTGCTGGCCAACAACGCCGGCGGCATCTTCGGCGACCGCACCCCCACGGTCGACGGGCACGAGAAGACCATGCAGGTGAACCACCTCGCCCCGTTCCTGCTGACGAACCTCCTGCTCCCGCAGCTCCTCGCCGCCCGCGGCGCGGT
Organism: Microbacterium meiriae; assembly: GCF_025143875.1. Classification (NCBI taxonomy): domain Bacteria; kingdom Bacillati; phylum Actinomycetota; class Actinomycetes; order Micrococcales; family Microbacteriaceae; genus Microbacterium; species Microbacterium meiriae. Next base: position 80,033 of record NZ_JAMBDU010000003.1, on the reverse strand, counting down.
CGTGAACACCTCCAGCGTCGCCCATCGCCTCTTCGGGCACCTCGACGTCGACGATCTCGACAACACCCGCCGGTTCTCCCCGAACAAGGCCTACGGCGACGCCAAGCTCGCCAACGTCCTGATGGCGAAGAGCCTGCACGAGAAGTTCCATGCGCAGGGGCTCAGCGCGGTGGCCTTCCACCCCGGCACCGTGGCGACGAACTTCGCCGCCGAGTCGTCGAGCATCATGCGCCTCGTCTACCGCACCCCGCTGCGCCGCCTCGTCCTCATCGGCAGCGACCGCGGTGGCGCGACACTGCGCTGGTTCCTGGAGGGCACGCCGGGCGAGACCTGGATCTCCGGCGGCTACTACGACGAGCGCGTCCTCAGCACCCGCGTGAACCCGCAGGTGAACAATCCCGCTCTCGCCGAGGCCCTCTGGCAGCGCAGCGCCGAGCTCGTGGGTGTGTCCGAGGCCTGAGGAGGTCAGTCCCGCTGAACCCGGACAGCCCCCGGCACCGCCCGGGCACGACTTCGGAGATCCCCGACGACACGCCGTAGGCGGGGCCGGGGAGGCGGCGGGTCGCGCCGCAGCTCCGAAGTCGTGCCCGGGGATCAGCCGACGACGAGGTTGGCGGTGTCGACGACGCGGTCGCCCTCGGCGGGGAACGCCGACCGGGTGACACCGGCTTCGACGTTGCCGGTGTGCAGCAGCGTCGAGCCGGCCCCGAAGGCGTCGTCGCGGAGCTCCAGGGCGCCGCCCTCGAACCGGTTGCCGACCGCGCGGTAGTGGGTCGCGCCGCTCGTCACGGCGACGTGCGTGGTCGCCCCCTCCGCCCGGAACGTGCTGTCGGCGAGCGTCAGGTGCAGCTCGCCCGCGCCCGACCGCGACACCGTCGTCCCACCCTTCGCCGAGACCTCGGAACCCGCGATCTCGACGACCTGACGGTCCTTCGATGCCGCCGCGATGCGGGCGTTCCGGAGCGTGGAGCCTTCGACGCGCAGCTTCGCCGTCGCCGAGGCGATGGGGGCGGCATCGTCCGCCGCGGTGAGGGTCGAGCCGCGGAAGGTGACCGCACCCGGCCCGTTGATCTTCATGCCGCCGACGCGGTCGAGCACCGTGTCGACGAAGGTCACCGGCGTCTTCACCGTCGCATTGGTGAGCTCGCCGGGAGCGACGAACGTGAAGTGCGAGTCGGCGATCACGGTCGGGCGTGCGGAGTTGTCGGAGGCCTGGGTGATGACGAGCGTGTCCGACGCGGTGCAGCCCCGCAGCTGCGCACCGTCCGCGTTGATCCACAGCATCCCGGAGCCCGAGAGCGAGGGCTTGCCGATCACCTGTACGTCCTCGAGCGTCAGGTCGGTGATGCGCACCCGCGCGACGAACCACGAGCACACGTGCTTGCGGACGGTGATGCGCTTGGCCGCCGATCCCCACGCGGCGCCGGAGTTCGCGAACGTCATGAGTCCGGAGTTGCCCGTGTAGGTGAGGTCGTGCTCGTACTGGCCGTGCGTGACGAAGGGTCCCTGGTCGTCGCCGTCGCCGTGGCAGTTCTCCACGAGGCAGTAGGCGCTGGCGGTGAAGTCGTTGAGGTGCCGGGCGTTGGCGGTGTGGCAGTTGGCGACGTACCCGTACAGGCAGTAGATCTGCTGCGTCAGGTAGCCGGCGCCACCCCACGTGACGGAGGTCGGGTTCTTCAGCGTGCAGCTCTCCGTGGTGAAGTACGTGTTCCACCGGCGCTGGATCAGCGGCCAGAAGGTCGCCGTGCCGTCAATGTGGTCCACGTCGCAGCGCACCGCGTACTCGAAGGCCAGCGGGTGCGACCCGGTGTACTCGTCCGTCCCCTTGCCGAGGAACTTGAGGTTCGACACCGTCACGTCCTGCACCGGCTTCACATGCCGCCACGTCATCGTGCGGTCCTTGCCGAGCGGCCAGCCGTTCTTGTAGTTCACGCGGATGTGCCGACCGTCGACGATCTGGGTCACCTGCACCAGCCGCTGCAGCTCGCGCTCCCAGCGACCAGACAGCGCGTTGACCTCGGCGGCGTACCACTCCCCGACCGCGAAGAACGAGGAGTCGGCGACGGGGAAGATGTCGGCAAGGTCGGGCACGTCCTCCCCGAGCTTCGCCTCCTGCACTGCGTCGGTCACCTCGCCGCGGAAGAACATGACGGCCGCGAAGGGGTCGTCCTTCCCGGCGTTCTCGATACCCTCGGTCGTCATCAGGTGGTGCCCGAAGTCGAAGGCGATGTTCGACCGGGAGAACTTATGACGACGGACGAAGTTGAGGTCGGTGTGCGCCTCCACGCGCCGCACGCGGGCGTCGCCCACCATCGTGTCGAGCGCGTCGTCGGCGGGCGCGGAGGCGTCCATGATGCCGAACTTCCGGAAGTCGACCGTGCCGTCGTGCACGAGCACCCAGGCGCCGCCCTTCGGCCCCGCGAGCACCGTGCCGCCGTTGGCCGCGGGGGCGTCCTTCTTCACGAACCGGTAGAGCCCGTCGCCGCCGTCGCCCGGGGCGGCGTAGCCGCTCGTGCGCACGAGGTCGCCGTCCTTGCCCTTGCGCGTCGCGAGAGCGGTGGCGACGCCTCCGTGCGCGACGCTCTTGGAGCCCGACGACTCCTGCGGCACGGTGGGCCCTGCGGCCTGGGCGACGGCAGGGGTGCCGATCGCCGCGACCCCGCCGAGGGCGGCGGCGCCGAAACCGGCGAGCAGCATGCGTCGACTGCGCAGCGCGGCGGTCTCCGTGGTGGTGTCCAGCTGGGTCATGCTCATCCTCCTTGCGGCGTCCTCGCCGCGGTCAGGCGTCCGGCCCTCGGCCGGATCGCGGTCACCGATCAGTCCCCGATCCCCAGCGCTCTCCGAGCGGATGCTCAGAAGTAGTCGCCCGCCGTGAAGTGGCGGATGCCGTCCACCCGGGCCTCGCGGCGCAGCGGCCGGATCATCCCGGTGCGGTCGTCCTGCCGCACGGCCGCCGGAGCGAACGCGCGGACGGCGCGTTCGTCCGCGGCGAGCGCGGGGACGGCCAGCTCGCAGGTGCGGACGCCCGCCGCGGCCCAGTCCGCGGCCACGGCGTCCAGCAGGGTGCGACGCACCGCGGCAGGATCGGCCAGGGTGGGATCGGTCGCGCTCTCGTGCAGCAGCCCGACGCCGTCGCGCACCTCCGCCACCGCGTAGCCGACCGTCGTCTCCGCCTCGGCGAACCGGTACAGCGTCGCGCCCCGTAGCCGCACCTCCGCCATCGTCCAGTCGCGGTCGCTGCGCACCGGAGCGAGCACGACCGCACCGGTGCGGGAGCGCTCGTAGACCTCGCGCACCGGGCCGAGGACACCGAGTCCCACGGACTCACGGCGGACCGAGGCGTGCTCTGCGGCCGTCGCCGACGCCGTCCACGGCCCGGCCATCGTGCGGGGCATCGAGATGGTCGCGAAGCCGCTCGACCGGTACACCTCGGGAGTCCCGGTGAACAGCAGGGCCCAGTCGGCGTCACCGGCCGCGTCCAGGGTGGCCGCCACGAGCCGGCGGGCCAGTCCCCGACCGCGAGCCCGCTCGGCGACCGCGACGCTGCCGATCGCGTGCACCTGCGCCACGCCGCCGTCCGACTCCCGCAGGCGCTTCGGCAACCCGTAGATCGACCCGCACAGGCCGTCGTCGTCGGCGGCGACGATCGTGTGATCCAGCCGCTCGTCGTCCACCAGCCACTGGTCCGGCGCGAGGGGCGGCGTGAAGGCGGCCGCCCACAGTGCAGCGAGGGCGGACTGATCCTCCGCGCGCGCCGACCGCACGAGCACGGCGCTCATGCCATCGAGGAGAGCTGGTCGCGGTGGACGGCGTGTCCGAGGGGCTGCCCCGCGGCGAAGGCGTCGAGCTCGTCCGCCACGATCCGCCCCTGTCGCAGCCGCCCCTCCCTGGTCCCGGCCGCGCGGTGCGGGGTGAGCAGCACCCGCGGGGCCGAGCGGAAGGGACTCTCCACGGGCAACGGCTCCTCGTCGAACACGTCGATCGCGGCGCTCAACCGACCGCGCTGGAGTTCGGCGAGCAGGGCGGCCTCGTCGACCAGCCACGAGCGCGCCGTGTTCACCAGGCCCGCGCCATCCGGCATCAGGGCGAGTTCGCGCGCACCGATCAGGTGGTGCGTCTCCGGCAACGTCGGGGCGTGCACCGCGACGATCTGCGCGCGGCGAAGCGCGGCGTCGAGCCCCACGAGCTCCGCCCCGAGGGACGACGCCTCGGCCGCGTCGAGCGTGGGGTCGACGAGCAGCGGCTGCGCGCCGAGCGCCCGGATCAGCTCGAGGTACGCCCGCCCGGTCCGGGAGGCGCCGATGACCGCGATGGGCGCCCCGAGGATCTCGTGCTGCACCCCGACGGCCTCCGCGTCCCACCAGCCGTCGCCGACGCGCAGGGCGTCATGCATCTCCGGCACCCGGTGCAGCAGGGCGAGCGTGAACGTCAGCGACACCTCCGCCACCGACCGGGCCATCCCCGCCCCGGCCTGCGTCACCCGCACGCCACGGTCGAACAGCGCGTCGGTGGCGAAGGGCTTGATCGTGGCGCCGGTGTGCGCGATGAGCTCGAGCTTCGGGAGGGTGGCGAGCACGGTGTCGTCGAAAGGACCCACGCCCCAGCTCGTCACCACGACGCGCGCCTCGTCGAGCACTGCCTCCGCGAGGCGGTCCACCCGCACGAACGACCCACCGAGCCGCGCCGCGATGGTCTCCAGGCGGGCCGCATCGTCCGTCGAGAAGAACTCCGCGAACAGCTCGGCGGAGACGACCGCGACCACGGTCGGTGCGCCCGTCCCCGCGGTCATCGCAGCCAGGCCTCGAGGTTCTCGGCGATGAACGCGTCGTCGTTGAGCTCCGGGTACGCCTGCCGGACACGGGCGATCTCCTCCGCCTGCCCCGGGGAGAGGCCCTCGGCCGGGTCGAGGCACCAGATGCCTTCGAGGAGGCCCTGCTGGCGGAGCATCTCGTGCACCCCGGCGATGACCCCGTGGAAGTCGTTGCCCGGATCGAAAACTGCCTGATTCACGTCCACCATGTCCGAGGCACGGCGTCCCACCTCCCGGTAGGCCTCCGCGTCTCCCGCGAGGGCTCGGTGCACACGCTCCAGCAGCGCGACGGCCGCATGCGTGCCGACGGCCCACTGGCCCAGCAGCCCGCCGACGAACCGGAGGGTGCGCCGCCCGGACGGGGAGTCGACATGGAACTCGGAGAGCAGGTCGGCGACGATCGCGTCGTCGTTGCCGGTGTACAGCGCGATCTCGTCGGCGCGTCCCGAGGCGGCCACGCCGCGCACGAGCTCCAGCGTGCGATAACGGTCGAAGGGCGCCGCCTTCACGGCGACGACGGACGGGATCGCGGCGAACTCCCGCCAGAACTCGCGGTCGAGCACGGGCCCGCCGATCGCGGTCTGCAGATAGAAGCCGACCAGCGGCAGCACCTCGCCGACGGCGCGGGCGCGGTCGAGCAGGGCACGCTCGTCCGCACCCGCGACGCGGGGACTCACCAGCACGGCGTCGTAGCCGAGGGAGCGGGCGAGCTCCGCCTCGGCGACCGCTTGCGCGGTGTCGCCCGCCACTCCGGCGATGCGCACGAGGGTCGCGTCGCCGCGGGCGTCCATCTCCTCCGCGGCCAGCGCGAGCACCGGCTCGAAGAGCGCGTGCTCCGGGTCGCGGATCTCGAACTGCGTCGTGTGCACGCCGACGGCGAGGCCGCCGGCCCCGGCGTCGAGGTAGTAGCGGGAGAGCGCCCGCTGCCGCCGCTCGTCGAGCGTGCGCTCTGCGGTGAGGGCGAGCGGATGGGCCGGGATCACGGCGCCGCGGGCCAGGGTCGCAGCGGCCTCAGGGCGCAGCGACGGCACGGTCGCCGTGTGCGCAGCGGCGTCGGTCATCAGAACTTCCCGTCCCGCACGGCCCACTTGGTGGGCTTGGCGATCATCGGCAGTCCGTCGCGGATCCAGCCGGCCTGCATGCGGATGAGCTCCTCGGCGGAGACGGACGGGTAGCCGAACAGGGCCATGCAGCGCCGGGCGTCGCTGAGCAGCGCGGTCGGCATCGGCTCGTCGACGATCTCGACCTCCCGCTCGAACAGGGCGCCGAAACGGTGGGCGATCGAGGAGACGCTGAGCAGCTCCGGTCCCGTGAGGTTGATCACGAAGGGGTCGGTGGAGGCGTGCACGAGGCTCCGCAGCACGACCTCGTTCGCGTAGCCCTGCCAGATCACGTTGACGTTGGCGGTGGCGACCGAAACCGGCTCCCCCGCGTGCACGGCGCTGCCGATGTCGGCGAGCACCCCGTAGCGGAGGTCGACGGCGTAGTTCAGGCGGATGATCGCGACCTTGGTGCCGCGCTCCTGCGCCCCGAACTCGAACACGCGCTCCCGTCCGAGGCAGGACTGCGCGTACTCGCCGATCGGCGCGGGCGTGGTCTCCTCGTCGGCGCCGCCGGAGGAGGCGGGGACGAACGGGTACACGTTCCCGGTGGAGAGCACCGCGATCGCGCTGTCGCGGTAGCGGCGGGCGATGCGGTCGGGCAGAGCCGCGTTGACCTCCCAGGCCCAGGAGGCGTTGGTCGCGGCGCCGAACTTCGCGCCCACCATGAACACCACGTTCGGGGCATCGGGGAGACCGGAGAGGTCGTCGTTCTCGATGAGGTCGAACGGCACGACGCGCACCCCCGCGGCCTCCAGGCGCTCGCGGATGGCGGCGTCGCCGAAGCGGGAGACCGCGTACACCGCGTCGTCGGTGCGGCCGGCGGCGTCCAGGCCGCGCCGGGCGAGCATCGCCAGGGTCGGGCCCATCTTGCCGCCGGCGCCGAGGATCACGAGGTCTCCGGAGCCCTGAGCGAGGTCGGCCACGAGCCCCTCGCTCGGGGTGGCGAGCGCCTCCTCGAGCTCGGCCTCGGAGGCGAATGCGTACTGCGTCATGGTGGTGCGGTTCCCTTCTTCTCAGCCCTTGATCCCGGTGCCGGTGACGCCCTCCTGCACGTACCGCTGAGCGATGAGGTACGCGAGGAAGATCGGCAGCAGCGCCACGACGGAGCCGGCGAGCATGGTGCTGAGCGGCACATCCTGCTGCTGCAGCGACGAGATGCCCACGGTGAGCGTGAACATCGAGTTGGACTTGGCGATGATGAGCGGCCAGAGGAAGTCGTTCCAGTGCCAGAGGAAGACGAAGATCCCGAGCGTCGCGAGGATCGGCTTGCACAGCGGCAGCACGATCCGCAGGAAGATGCGGAACTCGCCGGCGCCGTCGATGCGGGCGGCCTCGAACAGCTCGTCGGGAAGGCCCTGGATGAACTGGCGCATCAAAAACACGGCCTGCGCGTTCGCGAGCGTCGGCAGGATGAGGCCCCAGTAGGTGTCGATGCCGCCCAGGTTCGCCATGAGGATGAACGTCGGGATCAGCGTCACGTGGAACGGCACCATGACCATCGCCAGGAACGACCAGAACATGACCTCCTTGCCACGGAAGCGCTTCTTGGCGAAGGCGTATCCGGCGAGCGCGGAGAGGAACAGCACCGCCACGACCGACACGAGCGAGTAGACGAGCGTGTTGAAGAGCCAGACGAGGATGTTCTGTCCGCCGAGCACCTGCTCGTACGCCTCGAAGGAGATGTCGTTCCAGGGGATCAGCGAGCCGGGCAGCTCGACGACCATGCCCGGCTTCAGGCTCAGCACGACCATCGCATAGAAGGGGAAGAAGCTGAGGATGCCGGCGAGACTTAGCCAGATCCAGCGGACGGCGATGCCCCAGCCGGTCGGCTCGAGCGCGCGGAACGAGCGGCGCTTGCGCGCGGCGGGACGCGTCGCGGGTGGCGTCGTCTGCGTCGGCGGCTGCAGGAGGGCGGTCATTTCTGCTTTCCGATCACGAGGCGCTGGATGAGGGCGACCACGAGGGTCATGATGAACAGGGCCACGCCCACCGCGGCCGCGTAGCCGTAGTCGAAGTAGCGGAAGCCCTGGTCGTAGAGCATGTAGACGAGCGAGTAGCTGGCGTTCGCCGGGCCGCCCTGGGTCATCACGTAGATGACGTCGAAGACCTGGAAGGCGGCCGTCGTCTCGATCACCGCGAGGAAGAAGAACGTCGGGCGCAGGTGCGGGAGGATGATCCACCGGAAGCGCTGCCAGGCGTTCGCGCCGTCGACCAGCGCCGCCTCCTCCAGCTCGCGCGGTACGTCCTGCAGGGCGGCGATGAGGATCATCATCCCGTAGCCGAACCGGGACCAGACGCCGACGACGACGATCGCGGGGATCACGAGCACCGTGCTGCCGAGCCAGGAGCCGCCGAGGCCGAGCGGGGTCATCAGGGCGGACCACGGACCGTTCGCGGAGAAGATCCAGACGAAGATCGAGCCGGCCAGCACGAGCGAGGTGATGACGGGGAGGAAGAAGATCGAGCGGAAGAACCGGGCCCCGCGGAAGGCCCGTCTCACGCCGAGGGCCATGATCGTCGACAGCACGAGCGCGATCGGCACCGCGAAGACCGTGTAGACGAGGGTGGTCCCCAGCGCCCGCCAGAACAGCGGGTCGGCGACGAGGCGCTGGAAGTGGTCGAGGCCGCGCCAGGCGATCTCGCCGGAGATGTCGTAGTCGAAGAAGCTCAGCGCCACACCCGCGATGCTCGGGCCGAAGCGGAAGGCGATGAACAGCAGGAAGGCGGGGAGCACGAACAGGAACGCGACGCGCGCTTCCCGTCGGGCGAGCACCCGGGCGACCCGTCCTGCGGGCTTCGGCGCCGTGGTGGCCGTCGTCATTGTCGATTCCTCACGTGGGGGGCGGAGAGAGGGGGCGTGCGGCGGGTACCCGCACGCCCCCGGGGTGTCACTTCTGCAGCAGCGGGGCTGCGGCGGCCGCGGCGTCCTTCAGGGCGTCGGCCGGGGACTTCTGGCCGAGCAGGGCGGCCTGGATCTCCGGCGAGAGCACGCCCATGAGCGCACGGGAGCTGGCGTCGAGCTCGCCCACCGTGGTGTCGGGGACGTACTTCTCGACCTCGCCGAGGAGCGGGTCGCCGGCGTACAGCGGCTCGGTCGTGCTGAGGGCCGAGAAGAACCCGGCGGCCTTGAGGTACGGCTCGACGACGTCGGCGCCGGTCGCGAACTCGGCGAACGCGGCTGCGGCCTCGGGGGCCTTCGAGCCCTTGAGCACGGACAGCGAGCCGACGGTGCCGTAGGCGACGGACTCCTCATCGGTCAGCGGCGCGAGGACCTTGACGTTCTCCTCGCCCCAGAACGGCGCGACCTCGGTCACGGCGTTGTTCCAGGTGCAGGCGACCTTGCCCTGGGCGATGGCGGTCTGCTCCAGCGGGACGTTGGTCGTGAGTGCCTCCGGGTCGAGCGCGCCCTCCTCGGCCAGGTCGGTCAGGAAGGTGAGCGCCTCTTCGCCGGCCTTGCTGTCGAAGCCGACCTCGCCGTCCTCGGTGTAGACCTCCCCGCCGGCCTGCCAGAGCAGCGGGTAGTAGGTGAGGTTGAGGGTGTTCTCGGCCGACGCCGGGTAGTTGAGGGCGTACATGCCCTTGTCGACGAAGGCCGGGGCCATCTCGGCGATGTCGTCCCAGGTCTCCGGGTACTCGGTCACGCCGGCGGCCTCGAACGCGGCCGCGTTGCAGATGAGGGGCTGCGCGCTGGTGAGGATCGGGGCGCCGAGGATGTCGCCGCCGAGCGTGACCGACTCCTTGACGTTGGGGAGCAGGTCGCCCTGGCGCTCCTCGCTGAGCAGGTCGTTCAGCGGCGCGATCGACTTCTGGTACGCCGCGAGCTGGTCGGGGATGAGGTAGACGACGTCCGGTCCCTTGCCGGCGGCGATCGCCGTCTGCAGGGCCTCGTCGCGGTTCGCCCACGGGAAGATCTCGTACTTCACGTTGACGTTCTCGTTCTCCTTCTCGAACGCCTCGATGGTCGAGTCCCAGAAGTCCTTGTGCATCGCCTCGTCGGCGATGACGGGGTAGAGCCAGACCGTGATGTCCTGCTCGCCCTCTGCGGTGTTGCCTCCGCCGGCCGAACATCCGGCCAACAGGGTGGCGGCCGCGACTCCCGCGACGACGCCGGTGATCTTGCTGACGCGCATGGTGCTCCTTTGCGTAAACCGTGCTGAGTACGGTTCATTATGACATTGGCTTTGGATAATTCGTCAAGCACAAGTTCTCAGAGGCTTGTTTCGGCCGTGTTTCTCGGCCGTGAACAACAATCCCCGATCTGAGAATCGGGTGTGCTAATTTGATCGCACCAACGGCGGAGACGAAGGAGGGACCCGATGGGCGCGACCAGTCCGCTCTCGATCGTGGCGCGGTCCGCACTCCGGCTGCGGGACGCGGGGCCGGCGACCGTCAGCGACCTCTCCCGCTCGCTCGATGTCTCTCGCACCTCGGTGGAGAACGCCGTGGCGGTGCTCTCCGACTCCGGACTCCTCGTCGACGCTCCCGCGCAGAACGGCGGCGGCGCGGGGCGCCCGGCCCGCCGCTACTCCTTCCACGCCACGGCCGGTGTGGTGGTGGGCGTGGACATCGGGGTCGCGAGCGTGCGGGTCGTCGTCGCGGATCTCGCGGGCGTGGTCATCGCCCAGCGGGCGTTCCCCGGCGTCGCGGAGCAGCCGGACGGCCCGGCCAAGCTCGCCGCGGTGATCGACGACGTCCGCGGCACTCTCGCCCCGCTCTCGCTGCCGCGGACCGGTCTGCGGGCGATCGGCGTCTCCCTGCCCGGCATCGTCGACGACGACGGACGGGTCACCACCTCGGTCGTCATCCCGGAGTGGTCCGGCATCGACATCGGCTCGCAGCTGCGTCAGGCGTTCGGCTGCCCCGTGGCCGTCGACAACGGCGTGCGACTCGCGGCCGTCGCGGAGCACCACCTCGGCGTCGCGCAGCTCGTCGACGACGTCATCTACCTGTCCGTCGGCAACCGCATCGCCATGGGCCTCATCCTCGGGGGCCGTCCCCGACGCGGCATCCACAACGCGGCGGGAGACATCGGTCGCCTGGCGTTCCGTGGCCTGAACACCGAGACCGGGCAGATCTCGTGGCGCACCGCCCCGACGGCCGCCGAGGTGTTCGCCCTGGCGCGCACCGGAGAGCAGGCCGCCCAGCAGGAGCTCGACGGCTTCATCGATGAACTCGCCCACGGGATCGCGACCCTGATCATGACGGTCGACCCCGCCATGGTCGTGATCGGCGGCGGACTCTCGGCCGCGCACGAACAGCTGCTCGACCCCCTGCGCGCCGCTCTGCCCGGCCACCTCGGACTGCCGTTCCAGGTGCCCGTCGCGGAGGCACGGCTGGGAGCGGAAGCCGCCGCCCACGGCGCCGTCGTGCACGCGTTCCAGCGGCATCCGGGCGACATCTACGGCATCGAGGACATGCCCGCCCCACCGATCACCCCCCTGCCGCACGACCCCGCGGCCGGCGACGACCCCGAGGAGAAGCAGTGAGCACGTTGAAGGTCGGACTCATCGGCGCGGGCGGGATCTCCCGCGTGCACGCCGACGCCTGGCGGGCGCTCGGCGTGCAGGGCTTCGTCACCTCGAAGGAGGGCGCCGAGGAGATCGCCGCCGAGTACGGCTTCGAGGTCGTGGCCGACGTCGACGCGCTCCTCGAGAAGGTCGACGTCGTCGACATCGTCACCCCCAGCAGCACCCACGCCGACTTCGCCCTGCGCGCGATCGCCCGCAAGCTCGACGTGATCTGCGAGAAGCCGCTCGCCGCGACCGCGGAGGCCGCCGCCGAGGTGACCGCCGCCGCAGCCGCCGCGGGAGTGCGGCTGTTCCCCGCCCACGTCGTGCGCTACATGGGGGAGTACGCCCGGATCAAGGCCGGCATCGACGCCGGGCAGATCGGCACCCCTGCCGTGCAGCGCTTCCGTCGCCTCGGCGCCGCGCCCCAGGCCCCGTGGTTCTTCTCGGAGCGCGCCGGGGGCGGCGTCATCCGCGACCTCATGATCCACGACATCGATCAGGCGCTGTGGTTCGCCGGCCCGGTCGACAGCGTCTACGCCGTGCAGAACCCGCCGACGGTCGACGACCGTGTGCCGGCCCCCGTCACGGCGCACGTCGTGCTGACCCATCGCAACGGGGTCATCAGCCACGTGCACGCGAGCTGGGTGCAGCCCGGCATGCCCTTCCGCACGAGCGTCGAGGTCGCCGGATCCGAGGGGCGCCTGCGCTACGACAGCGCCGAGGACCACACGCTGCGCACCGACGCCGTGCTCGTCGAGGGTGCGACCGACTACCTGCCGCCGATGTCACCGGAGGAGAGCCCGTATTACGCGGAGATCGCCGACTTCGTGGCCGCCATCGCGGAGGGCCGCGAGGCCGCCGTGACCCCGGAGGACGGCATCCGGGCGGTCGCGGTCGCCGAGGCCGCCTACGCCTCGATCGCCTCCGGAGCCCCGGTCGCCCTCCCCGCTTCGTCCCCCGCCGTCGCCGTCGCCGAGGAGGCCACCCGATGACCGCTCCCCGCCCGCTGCGGATCGCCGTGCTGTCCTTCGCGCACACGCACGCCCTCAGCTACGTGCACGCGCTGCAGCAGATGCCCGACGTCGAGCTGATCGCCGCCGACCCCGACGGCGCCTCCGCCCCGGACGACGCTCCGCGCGGCGCCGCTCTGGCCGCGGAGCTCGGGGTCGCCTACGTCGAGACCTACGAGGACGCCTTCGCGTGGGGCCCCGACGCGGTCGTCGTGGCCGCCGAGAACTCCCGTCACCGCGCCCTCGTCGAGCAGGCCGCCGCGGCCGGCGTGCACGTGCTGTGCGAGAAGCCGCTCGCGACGACCGTCGAGGACGCGATCGCGATGCGCGACGCCTGCGACCGGGCGGGCGTGCTGCTCATGGTGGCGTACCCGGTGCGCTTCTCCCCCGCGGTGCGTGATGCGGTCGCCGAGCTGCGCAGCGGACGCCTCGGGGCGATCCTCGGCGTCACCGGCATCAACAACGGCAAGCTGCCGCAGGACCGGGCCTGGTTCACCGACCCCGAGCTCGCCGGCGGCGGTGCCCTGGTCGACCACGTCGTGCACTGCGCCGACCTCCTCGACGAGCTCTTGGGAGAGCGCGCGCAGACCGTCCGCGCGGTGTCGAACAGCATCCTGCACGGGGAGCGCGACCTCGCGGTCGAGACGGGGGGCCTCGTGACGATCCAGTATCCGAGCGGCGTGGTCGCCACGATCGACTGCTCGTGGAGCTGGCCGATGAGCTCGGCGACCTGGGGCGGCCTCACCCTCGAGGTCGTGGCAGAGCGCGGGACCGTGACCGTGAGCCCCTTCGCGAAGGGCGTGGCCGGGCACGATGCCCACGGAGAGACCTGGACCCCGGTCGGGGCCGACCTCGACGCCCTGCTGCTCGAGGAGTTCGTGCAGGCCGTCCGCGCGGGCCGTCAGCCTCAGCCCGACGCGGGTGTCGGCATCCGCACCGTCGAGATCGTGAAGGCCGCCCAGGAGTCCGCGTCCCGCGCCGGCACCCCCATCCCCCTCTAGCCCCGGGGCGTGCGCACGTGCGGGATCGAAAACGCCCCTCCCGCACGCGCCCCCGGCACGTTTCCCATCCCGCACCCACGGCGTCCCCCCGTGCGAGATCAAACCCGCGCCTTCCGCTCTCGTCCCCCGCCCGTTTCCCGTCCCGCACCTGACTCGGGACCCGCGGGTGCGCTTCTCGTCCCGCACGGAGACGGTGCGCGCATGGTCGAGTACCGCCGCCTCTCCCGGACGGGGGTGCCGGCGGAGGGGCATGAAACCGGCGCGACGGGCGTTGTACCCGGGGCCGCAGCGACACGGAGGAGACATCATGCGCATCGACCTCGCCGGGAGAACCGCCCTCGTCACGGGTTCCACTCAGGGCATCGGACTCGCCATCGCCACGACCCTCGCCGACGCGGGAGCGCGGGTCGCGGTCAACGGCCGGAACCCCGAGACCGTGTCGTCGGTCATCGCCACGCTGCAGGAGGAGGATCCGGACCGGAACCTCGTCCCAGCGCCGGGCGACGTCACCACGGAGGACGGGGCCGCTGCGGTCCTCGCCGCCACCGGAGACGTGGACATCCTCGTCAACAACCTCGGCATCTTCGGAGCGACCCCCGCGCTCGACATCTCCGACGACGAGTGGCGGCGGTACTTCGAGGTGAACGTGCTCGCCGCCGTCCGGCTCATCCGCGCGACCCTGCGCGGCATGAGCGAGCGCGGCTGGGGTCGGGTGCTCGACATCGCCAGCGACTCCGCGGTCGTGATCCCCGCCGAGATGATCCACTACGGGATGTCGAAGACCGCGCTGCTCGCGGTGTCCCGGGGTTTCGCGAAGGAGGCGGCCGGCACGGGCGTGACGGTGAACTCAGTGCTCGCGGGCCCGACCCACACCGGCGGCGTGGAGGACTTCGTGTACTCGCTCGTGGATCCGCAGCTGCCGTGGGAGGAGGCGCAGCGAGAGTTCATGCGCGTGCACCGCCCCCAGTCCCTGCTGCAGCGGCTCATCGAGCCGGAGGAGATCGCGAACATGGTCGCGTACCTCGCGTCCCCGCTCGCCTCGGCGACGACGGGCGCCGCGGTCCGCGTCGACGGCGGTTACATCGACGCCATCATCCCCTGATCCTTCGAATCGCGCACGTGGCGGCATCTCCGGTCGGAATGGGGCCATTCGGGCGATTCGAAACGGAGGGGTAAGCTGGCCCCCGGAGAAGCACGGAGAGGCGGTGATGGCGATGTCCGACGATAGTAACGACGCCGCCCTCGCTGCGTCGCGCTTCCCTGCATCTGCGCGTTGAGCTCCCGCTCCGCGTCCGTGCCTCTCGCCTCGCAGTCATCGGCGGCGTCTCCTGCCCCCTGACGAATCCGCACGCAGACCCTGGTCTGCGTGCACCCGCGAGAACGGAGCCGCATCATGGCGCTCATCGACAACGGCGTGTACGTCCACGGACGTCGCGTGGAGACCCCGAAGAACCTGGACGAGACCTACCGGATGCTGGATGCCGCCGGCGGGATCGCGTGGATCGGGCTGTACCGACCGAGTCCCGAGGAGGTCGCCTCGGTCGCCAGGGAGTTCGATCTGCATCCGCTCGCCGTCGAGGACGCGCTCTCGGGGCATCAGCGCTCGAAGGTGGAGCGCTACGGCGACACCCTCTTCGCCGTGCTGCGCCCCGCCCGGTACCGCGACAAGGAGGAGTCGATCGAGTTCGGGGAGCTGCACCTGTTCATCGGCCCCGACTTCGTGGTGACGATCCGCCACGCCGAGTCGCCGAACCTCGCCGCGGTCCGCCGCCGGATGGAGGCGAACCCGGAGCTGCTCGCGATGGGACCGGAGGCGGTGTTCTACGCGATCCTCGACGAGGTCGTGGACGAGTACGAGCCCGTCGTCGCCGGCCTCGAGAACGACATCGACGAGATCGAGGACCAGCTCTTCGGCGACAGCGACGACGACGCCCTCTCCCGCCGCATCTACGAGCTCTCCCGGGAGGTCATCAACTTCCAGCGCGCCGTGCACCCCCTGAGCGGCATGCTGGAGTGGCTGCGCCGCGGGTCGGAGAAGTACCGGATCGACGAGGAGCTGCAGCGCTCGCTCCGCGACGTGCTCGACCACACGATCCGCGTCAACGAGCGCGTGGACTCGTTCCGGGCGATCCTGGAGAACGCCCTCACGGTGCAGTCGGCCCTCGTCGCCCGGCGGCATTCGGAGGCGGGTTTGGCCCAGAACGATGAGATCAAGAAGATCTCCTCGTGGGCGGCCATCATCTTCGCGCCCACCCTCGTCGGCACCGTCTACGGCATGAACTTCGACGTGATGCCCGAGCTGCACTGGGCGTTCGGCTATCCGATGGCGATCGGGGCGATGCTTGCCTTCGCCGTCGGCCTGTTCGGGGTGTTCAAGTACAAGAAGTGGTTGTGACGCGCAGGCTGTCACGCCGATTCAGGCCATCGCTTCCGGAAAGCGCCTGAACCGGCGTGCACGTCTGTCTCATCGAACAGCGACCACGGGGAACGCCGGGTCGTCGCCGGAGGTCGCCGGGATCTGCAGCTGGGCCTTCTGCGCCGAGTCCAGCGTGAGGGTCCACCGCAGCCCCCGAGCCGTCCGCTCGACCTCGCCCACCGGCGGCACGGGGACCTCGACATCCGCGAACGCCGTCAGATCGATGTCCACGACAGCCCGTCCTCCCACCGCCCCGGCGTTGGCGAGGTCCAGGACGGTCAGCGTGTCCTGCGCGGCTCCCGGCTGCGGGGACAGCTCGACCGAGTAGCCGATCGCCGACTTCGTGTGCACCGAGAACCGGATCGGCGCGGTGGTGGCCGAGGTGTCGGTGCCCATGACCGTCCGGGCCACGACCTCGTAGGTCCCCTGCGTCAGCGGCGCGTCCACCGTCCAGGTGCCGTCGTCGCGCACGGTCACGAACCGCAGGAACGGCGTGAGCTCCCCGTCGCGCACGTGCACGCGGACGCGCGAGCCCGGGACGCCGGTACCCGAGATCGTCGTGGTGGTCGCCGCGACCGTGGCTCCGGCCTTCGGGGTGAGGATGGTCGGCGCAGCCGGAGAAGTGCGGATGACGATGGGCGCACGGGCCGCGCCGGCGGTCAGAGTGCTCACGCCCGCAGGGGCATCCGCCGGGATGGGGAACACGGTCGCGAACCGTCCCTGCCCGTCGGTCCGCACCGGCATGGTGGCCGTGCCCACGCGAAGCTCCACACGGCTCCGCGGCGGATACCCGCTGCCCGTCACCCGGAACGGCTGACCGGTGAGGGCGACACGGGAGTAGACGCCGACAGCGGGGACGGAGGCGCCGATGTCGGCGTCCGTGAGGCCTGCGCCCATCCGGTCCGGCCCTTCGTCCGCGACCCCGTCGGCCGTTTCCGTGATACGGCGCGTGACCTCGTCCGGGGTGAGCGTCGGGTCGGCCGCGAGCAGCCGCGCAGCGAGCCCCGCGACGTGCGGAGAGGCCATGGAGGTGCCGGGGAACAGCGCGTAGATCGAGCCGTCGTCCTGACGGGTCACCGCAGACCAGACGACGCCGGGCGCGGTGACGGTGACCGTGCCCGCTCCGTAGTTGGAGAATCGGGCCATGACGACGGCGCCGCTGGTCTCGTCCTGGTCGGCGGCGGCGACCGAGATCACGTCGGGCAGCCCGGCCGGGGCCTTCAGGCAGGAGGCGTCGACCGGCCGCGGCTCGGGTGCACCGTCATTGGGGCTGACGACGTCGGTGGTCATGGTGGCGAGGTCCTGCGCCTCGTTGCCCACGGCGGCGACGCTGACGACGCCCTGCTCATGCGCGTACGCATACGTGCGCCGAAGGGCTTCGAGCGCGGCGGACTGCGTCTCGTCGCCGGCGCACCAGACGTACCAGGGGTCGACGTAGTAGCTGTGGTTCACGACCGGGATGTCGTGCCGGACCGCCCACATCGTGGCGCAGATGCTGGCCTCCGGGTAGATGTGCCCTGTCTGGTTGTCGACCTTGATGGCCGCGACGCGCGCGTCCGGGGCGATCCCCCGGATGCCGGCGCCGTCGGCAGCGCCCGCGATGCTGCCTGCCACGTGGGTTCCGTGGGCCCCGGAGAGTCCCGCTTCCGGAGCCCACGCCGCCGGTCGGGTGTCCGGGACGCCGTTGATGCCACAGCCGACCGAGAGAGCGGGGTCGATGCGGTCGGCGAGGTCGGGGTGCCCCGCATCGATGCCGTTGTCCGCGACCCCGACGACCACACCTGCGCCGCCCGGGGTCGTCGCGCCGACGGCGACCGTGTCCCACGCGGTGCCCTCGGCAGGCATCGCCTCGGGTTCCTCCGTGACGCCTGCCGCGGACTCGGCGGGGTCGGGGAGGCGGTCGGGCGTGGTCGACGTGCGGGTGGGACCGACGGACTGCACCCACGGGAGGTCGCGGAGCTGCGCGGCGAACCCGCCCTCGGGCGCCCGGACGACGGTGACCCCGATCTCCGGGTACGAGATCAGGAACGTCCCTCCCGCGTCGGCGATGGCCGCACGCAGCGTCTCCTCGCTCGGACCGCCGGGGGCGGTGTTCACGACCCAGTTCAGGGCGGGGGTGTCGGGGGCGACCTCCGCAGCCGCCGGGAGCGGGGATGACGGGATCGCGAGGGCGAGAACGGCACCGACGGCGAGCGCCACGCCGATGCCACGGGAGAGGGGACGGATCACAGCAGCCTGCCTTTCGAACGCGGCCCTGGGCCGTCGAGTCGGGATGGTCCGGTGAACAAGAGGCGCGAAGGGGTGTTCGATTACGCGCGACCCTGGGCCGAGGTCGCGGAAGAACCAGGGGCCACGGAAGGCAGGATGCGCGAGACTGGAAGCATGGCGCTCGAAATCCTCCTGTCCCGCATCGTCGAGAGCGGTCTGCTCGAAGACCCCGTCTCCGAGAACGGTCTCGTCTACGGACGGGCGAGCCTGGACGCCGCCGGCACCGTCGTGAACGTGAACGTGGACCCCGAGCTCGACGGCGACGAGAGCGCGGAGGACATGGATCCGGACGAGCTCGTGGCGGCCATCGCGCGCGTGCTCTCGATGAGCGAGAAGCGGTGGCGGGCGATCGTCGAGGAGGTCGCGCTGGACATCGAGGATGCGGTGGACGAGGAGCCGGTGGTCGAGCAGGTCGACCTGCGGGACGACCTCGAGGCCACGTCGGTCGTGGTGTTCGCGGACGCCGTGCTGCTCGCGTTCGTCGCCCCCCGGCAGTTCCCGGAGTCGCGCATCCTCGTGCAGCTCGATGAGGAGCTGGAGGTCGACGGCATCGAGGTGCGCGAGCCCGACGGCACCGAGGTCATCGACGTCGACACGCTCGACGAGCTGATGGACCTCATCAGCCGCGCCGACCGTGACTGACTCCGCAGACGCGCGGAAACAGGCGAACGCGCGAGCACAGGTCACCCCAGAGGAATGGGCCTGCACCCGCGCGTTCGCCTGAGTTCCGGCTAGCGCGCGCTGCCGTAGTAGGTGACGTTGGGGAAGGCGAAACCGTCGCCGTTCCCGTTCCAGACACCGGTGAAGGTGATCACGACCGTCTCACCCGAGGCGAGGGGTCCCTTCCAGTCGATGCTGTCGCCGCTCACGGTGACGGTGCCGCGGTTGGCCGTCACGCTCGACGGGTTCCAGCTGGAATCGTCGAGGATGCCCGCCAGCGTGTATGCGATCTCCGCGTTCGCCGAGTCGACGTTGCCGTTGTTGCCGAACTCCATCCGGTACGTCACGGCCTGGCCCGGCGTCGGGTCGGTCGGGTTCGAGTTGAACGTGTACTGGAAGAACTCACGCTTGACGGTGTCGGTGTCGGTCGCGCAGACGTTCGCCGCGTTACCGGCGACCGCGCAGGCCTGGTTGGTCAGCGCCCCGGGAGGAGCCGACTGGTTGACCTTGGCGTTCACCTTCAGCGTGACCGACTGCCCTGCCTCGAGCGTGCCGAGATTGGCGGTCACGGTGCGCCCGGAGGCGCTCACCGTCACACCCGACGGGCCACTGCCCGAGACGAAGTCGAGACCGGCCGGGAGCGGGTCGCTGACCACGACGTTCGTGGCCGCACCGTCGCCGGTGTTCCGCACGACGATGTCGTACGTCAGGTCCTGTCCGAGCTTCACATCACCCTGACCGTCGTCCTTGCTGATCGTCAGCACGGGCGTGGTCTTCTTGGTGATGGTGGTGTCGTCCCAGTCACAGGCCTGGTTCGTGGCGGTTCCCACGGCGCAGGCGTTGTTGCGCAGGTTCCCGATCGGCGTGGATGCCCCGACGGTCGCCTTCACGGTGATCGTCGAGGACGCGCCAGGAGCGAGCGATGGGATCGTGCCCTGGACGCGCTGCCCGGTGACCGACACCTGACCGGTCGTGCCAGCGGTGTACGAGGCGGTGATACCGGTGAGCCCGGCCGGCAGGTCGTCGCTGACGACGACGTTGCTCGCCGCAGCGGTGCCGGTGTTGCGCACCACGATGTCGTACGAGAGCTGGTCGCCGATCACGGCGCTGTCGCGGTGATCGTTCTTGTCCACCGTCAGCGCGGGCGCCGTCGGCTTGTCCACGTCGATGTCGATGCTGTGCAGGTCGCTCGGCACCTTCGTCCAGGTCGGCACGAGCCCGAGGAACGCGCCCTTCGAGCGCATGCTGAGCTGGAACTCCACCTTCGAGACGGTGCCGTTGACCTGCACCGTGCCGGTCTTGGCGGCGAAGGAGGTCGAGGTGATCGTGTTCGACGTCACGTCCAGGTTGCCGCTCACGGCGCTGAGGCTCACCCCGGAGGTCTTCAGCGTGTACTTCGCCGAGGACTGCACGACGCCGCCGATGGAGTACACGTCACCGCCGAGGTTGGCGAGGGTGATCTTCGGGTTCGTCACCTGCTGGCCGAAGTCGACCACGACGTTCCCGCGGACGCACTCGATGCCGTTCTTGCAGGGGTAGCCCTCGTTGAGGCCGATCACGTTGAGCCCGAGCTCCCCGCCGTCGCGCACGGTGGCGAGGTTGACGACGTCACCGGAGCTCTTGATCTGCACCTTGTCGGTGGTGGTGATGCGGGCCGTCGCTCCGGCGGCCGACGCGGTGCGGGTGTCTCCCGATCCGCTCCAGCCGTTGACGTCGGCCGCCGAGGCGGCGGGGGCGCCCGCGCGGGCGCCCGCCGCCAGAGCGGTGAGCACCCCCACGGTCAGCGCACCCCGAAGAAAGGATGTCTTCTTCACAGGTCTCTGTTCCTCCGTGTCTGTCCGGCGCCCGTCACCGGGTCGCCGAGGGACGACGACGCAGCGCGAACGCGCCGGCAGCTCCGACGGCGATCACACCGGCACCCGCGAGTCCGACGGCAGGATCGGCCACCGGCACCGGCGGACGCTCGGCGAAGGTGTGGCTGTAGTTGTAGGTGAAGCGGTGGTCGTCGGTGAAGACGCCGCCGGTGTAGAGCACCTTGGCGCTGTTGGTGATCTGCGGACCCCAGTAGTCGGCGTCGACGGTGAACGTCGCCATCGGGGTGACGATGCTGGTGCCGCCGTCGTGCGTGACGTTGAACGTCCAGACGACGTTCCCACCGACGAGCTGACCGCCGCTGGTCGCCGACGCGAAGGTCGTGTGCGCCGGCACGGGCAGGATCACCTTGTAGACGCCGTCGATCTGCTCGTCGTTGACGAGCTGCACGATCGCGCCCTCCTTGATCTCCGACCCCGGCGTCACGCCCGTCGCGGCCGTCTGGGTGGCTCGACCCAGGTAGCCGCGGGTCGAGGCCTGACCGTCGACGTCTTCCGTGCTGCGGACCGAGGAGATGCCGCCGCTCGATGCGCCGTCGGTGGAGTCGGGCTGGTCGGCGGCCATGGCCCCCTGCGCGCCGAGGAGCGAGCCCCCGACGATCAGCAGGCCGACACCGGCGCTGCACGCGGTCTTGAGGATGCTCTTCATGATGAGCCTCTTTCTTGATGTGGACACGACGAGCAGAGTGCTTCGCCGCGAATGAGACGGTGGGGACGGGGGTCGATTACGCCCACGGACGGCGAGTATTCCGGCGCTGCGGGGCACGGACGCCGATGATCAGGAGCATGACGACGAGTCCGACGACGTACCCCAGGACGCCGACGAGGGAACCCACGAACACGTGGCTCACCTTGTAGCCCGGATCGAGACCCCAGGTCTGGGTGGCCCAGCCGATCAGGACGAGCCGCAGCATGTTGACCGCGAAGACGATGCCCCACATGGCTGCGAGCCCGCCGAACAGCCGGCTCCACCGCACGCGGGTGAAGGCGAGGATCACCGCGGCGACCACGGTGAGCGGGAGCCCGATCAGGAGTGCTGTGCACTCGACCGTGATCTGCAGAGCGATCAGGTCTCCGGTCGGGGTCCAGACGAGGTAGTGCTCGCCGATCGCCGTGCGCTGGCCCTCGACGAACGGCGAGAGCAGCCACGTCGCGACGACCGCCTCGACGGCGCGGAAGGAGGTGTTGACCGCCAGGAGCGCTCCGCCCGCGGCGAGCATCAGCAGGGCCACGACCACCCGCGCGGCACGGTTCGGCGGCGACACCCGATCCAGTCGACGGGCGCGGAGGGCGGGCAGGGTTTCGGTGACGGTGGTCATCAGGCCTCCACGGCGACGGATCCGTTGACGACGACGTGGGCCTCCGCATTGCGGCGTGTCTTGGCCCATCCGTTCTTGCCCCGGACGATGCGCAGGAACGCCCGCGCGATGCAGATGTACATGTAATAGACGTAGAGCCACACCCCGAGCCCCCACCCCAGCGCCGTCAGCCAGCTCGCCTGGGGTTCGCAGCGGATCTTGTAGACGAACCCCCAGACGGCGAACGGGGCGACGGAGAAGGCGAACAGCAGCCCGAGGACGCCGAGGGTGTCGCCGAGCGCGACCTGGAAGAGCTCCGGCTGCTGCACCCAGTACCCGACCTGGGCGCTGAACAGGATGAGGAACGAGAGCCCTCCGAGCATCTGGAGGAAGGGCAGCACGAGGTAGTACACGGTCTCGATGACCCCGGCGTTGTCGACGTACGGCGACTTCACCACTTCGCGGATGTACTTGACGCACTGGATGTTCCCCTGCGCCCACCGGGTGCGCTGCGTGAGCAGACGGCGGATCGAGGGCAGCGCCTCCTGGTTCACGTGCGTGTCGTAGACGTGGCGGACCTGGTAGCCCGCCAGCACGACATGGACGCCCAGCTCGTAGTCCTCGAGCAGGGCGCCGTGCCACGGTTCGCCGAAGGTGTCGCCGATCGCATCGAGCACGGAGAGCCGGGTGAACTGGCCGTTGCCGCCCAGCCCCACGGTCCCGGTCTTCGCCCGGAGCGACTGCATCGCGGCGATGGTGGTGCGGAACTCGAGATCCTGCATCCGCAGCAGGAACCGCGCGAACGTGTTGGCGAACCGCCCGCCGTGCGGGTAGGGCTTCGGGTCGTCGCGGTTCTTCATCCAGACCGCGATCTGCGCCGCCCCCACGCTCTCGTCGCCGAAGATGTCGTCGGCGGCGCAGATCTCGAGGGCGTTGGGCTCCATCTCGCCGTCCGCGTCGATGACGACGACGACGATCCGATCGTGGTCGGCGTCTGCGGGGAGCCAGGCCAGGAGCTGATGATAGGCGGCGTTGAGTGCGTCGCCCTTGCCAGTCCGCGCCTCGGGGCGACGGCGCTGAACGAGATGCACGTGCTCGTCGGCCTCGGCCCATCGGGTGACGATCGACGCCGTGGCGTCCTCGCTGTCGTCGTCGATCACCCAGACGTGGGCGCCGGGGAAGTCCCGCCGCGCCCGCGACACGGTCGTATCGATCACCGCCTCCTCGTCCCGGCACGGGATGAAGAAGTGCCATTCGAAGCTCGCCGGATCGCCCGGGGTGGTCTTCGGATAACGGAGATAGGGGATGAGGATGAACAGGACGTACGTGACGAACGCGACGCCGAGCAGGACCGTGAACGCGTTGAGCACCGGGAACATCAGGGTGTCCTCCCCGGCGCCGGGTCCTCTTCCGGCGCGACGGACCGACGGATCGGGCGGGGAGCCGGCGCCGACCGCCGCAGCAGGCGGGTGCGCAGGAGCAGCCCCGCCCCCACGGTCACCGCGATCCCCGCCGCCATGACCCAGGTGGTCATCGATTCCGGACCTGTGACGGCGAGGGCGCCGACCGTGGCGAGCGGGGTGGTCAGGGCGTTGCTGTACATCAGGACTCCTCAGTGCGGGTCGAGGCGACGGTGCTGCGGATGTGCGCCGCGATGCGCGCGGTGGCCTGCCCGTCGCCGAAGGGGGACGGCAGGGTGGCGAGTCGGGCGAGGGTCGGCTCCACCGCGCCGAGCAGGGCGGAGGCGGCCGGAGCGAGCTCCTGCGGGGTGACGAGCCGGGTGAAGGCGCCCAGCGCCTCGGGGCGCTCGGTCGAGTCCCGCACGACGAGGACGGGGCGGCCGATCACCGTCGCCTCCTCCTGGATGCCGCCGGAGTCGGAGACCAGCAGAGCGGCGTGGGCGGCGAGCGCCAGGAACCGCTCGTAGGGGAGCGGCTCCTCGGCGATCAGTGCGTCCAGGAGGTGCGTGGCGTCCAGCGAGGTGAGCATCGCCCTGGTGCGTGGGTGCACGGGGAACACGACGGGCCACCCCGACGCCGCGATCGCGTTGAACGCGCGGAGGGTGGCCAGGAGGTTCTCCGGAGTGTCCACGTTCTCCTGACGGTGCAGGGTGGCGAGGACGAAGCCGGCAGGCGTCAATCCGAGCCGCGCGAGCTCGTCCGCATCGCCGGCCGCGCCCGCGCGCTGGGCGCGCACCGCCTCCACCACCGGATTGCCGGTGACGAGGATGCGCTCCTCGTCGATGCCCTCGGCGAGGAGGTTGGCACGGTTCGCCGCCGTCGCCGCGAACAGGTCGTCAGCGATGTGGTCGACCATCACCCGGTTGTGCTCCTCGGGCATCCGGCGATCGTGCGCCCGCAGTCCCGCCTCGACGTGCCCGAGGCGCACCCCTGCGGCATTCGCGGCGAGAGCGGCGGCGAACGTCGCGTTCGTGTCGCCCTGGACCACGACGTACCGCGGCTCGAAGCGGGTGATGGCCTCGGCGATCTGCTCGGCGGCGCGCCCGATCTGCGCCGCGCGCGGGAGACCGCCGACATGCAGCTGGAGATCGACGCGCTCGATCCCGCAGGACCGGAGGAACACCCGGGACATCCCCGGGTCGTAGTGCTGCCCGGTATGGACGACGAAGGCGGCATCTCCCAGTTCGCGGACGAGCGGGGCGAGCTTGATGATCTCGGGACGGGTCCCAAAGACGATCATGACGGAGCCTTTCGGCAGCGGAACGGACGAAGTGGACTGTGAGAAGTGCATTTCTGGGTACCTCGATCAGCCCCCGGAGGGAGGTCCCCCGTGGCTGACGCGATCAGTGGTTATCGGTGGGTCGCGCGACGCGCGGAGACGATGAGGAGCAGAGCTCCACCCGCCAGCAGCGCGATCGCGGGGAGGACGGAGAGCGGCGTGCCGCCCGTCTGCGCGAGCCCTGCAGCGGCAGGGGCACGGACGACGGTCGCCGCGCACGACCACTGCGCGTCGTCCGCGCAGGCGTGCGTCGCCGACAGCGGCGGCGGCGCGGGGAGGCCGGACAGGTCGTCCGGAACGACGATCCCGGCCTGGACAGCCGCTGCCCGCAGGCCGGCGATCATCGACTCGTCATAGGCGACGGTGGCGCGGTTGACGACGGTGCCCTCGGCGTCCCGCGGCAGCTGCGCGCGGAGGGTCATCGTGGCCGACTCCCCGGGGCCGAGCTCCGGCACAACCCAGCCCACCCTGTCCTGCACGGCGACGCCCCCGGTCGAGGCGGCGATGAACCGCGCACCGTCGGGCAGGTCGTCGACGACGGGGATCTGCGTCGCAGCACCGGGGCCGACGTTCGACACGGTGATCGTGTAGTCGAGGATGGACCCCGCCGGCGCGGCGGACTGCGCCACGGTCTTGTCGATCTCCAACGAGGCGAGCGGGGCCACCGCGGTCAGGGCGCATGCCTGCTGGGGGTCGTCAGGACACGGGGTGGTCACCGTCGGCGCGGGCGTCCCGTTCGGCGCAGCGGCGGAGTTCTGCACGGTGGCGCGGTTCACGAGCTGGGCCTCGTCGAGACCTCCCGGCGTCGTGCCGGTCACGTGCAGCACGACCTCGCCGCCGGCCGGGACCTCGGGGAGCGTCCAGTGGACGGCGCCGTCGGCGACCACGCCGCCCTGATCGGCCGCGACCGCGGTCAAGGCGGGCGGAAGGACATCGGTCACGGGGACATCGGTCGCCGGGGCCGTCCCGGCGTTGCCGACGACCAGGGTGTACGACAGCGCTTCGTCATGGCCGGCGACCTGCTTGTCGACGGTCTTCGCGAGGGACAACGCCGGCAGGGCGGCGACGACCGTGGAGGCGCAGGCGACACTCGCGTCGTCCGCACACGGCGTGGAGGACGTGGGCGCCGGCGTCTCGGCCGGGACACCGGCGGGGTTCTCCACCACGGCGCGGTTGACGAGGGTGGCGCCCGCGCCTGCGCGGTCGACGGTCCCGGAGACGTGCAGGGTGCTCGTGCCGCCGGCGGGAAGGGCGTCGATCGTCCAGGCGACCGCGCCGTCGGCGACCACGCCGCCTTGATCGGCCGTCGCATCGCGCAGCCCGGCGGGAAGCGTGTCGGTCACGGGCACCTGACGGGCCTCCGCCTCGCCGGTGTTCCGGACGGTGATGGTGTAGTCGAGGACGTCGCCCGGTGCGGCCGCGGCCTTGTCGACGACCTTGGCGATCGAGAGTCCGGCGACCTTCGGGTCCGGCGTGGCGGTGGCGGTCACCCCGAGGGCGTAGCCGTCCAGCGCTGCGGTCTGCGTGCCGCCGAGGGCGAAGCGGGCGACATCGAAGACGATCCGGGTGATCTTGGTGCCCGGGACGGTGAAGCTTCCGCAGCCCCCGGGGCGCGAGGCCGCGGTGCAGGAGATCCTCATGTCGCCGCGGGAGTAGCCGTCGCCTCCGTCCACGAAAGTGGCGCCGTCGGAGACGACCGCACGGGTGGCGCCGCCGTCGGAGGAGGCGAAGCGGATGCCGTCCGCGACCGAGATCCCGCCGAGTCCGGTACCGCCGGTCCCGGCGCCGAACTCGGCGATGTGGATCGCGGGATCGTCGACCGGGCGATCGAACGTGATCGTGAGCTGTCCCTCGCCGCAGCGCGACGACGTCCCGCAGTTCGCGTTCGAGTGGACGTCGAGCGTCGCGAGGTCCTTCGCCGAGACACCGGCCGCGTACATGGCGTCCGTGCCGCTCCAGGAGCTCAGCGTCTTACCCTCGCCGCCGAAGATGCGGGAGCCGCCGGCGAGTGTGTCGGTGGCGATCGTGCCGTCCGGCAGCGTGAACCGGCCGGTGTTCGCGTCGACGATGGTCGCGGCTCCCGTCGCGGCGTCAGCGGGTGCCGCGGCAGCGACGGTACCCAGGGCGAGCAGCAATCCGAGCACGAAGGCGCCCGATCGTTTCCTCATGGCGATGTGGTTCCAATCTCGATCTCTTCATCCGCTGGTATCCGGAGATGGCGGACTCCTACAGGACAGCGATCCGCGGGGGTGATTACGCGCGGTTCCGAAATCAATCCACGATGACCACCTCCGCGCTCGCCGCGCCGGAGATCCCGGCGATGTTGGACTGCGCGAAACTCAGGGTCACCGCGGTCCCGGCGGGCACCGGATAGGCGTCGACGCGGAAGCTCGCCTGCCATCGCTCGTTCGCCGCGCACGTCCCCGCCGCCAGGGTGGCGCCGTAGGCGGACACCGTGAGGTCGGCACCGACCTCGCACGCCACGGTCACGGACAGCAGCTCGGTGCGTGAGACCTGTCCTGGCACGTCGATGAGGACAGGAGCGCTCGGCACGCTCGCCTCGGGGGCGGGTTCCGGCTCCGGCTCCGGCGGCGGCGCTGCAGGAGCGGAGGGCTCCGGCGCGGCCGACGGCGGAGGGCTCGCGACCGGCGTCGCCGCCGGGGCGGATGTCGCCTCCGGGGATGGGACCGGGGTGGGTACGCTCCACGTCACGACCTCCGTGGCGGCGGGCGCCGCGACCACGGCGGTGCCCCCGACCACCGTGGCGGCGACGGTCGCCGCGAGCGTCGTCGCGGTGACCGCGGCCACGATACCGATGGTGGCCTTCGCCGCAGCGATACCTGCGACCGGAGCGGCGATCGCGGGCGGCAGCGGGGCGGCGCTGGCGGACAGTCCGGCAGATGTCAGCGACTGCCAGATCTGCGCACCGGCCCCCACCGTGATGCCGGCGGGGAAGAGGACGGACAGCATGCGCGAGCTGGCGTGACGCGCCTCCTCGGCCTTGGCGCGGCAGTCGGCGCACTCGTCGAGGTGGGCGTGCACACGGGCCGTGTCCCGGGGCGTGAGGCGCTGGCGGGCGTGCGCGCCCAGCTTCCCCATCGTCCACTGACACTCCCGGGAGGCCGGCGGGCGGGCCGCGACGTGCGCGGTGATCCAGGCCTGCCGGAGCCCCTCCCTGGCACGGAAGGCGAGGACCGCGGCCGCGCGCTCGCTGATGTCGAGGCGCTTGCCGATCTCGTGCATGGAGAGGTGCTCGACCTCGCCGAACCACAGCACGTCCTGCCAGCGCTCCGGCAGGGCCAGGATGGCCTGCGAGACGAGCGAGGCGTCGAAATCGGCGTCGGCCGCGGCATCCGTGCTGTTCGGGTCCTCCACCGCCTCGATGTACTCGATGGGCACCTCGCGACGGGCGCGGCCCCAGCTGATGGCGAGGTTGCGCATCGTGGCGAACAGGTACGGCTTGAACGCGGCCGTCGGCCCCTTCCCGGCCTGGATCGCCTGATAGATGCGGGTGAAGGACTCTGCGACGAGGTCGTCGGCATCGGCTGACCACCAGTAGCTGCGGGCCACGGCCGCCGCCGCGGGTGCGTAGCGCTCCCACAGCTCCGCATAGGCCTGCTCGTCACCCCCGCGGACCCGGTCCAGCAGGTCCGCGTCGCGTTCCCTCTCCTCGTCTCTGCGTTCGTCGCTCATGGTGTTCCCTTCCCCCGAGGGCCTGTGTCGGTGAGGTGACAAACCTCACCCGTGCGTTCTCGCGCCGACGCGGGGTGCGGTCCGACGGATGTCGGCCGCACCCCGCCCGGCGCGTGCGATCAGCGGTTCCCGCGGCGTGCGCGTCGCGCGGCCGCCAGCGCACCTCCTATCCCCAGAAGCAGCACCCCGGCGAGCAGACCCGCTGTCGCGATCTCCCCGCCGGTTGTGGCCAGCGAGCCCCCGGGAGTGCCCGCCGGCGTCGCCGGCGTGCTCGGCGTCGCCGGCGTGCTCGGCGTGGCCGGGGTGGCCGGCGTGCTCGGCGTGGCCGGAACGGGCGGCGGGGGCACGACGGCCACCGGGTTCTGCACGCCCACGGTGACGGTCTGGTCCCCCACCGTGAACCGCTCCGGGCTGATCACCGGCGTGCCCCAGGCGGTGCCGGCCACGGGCTCCGGCGCCCGCTCGCGGACCGTGACCTCCGCGCCGGCAGGCAGCGCCGGGCTCGTCACCGGCGATCCGGCTTCGAGATCGAGCACCCCCGAGCCCGCCGGGAAGCCCGGCCCCGCCGGGTACGTGTACTCCAGCACGTACCGGGTCCCGGCGGGGATCCGCTCGGTCGCGGCCGCCGGACCGCTGAGGGTCTTCAGCGCCGTGAAGCGCCCGACGCGCGTACCGTTCCCCGTCCCCGAGCCGCCGTGGCGGGTGACCTCCGACGTGACCGTCGACGATGTCTCGGTG
Organism: Microbacterium meiriae; assembly: GCF_025143875.1. Lineage (NCBI taxonomy): Bacteria > Bacillati > Actinomycetota > Actinomycetes > Micrococcales > Microbacteriaceae > Microbacterium > Microbacterium meiriae. Next base: position 50,916 of record NZ_JAMBDU010000003.1, on the reverse strand, counting down.
CCGACCCGGATCTCGGCGGCGTTGCGGTAGGTGTCGGCCGCACCGTCGTCGGTCACCCGCGAGAGGTAGTGCACGTTGTAGAAGCCGCCCTCGACGGCGGTGAAGGTGACGGTGGTCCCGTCGGCGGAGACGGTGTAGTCGGCGGCAGCGACCTCGGTGACCGGCCCCGGGACGACGAGACCGCTGGGGAGGGTCTGCAGACCGGTGGCGACCCACAGCGACGGGTAGCGTTCCCCGGCGGCGGATTCGCGCAGGAGCTCCTGGTCGGAGCCGATGACGTCGGTGACGACGACTTCCTGACCCGCGGCCATGCCCTTCGCTCCCGCCCCGACGGCGACGTCCCACGCGATGGTGTCCGAGGTGTTCTGGTACTCCCCGCTCTTGAAGTCCGCGCGGCCTCGGAAGTCACAGTCGGTCGTGCAGATGAAGGGGTCCGGCTTCACATCGACGGAAGCGGTGACGTCACCGAAGTCGTAGGTGACCGTGGTGGTCTCGCTCACCTCGGTGGTCACCGTCGCCCAGAAGGAGAAGCCTCCGGAGAGACCGACGGGGTGCTCCTCGAGGTAAGCGCTGTCGATGTCGCAGACGAGCTGCGCGGCGGTCGTCACGCAGCGTCCCGCCTCAGCTCCCGCCGCGTCGAGCAACGGGAAGGTGTCCGGCAGCCCACGGAGGCCCTCGGGGAGCTCGACGACGAAGCCGGCAGGTGCGACCGGGTTGTCCGGCAGGGACCAGGTGCCGGTCAGCTCGGCCTTCGTGCCGCTGGCGACGGCCGTCTCCGTGAAGGCCAGGGACTCGACCGTCGCGCCGGTCGTGTACGGCGGGGCCGCGGTCGCCGCGACGGGGACGAGCAGGGCTCCGACGAATCCGCCGACGATCATGGCGACGGCGGCGACGCGGCGGGCGATGCGGCTCCGTCCCGAGCGGGGTCGGACGGGTGGCGAATGGGTCAGCATGTGTTCCTCCGGTGACAGCCGCGCACACGCGACGTGGGCACGGTCGAAGATGAGACACGGCGGGGCCCGACGTACTACGCGCGTTCCGCAGGATTGCGGAACGCGACGATGCACGCCGCACGTGTCTCCACGCCGCGCGGCGTCGCACTCTCTCCGCCCGCGGCGATGCCGCGGAGCTCTCCCCCGGCCCGCAAGGTTCCCCTCCCTCGCACAGGCCGCCAACGACGGTACCCCTCATGCGGCGCATCGCAGGTGTTCGCAGCCGCGCGTATATCGGCGTTCCGGAATGGGCCGACGGAACGCCCCGAGACCGGGGCTGTGCGGCGGGCCGGGGGAGCAGCCCGCCGCACGAGGGACTCGATTTCTCCACGTCGTCGGGTTGGGGATTCGACGACGTCCTGGGCCACGGATCCCGTCCGCGCTCACATGCCCAGCCTCGCCCCTCGGCAAACAGGACGGGAACGGCCCCTGAGCATTACGCCGGATAAGCTCGGAAACGTGCCGATCGCCCCCTCCGCCTCCCCTGCCACCGCCGACGACGACCTCCGCCGCCTCGCCGACGCGCTCCGCGACCCGGCACCGCTGAACTGGGTCATCACCGGCGACTCGATCACCCACGGCCTGGTGCACACCCAGGGCGGGCGCAGCTACCAGGAGCACCTCCACGAGCTGATCAGGGGCGAGCTCGAGCGCGTCCGCGACATCGTGCTCAACACCGCGATCAGCGGCAACCGGATCGTCGACATCCTCGACGACTGGGAGCGTCGGGTCGCGGGCTGGCAGCCGGATGTCGTCACCCTCATGGTCGGCACCAACGACGCCTCGGACGGCGGGCCCCGACCGGTGATCTCGCCGGACGACTACGCCGCCTCCCTGCATGACTTCGTGAGCCGGGTGCGCGAAATCGGCGCCATCCCGGTGCTCCAGACGCCGCCCGCCATCGACGTCCGCAACGCGCCGGAGCGGGCGCGGATCGCCGACTTCGCCGAGGCCGTCCGTCGGGTCGCGTCCGCGGAGGACGTGATCCTCGTCGACCAGTACGCGCACTTCGCAGAGCTGGGCGGTGGCGGGATGCCGTGGGGCCTCATGAACGACCCCTTCCACCCCAGCGCCGCCGGACACGCCGCTCTCGCCCTGGAGCTCGCCCGCGTCCTCGGCATCGCGCCGGAGGGACCGCGCGCCCGCACAGCCGCCCTCCTGGAAGGCATGGTCGGCACGGCTCGCGTCTTCGGCTGAGAGGCGCGGATTCACCCGGCCAGGGTGACCGCTCTGGACGGCGGTGACGGCGCGACGCTAGGTTGAGCGCATTCACACTCGACAGTGAGGTGGGGGCATGTCGCACGTCGTCGCAACCGGGGCCGGCAAGGCCATGATGGAACGTCGGAACGATCCGACGCACGAGTACATCCTGAAGCTCACCGGCAAGGAGCGGCCTCGGGTCCTCTTCGTCGGCACCGCGACCGGCGATGACACCGCCTACATCGTGAGCTTCTACTCCACGTACGACTCCGACAGATGCGCGCCGCACCACCTGCCGCTGTTCCATCGCGCCGTCGACGACCTGGCCGGGTTCGTGAAGGGCTTCGACGTCATCCACGTCGGCGGCGGGAACACCGCCAACATGCTCGACGTCTGGAAGCGTCAGGGCCTCGACGAGATCATGCGCGAGATGTGGGAGGACCCCTCGTCGAACGTCGTGTTCACGGGAGGCAGCGCGGGCGGCATCTGCTGGTTCGAGGGCGGCACGACCGACAGCTACGGGCCCACGCTGCAGGTGCTCCCCGAGGGTCTCGGGTTCCTGCACGGCAGCTTCTGTCCGCACTACGACGCCGAGGACCAGCGACGGCCGCTCTTCCACGCCTCCCTGCTCAGCGGCGAGCTCTCCACCGGGTATGCGGTGGGCAACCTGCAGTCGTTGCACTTCGAGAACAGCGAGTTCGTCACGGCGGTCAGCCCGGTCGAGAACGCGTTGGCGCTGAAGGTCGAGGCGGCCGACGGGAATATCGTCGAGACCGAGCTGCCGGTGCAGGTCCTCACCGGGGCGGCGCCGATCGTGAAGGGGCCGTCGTCGTGAACGACAGCGTCTGGATCCTCGTCGCCGAGCTCATCGTCGTCGTCCTGGCGATCTTCATGGGCACCCGCACGAGCGGGATCGGCCTGGGCGTGTGGGGCCTCGTCGGCGTCGCGGTGCTCGTGTTCGTGTTCGGGGAGGCCCCCGGCAACGCCCCCGTCGACGCGGTGTTCATCGTCATCACGGTCATCACCGCGGCCTCGACCATGCAGGCCGCCGGTGGCATCGACTGGATGGTGTCGGTGGCCGCGAAGGTCATCCGCAAACGCCCGAAGTCCGTCGTCTTCCTCGCGCCGGCGATGTCGTTCCTCTTCACGGTCGGCGCGGGGACCGGCAACATCTTCTACCCGCTGCTGCCCGTGATCTACGACGTCTCCTACCAGCAGAAGATCCGGCCGGAGCGGGCGCTGTCGGTCTCGGCCGTCGCCTCGCAGGTCGGCATCCTGTGCTCGCCGGTCTCCGCGGCCACCGCATCGATGGTCGTGCTGCTCGCGCCGCAGGGCGTCGACCTCGGCGGCCTGCTCCTCATCATGTGGCCGGCCTCGATCGCGGGCCTGCTCGTCGCCGCCCTGGTCATGATGCGTCACGGCAAGGACCTCGAGGACGACCCGGAGTACCAGAAGCGCCTGGCGGAGGGGCAGATCAAGCCGCCCACCGTCGACGCGCACGAGAACAAGCTCCCGCCGACCGCCGTGCTCTCGGCCTCGCTGTTCCTCGCCGGCGTCGCGGTGATCGTCTTCTTCGGCCTGTTCGAGAACCTCCGTCCGGTCATCGGCACCGATGACGACGGCGACCCGCTCCGCCTGAGCGTCACGGTGATCATCGAGGTCGTCATGGGCATCATCGCCGCGCTGATCTTCGTGTTCTGCAAGGTCAAGGCCGCCGACGTGCCGAAGCAGTCCACGTTCCCCGCGGGCATCGTCGGGGCCATCGCCCTGTTCGGCATCGCCTGGCTCGCCAACACGTTCGTCGCCGCGAACCAGACCCTCATCGTCGACGGGCTGGGCTCGGTCGTCTCCGGATCGTCCGCCTTCCTCGGCGCTCTGCTGTTCGCGCTGGCGCTCTTCGCGGTCGCCATGCTCACGACCAGCCAGTCGAGCGCCACGAACGCGATCGTCCCGATCGGCATCACGATCGGTCTGCCCGCCTCCCTGCTGGTGGGGCTGTGGCCGGCGGCGATGGGCATCTACACGCTGCCCGCCAACGGCAGCCAGGTGGCGACGGTCGCGTTCGACCAGACCGGGACGACGAAGATGGGCAAGTTCGTCATCGACCACTCGTTCCAGCTGCCGAACCTCGTCTACGTCGGCACGGCGATCGTCGTCGGGGTGGCGCTGTCGTTCCTGTTCACGTGACATGACCGACGTCGTCGACCGGTCGGCGCTGCGGCAGTTCCTCCTGGGACTGGCTCAGGGCATGAATGCATCGGCGGAGTCCGTCGACCGCATCCGGGACACGATCGCCGAGGTGGCCACGGCATCGGGGGGAGACGGCGCCGACTTCGTCGTCCTGCCGACGATCATCATCGTGGAGACGGGGGACGCGGGGGAGCAGCGGGTCGCGTTCCGGTCGGCCACGAACGCCTCGTTCCGCTTCGACCAGATCGCCGCGCTGTACGACCTCATCGCGCAGGCGAAGACCGGCGCCGTGGACCCGCTGGACGGCATCCGGCGGCTCAACGAGATCGGCGCGATGCGCCCGCGGCTCGGCTGGTTCACCCGTACGCTCGGGCATGCCATCCTCACGACCGGCCTCGCGCTCCTGCTCGCGCCGACCTGGCAGGGCGCGCTCGTCGCCTTCGTGCTCGGGTTCGGGATCGGCCTGCTCAAGCTCGTGCGCTCCCCCACACTGCAGCTGGTCATGCCCATCGCCGCGGCCTTCGTGTGCGCCGCCGCGGTGTTCCTGCTCGCGGAGGTGATCGAGATCGGCGACCCGATCCGGCTGCTGATCGCGCCGCTGGTGACCTTCCTCCCCGGCGGCGTGCTCACCACGGCGACGGTCGAGCTCGCAGCCGGACAGATGATCTCCGGTGCGTCCCGCCTCATCTACGGGTTCGTGCAGCTCGCCCTCCTCGCCTTCGGCATCCTCGCCGCGGGCGCGGTGGTGGGCGTCTCGAGCGACTCGTACGAGGCGCTCGACGCCTCCTCGTCCTACCTGCCCTGGTGGGTGCCGCTGCTGGGCATCCTCGTGTTCGCACTCGGCAACTACCTGCACTTCTCCTCCCCGCCGTCCACATTCGGGTGGGTGCTGCTCGCCCTGGTCGTCGCCTACCTCGGCCAATGGGCGGGAACGGAGTTCATCGACCCGGCGGTCGGCGGCTTCGTCGGCGCGGTCGCCGTCACGCCGGTCGTGTTCTGGATCGCCGGGCTGCGCCACGGGGCCCCGTCGCAGCTCACGTTCCTCCCCGCGTTCTGGCTGCTGGTGCCGGGAGCGGCGGGGCTGGTGGGACTCACCGAGGCGGTGGCGACCGACAACGGTCTCGCCGACTTCACCGCCGCCCTCGTCTCCGTCATGTCGATCGCCTTGGGTGTGCTCATCGGCACGGCGCTCTACCGCGTCGTGCACCACGGCGCGGAGGAGTTCGTCCAGTTCGCCGTCGCCCCGCCGCCCGCGGAGGACGAAGAGCCCGCGCCGACGCTCTGGCACCGCCTGTCTGCCCCGCTGCGCCGCCTGCGCCGCCGCGATCGCTAGCGGTACACCTCGCGACGGTGGCCGGCGTGCACGACGACGACCGTCAGGATCCCGTCCTCGATCCGGTAGAGCACCCCGTAGTCCCCCGTCCGCACCCGCCACTCCGGTCGGCCGGTGAGCTTGCGTGCCGCGGGGGGCCGTGGGTCTTCGGAGAGGAGCTCGATGACGGCCTGGATACGTCGGGACCCGGTGCCGATCAGAGCGTGGCGAGGATCTCCTTCATCTCCGCGATCTCCGCGGTCTGCGCGTCGACGATGTCCTGCGCGAGGGCGACCCCGTCGGCGTTCTCGCCGTCCGCGACCTCCGTCTCGGCCATCTCGACCGCGCCCTCATGGTGGGCGATCATCTGCTCCAGGAACAGCCGGGACGCCTCCGGGCCCGCGGCGGCTTCGAGCGCGGCGAGGTCGTCGTCGCTCATCATGCCGTCACCGCGGTCCATTTCCGCGGGGTCACCCGCCTCGGCACCCCAGTCGTCGAGCCACCCCTGCAGCTGCTCGATCTCCGGGCCCTGAGCGGCCTTGATGCGTTCGGCGAGGTCGGTCACCCGTGGGTCGACGTCATCCTTCGCGAGCACGATGTCCGACATCTCGACGGCCTGCTCGTGATGGACGATCATCATGGACGCGAACATCGCATCGGCCTCGTTCGCTCCGGCCAGCGGGGCGTCCGAGGTGGAGTGATCCATACCGGAGTGGTCAGCCGGTCCCGCGGGTGCGGCCGAGGCGCATCCCGCGAGGGCGAGGGTTCCGACCAGCACGAGGGCGGCGGCGGCAGCGGTTCGATTCTTCATTTCTCTCTCATCTCTGTCTGTCGGAAGGGCGTCCGCGGTCGCGGAGCCCGGGCGCTCACCAGCGCCGATCAGGTCCGACTGATGCAGAGGACGTGGAGTGAGGGGGGACGGAGAGGGGCGGCGGCGGTTCCCGCGCGCACGCGGAGGGCGCGCAGCAGGGGAGCGATCACGGCCGCGCGGGTGGGGCGCAGCACCAGGAGCAGTCCGCCGAGGAGCGCGAGGACGCAGGCCGCGCCGCCATCCCCCGCGGAGTCGTCGGGGGCGACGGCCGCCTCGGCGACGGACACCGCATGCGCCGCCGACGCCGAGGGGTGCCCGGGCACCGGTGCCGCGTGGCCCGCCATCGCGTGCGCTCCGGGGGTGCCGTGCGTGTCGAGCGCGTGCATGCCGAGGAGCCCGAACACGACGCCGCCCACGAGGAGGACGACGAGCAGCGCCCTCTGGAGCACGCGACGACCGGCCATGGGTTCACTATACCCAGTGGGGGTATAGTGAACCGCAGTCAGCGGGCGACGCCCGCGCGACGCAGCAGCCGGCGGACGGCGAGAACGACTCCCGCCACCGCGAGCTCCCCGAGCACCCGGCCGAGCAGCGTGGCGATGAGCACCGGCAGGACGAGGTGCTCCGGGGAGAACACCGGGAGGGCCACGAGGAAGAGCACCACCCCGGTCACGGCGCCGGCGAGCAGGACACGACCCGGGCGGACCGCGGCGTCGCGCCGGAACGGCAGCGCGAGGTCGAGGACCGCGCCGCCGAGGACGAGCGGCACCACCCCGAGCAGCCCGATGGGGGACACCGCGAGCGTCAGCACCCCGGTCACGAAGGCGGCCAGCGTCGCCATGCCAGGGACCCGGGTGACGACGCGGGCGAGGAAGGGCAGTGCGGTGTGCACGGCCGCGACCAGGGCATACGCGGGAGGGGAGGCGGCGGCCAGCACGCTCGTGACCGGGACGACAGCCAGGAAGACGAGGGCCTGAACCGCGCCGAGGGCTGCGCTCACGAGCAGGGCGCTGGTCGGCACACGGCGGGACACGGGCGATATCGGACCACTCACTCCTCCGAGCCTAGAACTCCCGGCGCCCCTCGCTCCGCAGCGTCCTGCACCGTGCGGGTTTGGATATCGTAGGGGTGGGGATGCGTACCTGGGGAGGGACGATGCCGACTTTCGGCGCGCAAGGGGACACGAGGTTTCCGCGGGTTTCCGCGCACGTGATCGGGCGTCCGCGGCTGAACGCGGTGCTGGATGCCGGGGCTCCGCTCACGCTGCTGCGCGGCGCCGCGGGCTCCGGGAAGACCACCGCCCTGGTCGGCTGGGCCTTCACCTGCTCCGCCCGGGTCGTGTGGCTCACGGTCACACCGGCCCTGGCGACGAGCCCGGCACTGGCATCTGCGCTGCTGCGGGTGCTGCGCGGCACGGACACGGACACGGGCGCAGGCAGCACCGATCCGGCCACCGGGGACGGCTGGCCCGCCGTCGGGCACTACCTGTGCGATCACGAGGAGCCTGTCGTCATCGTCCTGGACGACGCCGCCGCGCTCGACCGGGATGCGGTCTTCGACCTCTGCCGCACGGTCGCCGTCCCGTCGCACGTCCGCCTGATCGTCGCCACGAATCGCCCCAGTCCCTTCGACAGCGACGGCATCGGCCTCGTGATCGACACCGCGCTGATCTCTCCGGAAGACCTCGCGTTCGACACCGACGAGATCCGCCGCGCTCTCGACGTGGACGAGGACACCGCCGTCGCCGTGCGGGCGGCCACCGAGGGATTCGCGGCGGTCGTGCGTGCCGTCGCTCTCCGCGGCCGTGCCCCCGACGGCACGACGATCGTGGAGGTCGCGACGGCGGCGGTCGACGACTACCTCCGCAGCCGCATGGAGGAGGGCACGTTCGGCGCCGGCGTCCTGGAGGGTCTTATCCGGATCAGCATCACGGACACGGTCGACCTGCCGTTGGCGCAGGCCCTCAGCAGCGATCCGGACATCGGCACGGCCCTCGACGAGGCCGAGGCGTTCGGCTTCGGCCGATGGTCGACGGACTCCGGGCGCCGGACCTTCACGATCGCCGCGCCGGCCCGCACCCTGCTGCGTCACGACCTCCTGCGGCGGTTCCCCGCCGAGATCCGCGTGCTCCGACGCCTCGCGATCGAGGGCGCCCTGCGCCGCGGCGCCCCCTTCGAAGGACTGCGCCTCGCGATGGAGGAGGACGACCTCCACCTCGCGGCCCACGTCATCATGTCCGGGTGGAGCCACCTCCTGGACCACGACGGTCGCCGGGTCGTGGCGCTGCTGGGCGACCTGCCTCTCGCCCGGCTGAAGCAGGAGCCGCTGGTGGCCATGCTCCTGGGCATCTGCCTCAATGCCAACCGGCTCCGGCGGGTGCGCGGACTGCAGCTGCTGCGGATGGCGATCTCCGCCGCGAACGCCCGTCGGAACACGCTCTCGCCGACGGAGCGCCTGTTCATCTGGACTGCCGAGAGTGCGGCGCTGCGCGTGATCGGGATGCCCGACAGGGCGGGGCAGGTGGCCGCCCGCGCGCTGGCTCTGTTCACCGAGACACCCGAGTCCCAGTGGGAGCAGTACGCGATGGAGATGCCGCTGCTGTGCACGCACCTCGGCATCTCGCTCTACTACGGCGGCCGTCGGGAACAGGCCGTGCGCCTCTTCGACGAGGCCGCCGCCCTCGCGGCGTCGCAGGGCAGCGGGAAGGCGTTCCACGCCGTCAGCCTCCTCGGCGGGATCCACGCCCTCAACGGCGATCTGCCGGAGGCCCGGCACTATGTCGAGATCATCCGCGACGGCTCGTGGGATCCCGCGCAGCTGGACGGCTACCGCGGCACGTTCTACCGCGTCGCCGAGGCGATGCTGGCGGTCGAGGACGGCGACCTCGCCGCAGCCAAGCACCACGCGCGCGCCTTCCTCCCGCACCGGGCGACGAGCGAGCACTGGACGACGATGGCGACGGTCGAAGCCTGGATCGCGCTGCACGAGGGCGATGCCGCCGGTGGGCTGGAGCGACTGGAGTCGTTCGCCCGGCTGCGCGGACGCGAGGCCGGCTCTCCGCCGGCCCGCCAGGCGCTGAGCCGCCCGCGGATCCTGCTCCACCTCGCCCTCGGCGACATCCGCGCCGCGCGCGGCATCAAGCAGCGCGACGCCGGGGCGGACCGCTTCGGCACCCTTCTGGAACGAGCCAGGGTCGCCCTGATCGACGGTCGCGCGCCCGAGGCGGCGCGGCTCCTCTCTCACACGCGCCTCGAGCCGACGACCTCGCGCGAGCGCGCGGAGGCCGCGGCGGTGCAGAGTGCAGCCCTCCACCGGGTCAGTCCCGCCGCCGCGCAGGCCGTGACCGAGGCGCTGAACGCCCAGCTCGCCGACCGCGGACTGCGCACCCCGCTGGCGCTGCTCAGCGCCGAGGATCTCGCCGCCGTCCGCGCCGACCTCGCTCCGATCGGCGGCGCGCCGCTGCCCGGCCGATCCGCGTTGCCATCGTTCGCCGCCCGCCCGAGGCTGTCCTCGCGGGAGCAGGTGGTGCTGCACGCGCTCACCACCGGGGCGCCGCTGCCCGAGATCGCCGCGGAGCTCCAGGTCTCGCCGAACACCCTGAAGACGCAGCTCCGCAGCATCTACCGCAAGCTCGACGCGGCCAACCGTACGGAGGCACTCGAACAGGCCGCCCGGCACGGCCTCCTCCGCGGATGACGAGAGCCCCGCCCGTCGCAGACGACGGGCGGGGCTCTCCGGCGGAACCGCTAGCTCTGCAGGCGGCGTCGGCGCACCAGCAGCAGCACGGCACCGCCGATCAGCAGGGCGATCGCGAGCCCGAGGACCCACGGGGCCAGCTGTCCACCCGTGAGAGCGAGCGGCGTCAGCACCGGGTTCTCGGTCGTGCTCGTCGGCGGCGTGATCGTCTCCCCGCCGGGAGGCGTGGCCGACGCCGTGGCCGCGTTCCGCAGCGTCGCTCCCGCCGCGTCGGCGTGCACGGTCACCGCATAGGTGATCACGACGCGCTCCCCTTCGGCGAGGCTGCCGGTCCAGCGCAGCGTCGTGCCGTCGATCGTCGGCGCGGCCACCGCACGGTCACCCACCGTGGCGGTCGCCGAGCCGCGGAGGTCGGCGTGCCGCAGCACTCCGGCCAGGTCATCCGTGACGACGACCTCGTCCAGACCCGTCTCGCCGGTGTTGGTGCCGGTGAGGGTGTAGGTCACGACGCTGCCCGTCGCGACGGCGGAGCCGGATGCGGGGTCGGACGTCTTGACGAACGCGAAGCCCGGGGTGCCGACGGGGTTGTCCGTCGTCACCGGCGGCGGGGTCAGCTCGGCGCCACCCGGAGGCGTCGCCGTGCCCTCGACGGTGTTCGCGATGATCACGCCGCCGGCGTCGCCGTGCACGGTCACCGAGTAGGTGATCGTGACGCGCTCGCCGACCGCGAGGTCACCGGTCCAGGTGAGCTCATCTCCCGCGACGACGGGTGTCGCGGCGGTGCCGTCGCTCAGGGTCGCCGTCGCGTCGCCGTTGTAGGCGGCGTGGGCGAGCACACCCGAGAGGTCGTCGACGATGCGGACCGGAGCCAGCGCCGTCTCCCCCGTGTTCACGCCGGTCACCGTGTAGGTGACGACGCTGCCCGGGTCGACACGCGTGCCGGAGGCGGGGTCGGCGAACTTGCGCAGCTCGAAGCCCGGCTCGTTCACGGGGTTCTCGGTCGTCGCCGGCGGCGTCTCGATGGGCGGCACGCCACCCGGCGGGGTCGCCGAGCCGGAGGCCGAGTTCTCGATCACGGACCCGCCGGCATCCGCCCGCACGGTCACCGAGTAGGTGATCGTGACGGTCTCGCCGACCTGCAGCGCACCCGTCCACGACAGCCCCTCCTCGGCCACCGTCGGCGCGGTGGTCACCGTGCCGCCGATCGTCGCGGTCGCATCGTCGTTGTACTCGGCGTGCGCCAGGACACCGGAGAGGTCATCGGTGACGGTGACAGGGTCGAGAGCCGTCTCCCCCGTGTTCACGCCGGTCACCGTGTAGGTGAGGACACTGCCCGGGTCGACCGCCGTGCCCGCAGCCGGGTCGACGCTCTTCGAGACCGAGAATCCGGGCTCGTTGACCGGGTTGGTCGTGACACCGGGCGGCGGCGTGATCGTGGATCCTCCGGGCGGGGTCGCCGTCGCGGACGCCGCGTTCTCGATCACGGTGCCGACGCCGTCGGCGCTCACGGTCACGGAGTAGGTGACGGTCACGGTCTGGCCGACCGCGAGCGCCCCCGTCCACGACAGCTCGGTGCCGTCCAGGGTCGCGGGAGCCGCAGCGGCACCCGCGATGCTCGCCACGGCGTCCGCGTTGAACGTCGCGTACGGCAGCACGCCGGACAGGTCGTCGGTGATCGTCACCGGGTCGAGCGCCGTCTGGCCCGTGTTGACCGCGGTCAGCGTGTAGGTGAGCACGTCACCGGGGTCGACAGCGGTACCGGCGGCGGGGTCGACGGTCTTGGCGAACGCGAAGCCGGGCTCGTTCACGGGGTGCTCCGTGCTCGACGGCGGCGGCGTGATCGGCGTGCCGGGAGTCGTGGGGCTCTCGGGGTCGCTCGGGTCGGCGGGGATGAGCGGGGTCGCCTCTCCCGTCGCCGTGTTCGCGATGGTCTCGCCGCCGGCGGTGGCGTCGACGGTCACCGAGTAGGTGATCACGACGTCCTGGCCGGGGCGCAGCACGCCGTTCCACGACAGGGCGCCGTCGGCCACGCGGACATCGCCGCGGGTGGCGGACACGTCGTCGTTGTACGCCGCGTGGGCCAGCGCCGCGCGCAGGTCGTCGCCGATCTCGACGGGGTCGAGGACGGTGTCGCCCGTGTTGCGGCCGGTCACGGTGTAGGTGATCACGGTGCCGGGGTCGACGCGCGTGCCCGTCGCCGGGTCGGCCGTCTTGGTGACGGTGAACCCGGGGGTCGCGACGGGGTGCTCCGTCGTCGCCGGCGGGGTCTCGACCGGGGTGCCCGGCGTCGTCGGACTCTCCGGGTCGGTCGGGTCGGTCGGGATCAGCGGGGTGCCCTCACCGGACACCGTGTTGCGGAGCAGCACGCCCGTCGCCTCCTCGTCCACCGTCACCGTGTAGGTGATGTCGACGCGGTCGCCGGGAGCGAGCGTCCCGGTCCAGGTGAGGGTGGTGCCGGAGAGCGTGACGGATCCGGACGAGGCCTTCGCGTCGCCGCCGTACTCCGCGTTCGCGAGGACGGCCGAGAGGTCGTCGACGATCGTCGCGGGGTCGAGGACCGTGTTGCCGGTGTTGACGCCCGAGACCGTGTAGGTGATCGTGTCACCCGCGCGGACGGCGGTGCCGGAGGCCGGGTCGGCCGACTTCGTGACCTCGAAGCCCGTGTCGACGACGGGGTGCTCCGTCTCCGCCGCCGGCGGGACGATCGGGGTCCCCGGCGTCTTCGCCCCGGAGGGGTCGGCGGGGTCGGTCGGGATCTGCGGCGTGGCCGATCCGGTGACGACGTTGTGCAGCAGGGCCTTCTCGACACCCGCGTCCACCGTCACGGTGTAGCGGATCGTGACCGATTCCCCGCGCGGGATAGCGCCGGTCCAGGTGAGGGTGGCGTCGGCGACCCGCACGGAGCCGCGGTCGGCCGTGACGTCGTCGTTGTAGCCGGCGGAGCCGAGCACGCCCGACAGGTCGTCGACGATCTCCGCGGGATCGAGGTCGGTGTCGCCCGTATTGGTGCCGGTGATCGTGTAGGTGATCGTGTCACCGGCGGACACGGCCGTGCCGGAGGCGGGGTCGGCCGACTTCGAGATCGTGAAGCCGGAGCCGATCACGGGGTGCTCGGTGGTGACCGTCGGCGGGACGATGGGGTCACCCGGAACCTGCGGCCCGGTCGGGTCGCCCGGGTTCGGGGTGGTGGGAGTGCCCGATCCGGTCACGCTGTTGCGCAGGATCTCGCCGGAGGTGTCGTCGCCCACGGTCACCGAGTACGTGATCGTCACGGTCTGTCCGGGCTGAAGCGTTCCGGTCCAGGCGAGGGCGTTCCCGGTCAGGGTCGCGCCGCCCGTGGTGACGGTGGTGCCGCCGACCGTGGTCGTGATGTCGTCGTTGAAGGCGGCGCTCGCGAGCACGCCGGAGAGATCGTCGGTGACGGTCGCCGGGTTCAGGACGGTCGCCCCGGTGTTCGTGCCCGTGACGGTGTACTCGATGGTCTGGCCCGGCTCCACCACGGTGCCCGCGGCGGGATCGGAGGTCTTCGCGACCTCGAAGCCGGCGACGGGGTGCTCGGTGGTGACGGCTGGAGGGGTGATCGGAGGCAGACCGCCGGGCGGGGTGCCGGATGCGGTGACGCCGTTGGCGATGCGCTCGCCCTCCACGCCCTCGTCGACGACGACGGAGTACGTGATCGTGAGCACCTGCCCGGGCTCGAGGGCACCGGTCCAGGCGAGGTCGTCGCCCGTGACGGTGGCGGCACCGGACGACACCGGGTCGCCGTCGATCGCCGTCGCCACGTCGCCCTGGTACTCGGCGTTGGCGAGCACACCCGACAGGTCGTCGGTCACGGTGACCGGGTCGAGGCGGGTGTTGCCGGTGTTCTCGGCCTGCACCGTGTAGGTCAGTCGCTGGCCGGGCTGCACGGCGGTGCCGTCGGCGGGGTCGGAGGTCTTGCGGAGAGCGAGGTCCGGCGCGAGGCGGACGTTCGTGTAGGTGCACGTGACGTCGGTGCCGAGCGGGCCGGACGGCTGGGTGACCTGTCCGTCGGCGGTGACGGCCACCGGGGTGGTCGAGCCGTCGGCGTTCACCTGCAGGCAGACGAGGGAGGCGTCGTACTTCGTGAGGTCGGTCGAGCCCGCCGCCGATTCGGACAGCCGGAAGGTGTCCCCCTGGTTGGTGAACACGGGGCCGACGTAGTCCGGCTGCAGACCGGAGCGGTCGCCACGGGTGACGGCGTCGGTCTGCGCGACCTGGTAGCCGACCGGCGACTGCACGCGGAGCCCGAACTGGTCGGTCCCGGCGTGACGGCCTTCGGGGAGATCCTTCTTCAGCGTCAGCGTGTTCGGGAACGTGCAGCTCGCCATGTCGGTGGGCGAGAAGGACCCGAGCGAGGTGGTGTTGACGGTCTGTCCGCGGGGCAGATCGACCTCGACGATGTACGGGTTGGTCCCCCCAACCGAGACGAAGATGTGGCCGAGGTTCCCGAACGCGATGCCGTTGCCCTGCACGCCCGCGCCCATGTCGTGCACCTGCTTGGCATCGATCGTGGCCGTGCTGGGCTGGAGCGTTGCGGGCAGGTCGGCGGAGTAGATGTATCGGTCGGCGACCAGCACGAGCTGACCGGAGGCACTGAAGGCCATGTCGCCGTTGGCCCCGAAGGCGCTGCTGCCGGTAGTCGGGCGCAGCTTGCCTACCTGCACGTAGGTCTGCGGCGTGACGCTCTCGTTCCACGCATAAAGGTTGATGGCGCCATCGAGCGTGCCGCTGGCGAAGTAGTACACGCCCGTGACGGGATGCACGGCCCCTCGGAGGACAGAGGAGTCTGTGCGGCTGGTTCCCAGCGTGAACGGCGTTCGGGTCGTCGTTCCCTCGCCCCGACGGTCGTGCTTGGCCAGCACCTTGTCCGTGCCGACGTTGGTCACCGTGTACGCGTACGTTCCGTCCGCCGACAGGCCGAGCCCGTTGTCGGAGTGGCCGAGGCCGATGCTCGTGGCGCCGAGGGTGCCGCCCTGCTCGTTCACGGCGAACTCGCGCACCTCGGTGGCGCTCTGCACGTACACCGCTCCCGGCGTGCAGAGGAACGGCTCTGCCGCGGCGGCAGGCGCGGCGGTCAGCGTCCCGCCGACGACGATCATCGACGACGCGACGAGCGCCGTGCTCACGGCACCGCCGATCAGCCTCTTCGTCCGGCCCCGCCAGCGGCTGCGCCGCTCCGGCGGAAGGCCATCGGACGTGCGGTCCTTGCGGGCAACACGGAATCCCATGACTGCTCTCCCCATTCATCGCGTTCCGGCACGCGTCCGCGCACACGGAAGCCCCCGCCCCCTCAGGCGACCGCCGAGCACCCTTTCGGGCAGGGTGGACTCGGTCCGGGCCTCCGCCAGCCTGCCCGGCTGCCGCGGAGGCCCCCGTCCGAACCGGGGGAATTCACCCCTCCTTTTCACCCCGGGCGCACGCCGGAGGGCGCACCGGGGTCCCGATGCGCCCTCCGGTGGTCGCGGGCCTACTCGCGAGAGCCGATCTCCTCGATCGGGCGGCGGCGCAGCGCGGCCCCTGTCGCGACCCGCAGCGCGACGAGGGCGAGCGCGCCCATGCCGCCGACGATCGCGAGGGAGCCGAGCACGGGCATCGCCGGGAGCGGCTGCCCGGAGATGCCGTAGCTCATCCCCATCAGAGGTGGGATCGCCACCAGCACGCCGAAGACCATCGCGAGGGCGGCGATCAGGATCGCCTCGGTGCGCATCGTGGCGCGCACCTGTCCCCGGGAGCCGCCGATGAGCTGCAGCAGGGCGAACTCACGGGACCGCTCCCCCGTCGCCATGACGAGCGTGTTCACGACGGCGATCGCGATGTACCCGAGGATGACCAGCAGACCGATGAGGCTCACCCATCCCTGCTGCGACACGGCCCCGGTCATGCTGGGCTTCTGACCCGAGCCGGGGGCCACCTGCAGACCGTCGGCGGCGAAGGCGTCGGCCGGCGCGTCACCGTCCACCGACACGAGGGCGAACGAGTCGAGCGCTGCGGAGGTGTGCGCGCGGACGTGGTCGACCGCCATGGTGAGATCGCCGAACCCGAGACCGCGCTCGTAGATGCCGACCACGGTCGCCTCCAGCGGCGCCCCGTCGCCGAGGACGCCCGTCACCGGGTCGCCGACGTCGAGGCCGAGCGTGTGCGCCGCATCGGCGCTGACCGCGACGGTCGCACCGCCGTCGAGGGCGGTGAGGGACCCCTCCTGCACCCGCAGGTCGAGCAGGCCGTCCGCGGTCGTCGGGTCCACGCCCTGGAGCACGTACTCCGTGCGCTCGATCTGACCTTCGATGTCGAGCGAGTCGAGCACCGCGGTGCTGACGACCACGCCGGTCGCTGCCGTCACCCCCGGCTCGTCGCGCAGCGCGCCGACGGCGTCGGGGGAGAGCCCGGCCGGGGCGGCCACACGCAGGTCGGCGGTGACCCCGGCCCGGGCCTGGGTCGCGGCCTCGTCCGCGACGATCGCCGGCCCGCCGATCTGCACGAGACCCAACCCGATGCCGAGGGCGATCGGGAGGATCGCGGCCGCCATCCGCCGACTGCCCGCGGTGGTGTGGGCGGCGGCGAGGAAGCCCGCGGCCGACGAACGACGCAGCACCGGCCCGACGAGGCGCACGCACAGGGCGACGAGCCACGGTCCCAGGAGCGCGAGCGCCACGATGAGCATGATCGCGGCACCGGCGGAGGCGCCGACCGCTGCGTCGCCGCGGAGCATCAGCGGGACGGTCGAGACCGAGACGCCGGCGGCGGCGAACACGATGCCGGTGATGATGCGGGGCAGGCCGATCGGGCCCTGGCCCGTCGAGGACTCGCGCAGCGCCTCGATCGGATCGAGGCGGGCGGGCCGCCGGGCCGCGATGCGCGCCGCTCCCCAGGCCGCACCGAGCACCAGCACCGCGGCGGCCAGTGCCGGGAACGGGCTCAGCGCGAGGGCGAAGTCGCCGGGGATGACCCCACCGGCCACGAACGCCGACTGCAGCACGGAGGACAGCATGTACCCCGGAGCGATCCCGAGCAGCGCGGCGACGACGGCGACCGCGAGCGTCTCCCGCGCGATGAGGGCGTGCACCTGCGACGGCGTCGCCCCCACCGCGCGGAGCAGGGCATACTCGCGGCGACGCGGCTGGACCGACAGCGACAGCGTGCCGGCGACGATGAAGAGGGCGACGAGGATGCAGGTGCCCACGAACGCGCTGCCGATCGCGATGAGCAGGGTGCGCGCCGCCGCCGAGTCGAGGAACTCCACGTCGCCGCGGGCGTCACCGGTCCGGGCGACCAGATCGGGGAACGCGTCCCGGATCGCGGTCGCGGTGCGCTCGGGGTCGCCGTCGACGAACACGCCCAGCGCCTGCGGGGCGCCGCCGTGCGGGTCGAGGTCGCGGACGCGCTCGTCCGTCAGGAACACCGGCACCGCGCGCTCCGGCATGCTCTCCGCAGACACCAGACCGACGACCGTGTACGTCGCCGCGATGCCGCCGTGGGCGCGCGCAAGGGTCTCGCCCACGGCGTGCCCGGCTCCGGAGACCACCACGACCTCGTCTTCGGCGGCGGGCTCCCGCCCCTCCGCGGGCGTGAAGCCGGTGAGTGCCGTCGCGGACCAGGGGTGCGCCTCGACCACGGCAGGGGTCGTCCCGCCGGGCACCGACAGAGGCACGGTCACGTCGGCGACCACGGCCTCGACGCCCGGAAGCGCAGCGATCTCGCGCGCGGCGTCGGCGGGGACGGAAGCGCGCTCACGCAGCGGCACCGGCAGGTCCTCCGGCACGTCGACCTGCTGCACCGCCCCGACGACCACCTCGGCCGCCGTGTAGCGCTGCGGGGCGAGGCCGCCGCGGATGCCGGACTCGACGAGCACGCCGAGTCCGGTGACGAGTGCACTCGCGACGAAGATGGCGACGAAGACCCCGGCGAGACTGCGCCGATGATGACGGAGGTCGGCGCGGATGATCCGTCCGAGCCCGAGCGGCGCGGCCGACATCACCACTCCCCCAGCGTGCTCATGCGATCCGTGATCTGCTGCGGGGTGCCGCCGTCGAGATGTCCGGCGAACGCCCCGTCGGCGAGGAAGATCACCCGGTCGGCGTGGGACGCCACCACGGGATCGTGGGTGACGACGACCACGGTCTGATGCAGCTCCTTCGCGGTGTGCGCGAGGAGGTCGAGCACCTGCTTCCCGGTGCGGGAGTCCAGGGCCCCGGTGGGCTCGTCGCCGAACACGACGTGCGGGCGGGTGATGAGGGCTCGGGCGATTGCGACGCGCTGCTGCTGTCCGCCGGAGAGCTCTGCAGGGCGACGGTGGCGACGGTCGGTGAGCCCCACCGCGTCGAGCAGCGTCTCGAGCCGGCCGTGATCGAGGGGGCGGCGGCCGAGGCGCAGCGGGAGGGTGATGTTGTCCTCCACGCTCAGCGCCGGCAGCAGGTTGTAGGCCTGGAAGACGAAGCCCACATGGTCGCGGCGGAAGGCCGTGAGCTGCCGGGGCGTGAGCGCGGAGATCTCGGTGCCGCCCAGGTGCACCGTGCCACTGGTCGGGCGGTCGAGACCTGCGGCACTGTGCAGCAGTGTGCTCTTGCCGGAGCCGGACGGCCCCATGATCGCGGTGAACGAGCCCCGCGCGATGGCGAGGTCGATGCCTCGGAGTGCGGTCACCCGGGTGCTGCCGGAACCGTAGGTCTTGACGAGGCCGCTGAGGCGCAGGGCCTCGGCGGGGGCCGCTTCGACGAGCGGCGCAGAGGAGAGGGAGGTCATGCTTCGACGGTAGGAAAGCCGCGCGACGGCTCCCATCCCGCACGGTGCCGCATCGATGGTGGAGCTGGCTCTACCGCGGGCCGCGGGGCGCTCGGGCAGACTTGCAGGGTGAACGAGGGATGGATGCGCCGCTGGCTGCGTGGATGGCTGCCCGATGCGCGGTTCCTCGCCGTCGAACTCGGGGCCTCCGTCGTGTCCCTCGCGCTGTTCTGCGTCATCCTCGTGCTGCTGCCGCTCATGCTCATCACGGGCGGGGTGCTGCTGCTCCCGCAGGTCGTGCAGGTGCTGCATGCCTGGAGCGACCGGGCGCGCCGCCGGATCGGACGCCGGCGCGGGGAGGACCTCCCCCCGCTCACGCGCACGCTGCCGCGCGGCGCGACGATCGACGAACGGCTCCGCTACGCCTTCTCCCGCGCCACCGCCCGAGACGCGCTGTGGCTCACGGTGCACGCCTTCCCGGTGATGTGGCTGTCGCTGCTGACGCTCGCGCTGCCCCTGTCCGCCGTCAACAGCCTCGCCGTCACCTGGTACTGGCAGTTCGCCCCGGCCGACGACCCGGTGGGCTCACCGTACCCGGTCACGTCGTGGGAGCTGGCGTGGACCATGCCGCTCGTCGCCCTCGCCTATGCGGTGGCCGCGCTGTTCCTCGTGCCGGTGGTCGCCCGGCTGGTGGCGTTCGTCTCGGCGAAGCTCCTCGCGACGCCGCAGAAGTCGCGCCTCGCCGCCCGCGTCGACGCGCTGACTCTCAGCCGCGCGGCCGCCCTCGACGCCCATGCCGCCGAGCTCCGTCGCATCGAGCGCGACCTGCACGACGGCGCCCAGAACCGCCTGGTGAACGTCGTGATGATGCTGGGGATCGCGGAGCGCGCCCAGGAGACGGGCGGCGACGTGCTCGAGCCGTTGCGGCGCGCGCAGGACGCGGCGACCGATGCCCTCGCCGGCCTCCGCCGCACGGTGCACGACATCTATCCGCCGATCCTCGACGAACTGGGTCTCGAGGGGGCGCTCGCCTCGCTCGCCGGGCGCAGCGTCGTCCCGTGCACGCTCGACGCCGCGGACGTCGGTCGGGTGCCGGCAGCGGTCGAGTCGGCCTCGTACTTCGTGGTCGCGGAGGCGCTGACCAACGTGAACAAGTACAGCGCCGCGACCCGCGCCACGGTGCGGGTCGAGCGAGAGGGCGAGCTGCTCCTCATCGCGGTGGAGGACGACGGGGTCGGCGGCGCGGTCGAGCGTCCGGGCGGGGGTCTCGCGGGGATCCGACGCCGGGTCGAGGCGTTCGAGGGCACGATGGACCTGTCGAGTCCCGCCGGGGGACCCACCATCCTGCGGACGGAGCTGCCATGCGGATCGTGATCGCGGAGGACGACACCCTGCTGCGGGAGGGCCTCGCGCTCCTGTTGCGCACTGAGGGCTTCGACGTGATCGGCGCCGTGCCGGACGCGGACGGGTTCCTCGCCCTGCTCGACGAGGCCGATGCGGCGGTGGTCGACGTGCGGATGCCGCCGACCTTCACCAGCGAGGGGCTCAAGGCCGCGGCCGAGGCGAGAGCCCGCCGCCCCGGCTTCCCGGTGCTCGTGCTCTCGGCGTATGTGGAGGACCGTTACGCGGGGGAGCTCCTCGCGGCGGGGGCGGACGGCCTCGGCTACCTGTTGAAGGAGCGCGTGGGCAAGGTCGCCGCGTTCGTCGACGCCCTGCGCCGGGTGGCCGCCGGGGGGACCGTGATGGATGCCGAGGTCATCTCGCAGCTCATGAGCCGGCGTCGCGCCGACGACCCCGTGCAGACCCTCACTCCGCGGGAGCGTGAGGTGCTCGGGCTCATGGCCGAGGGCCTGGACAACACCACCATCGCCGCACGCCTGTTCGTGACGGAGACCGCGGTGAGCAAGCACATCGGCAACATCTTCGCCAAGCTCGGGCTGGCCGCCAGTGACAGCGGCCACCGCCGCGTCCTCGCCGTCCTCGCCTATCTCCGCGGCTGACGCTTCCGCCCTGGTGCTCGGCGCGCTTCGATGCCATGCTGACCGGGATGAAGCGCTCCACCACGATCACCGCCGCCGTCGTCGCCGTCGCCGTCGCCGGCTTGATCGTCGCGGCCGCTCCTGTCGTGGTCAGCGCCGCGTCCGCCGTGTTCGACGTCACCTCGTGGGCGTCGGAGCGCTTCGCCGTCGAACCGTCGCCGACCCCCAGCCCGGCGGCCCTGAAAGCCGAGGACACGGCCGAGGACGAACTCGTCGACCTGGGTGACGGCATCAGCGTTCCCGCCGGCGGACCGGGGGACTGCACCACCAACGCGTTCATCACCATCGGCAGCGACGACGGCTCCCCGATGCACGCGAAGCTCCTCGGCGAGCTCGTGGACATGGGCGCGTCGGAGCTCGCGGGCGGACCCGTCACCCTGGATGCGGACGGGCGGATCTTCTCGTACGAGGTGCAGTCCGGCGACAGTCTGATCGCGATCGGCGAGCGCTTCTGCGTCGACTACGTCACTGTCGGCAGCTTCAACCATGTGCGCGGCTTCGAGCCGATCGCACCCGGCGACGTCCTCTACCTCCGTCCGGACCCGACTCTTCCGTTCGTCGACATCTACGGGCCGTACAACGCCGCGCCCGGCTCCTCCACGATCGCGTACTACGACGGAGTGGCGGCGTTCTCGACCGCCGTCGCCACCGCCGACCTGGGCGCCGCGAGGTGGCTGTGGCAGCGCCTGGAGAAGGACATGCCTCCCGAGACGGCCGCCGTGATCTCGCAAGCGCTCCACGACGACGACCTCCCCCTCCTCCGCCGCCTCTTCCCCTAGCCCCCTCCCCCCGTCCCCCTCCCCGTCCCGCTCCCCCCGTCCCGCTGAGACCCCGGGTTGTCGTCGAGACCCCGGGGTCTTCGCGTCGCCACGCGGGGGTCTCGCCGCGTACCCGGGGTCTCGGCGAAAAGAGGGAGGAGAAAGTTCAGTATTCGGTGATGCTAAGTACCAGTACTCAGTGTTACTTTGTACCGGTACCCAGCAACACTGAGTACCGAACGGAAGACAAACAACGAGAGGAGGGTACCGATGGGCAAGCAGATGACCGAGATGCTCAAGGGAACCCTGGAGGGCATCGTGCTGGCCCTCCTCGCCGAGCAGCCGGCCTACGGGTACGAGATCACGGCACGAATCCGAGACCACGGGTTCACCGACATCGCCGAGGGCACGATCTACGCACTCCTGGTGCGCATCGAGCAGAAGAACCTCGTCGACGTCGAGAAGGTGCCGAGCGAGAAGGGCCCACCCCGGAAGGTGTACACCCTGAACGCCCAGGGCCGACAGGAGCTCGAGGAGTTCTGGACCACCTGGAGCTTCCTCAAGACGCACATCGAACAGCTGGAAAAGCGCGACACCGAGAACAAGGAGAACTGAGCATGGCCGCGAAGTGGATCGAAGCGATCACCGGATCACTCGAAGAGAAGAAGCAGTACAAGCAGGCGCAGGCCCGCATCAACGCCCTCCCCGAACCGTACCGGGAGATGGCGAAGGCCCAGCAGCGCTACAACCTCTACTACGGGGGCCTCACCGACGGCGACACCATCGTGAAGATGTTCCTCGACATCGCCGATATGTGGGAGCGCGCCGCGATCGACGGCACCCCGGTCAGCGCGATCGTGGGCGACGACCCGGTCGAGTTCGCCGAGAACTACGCCGCGGCGTACGGCGGTCGCCAGTGGATCGACAAGGAGCGCGCACGCCTCATCAAGGCGTTCGACGACGCGAAGAAGAAGGAGGAGGAATCATGACGACGCCTGCGATCTCCGTCCGCGGCATCGAGAAGTCGTACAAGGACCTGCACGTGCTGCGCGGCGTCGACTTCGAGGTGGAGCGGGGATCGATCTTCGCCCTCCTCGGGTCGAACGGCGCGGGCAAGACCACGATGGTCCGGATCCTCTCCACGCTGCTGAAGGCGGATGCCGGCACCGCGTCGGTGCAGGGCATCGACGTCGCGGCGGACCCGCTCGGCGTGCGGGAGAGGATCAGCCTCACCGGGCAGTTCGCCGCGGTCGACGAGATCCTCACCGGACGCGAGAACCTCGTGCTCGTCGCGAAGCTGCGGCACCTGCCCGACCCGGGTGCGGTGGCCGACCGGCTCCTCGCACGCTTCCGGCTCACCGAGGCCGGGGGCCGCAAGGTCGGCACCTACTCCGGCGGGATGCGACGCCGGCTCGACATCGCGATGAGCCTGGTCGGCGACCCCGAGGTCATCTACCTCGACGAGCCGACCACGGGCCTCGACCCCGAGTCGCGCATCGAGGTGTGGGACGTCGTGAAGGAACTCGCGAGCGGCGGCACGACCGTGCTGCTCACCACGCAGTACCTCGATGAGGCGGAGCAGCTCGCCGACCGCATCGCGATCCTGCACGAGGGCCGCATCATCGCGAACGACACCCTCGCCGGACTGAAGCGGCTCCTTCCGCCCGCGAAGGTCGAGTACGTCGAGAAGCAGCCCACCCTCGAGGAGATCTTCCTCAGCCTCATCGGCCCTTCGACGGGCTCAGGGACCCACCCTTCGACGGGCTCAGGGACCCAGGTGAAGAGAGGAGATGCAGCATGACCACGCACTTCGCCGCCGACACGGCGACGCTCACCGGCCGCTCGATGCGGCACATCTTCCGCAGCCCCGACACGATCATCACCACCGCGGTCACCCCGATCGCCCTGATGCTCCTGTTCGTGTACGTCTTCGGCGGCGCGCTCCAGCAGAGCACCGGCGCCGAGAACTACGTGAACTACCTGCTGCCGGGCATCCTGCTCATCGCGATCGCGTCGGGCATCGCCTACACGGCGTTCCGGCTGTTCACCGATATGCAGAGCGGCATCTTCGAGCGGTTCCACTCCATGCCGATCGCCCGGTCGAGCGTCTTGTGGGCCCACGTGCTCACGTCCCTCACGGCGAACGCGATCACCCTCGCGATCATCTTCGGGGTCGGGTTCCTGATGGGCTTCCGCACCGGGGCGAGCGTCTGGGCCTGGCTCGGAGTGATCGGCATCCTGATGCTGTTCACCCTGGCGCTCACCTGGCTGGCGATCATCGCGGGCCTGAACGCCAAGACCGTCGACGGGGCCAGCGCCTTCTCGTATCCGCTGATCTTCCTGCCGTTCATCAGCTCGGCGTTCGTGCCGACCGACACCATGCCGGCTCCGGTGCAGTGGTTCGCGGAGAACCAGCCGGTGACCTCGATCGTCAACTCCATCCAGGCGTTGTTCGCGGGGGAGCCGGTCGGGTCCGACATCTGGGTCGCGCTCGCCTGGTGCGTCGGGATCCTCGTGGTCGCCTACGTCTTCGCGATCATCTCCTACCGGAAGAAGGTCAGCTGATCGACGTCCAGCGAGACGGAACGCTCCGACCGGGGACTCTCCCCGGCCGGGGCGTTTCGCCGCGCTCGGCGCGTGTTCTCCCGGCCGCGTTCCGTCGCGTCGGGTTGCGTCAGGTCGCAGATTCTCGCTGAGGTCGCAGCTTCGCCCGGAATCCGTGCGACCTCGTGCGGATCTGCGACCTCAGCGGAGCCCGACCGGACCGAGCACCACCCGGCGACCCGTCCGGACCCAGACCGCGCCGTCGGCACGGTGCTCGGCGCGGGTCGTGAAGCGGTAGCGGTAGGACACGGCTCGCACCCACCGCGGCCGCTCGCCGTGGAAGGGGTCCACGCGCAGCATCCGCAGCGTCGGGGCATCAGCCTCCAGCAGCCGCACGAGGAACACGGAGAACCAGTCGTCCAGCGAGTGCCCGAGCGGCAGGAACCACATCAGCCAGTCCAGCCGCAGATGATACGGAGCGAACTGCCGCGGGATCCGCCGCACGTCCCCCGGCTTCCCCCGGAACTCGTACTCGCGCCAGTGCCGGCCCTCCTCGTCGTCCGACCCCTCGACGACGATCTCGACCCGCTCCCGCGTGACCGTGCCGAAGGCTCCGTAGGCGTTGGCGAGCTGCCAGCGGTTGAAGCTCGCGTTCATGAGCTGCCGTCGCGCGAAGAGGTTGCGCACCGCGGGCACGCTCAGCACGACGAAGAGCACACCGACCGCCGAGGTCGCCACGACCCACCACAGCGGCATGCCCGACACCGTCCACGGCAGCGAGGTCTCCGGCGTCCGCTCCGGAGTCCCGATGCCGGGGAGGCCGATCGCGGAGAACCCGAGCACGATCGTGGCCCAGTTCAGCCACGCGAAGTTCCCGGTGAGCACGAGCCACAGCTGCGTCGCGATCACGATCCCCCCGGCGACGGCACCGACCCACGCGGCCCCTTCGACAGGCTCAGAGACCCAGCCAGCACTGTCGGGGAGCCAGAGGGTGAGGATCGGCGCGAAGAGGAAGAACGGCACGACGAGCTGCGCGATGTGGTTGCCGACCACCTCGAGCTTGTGGAACCACCGCGGCAGCAGATGCGCCTGGCGGCTCAGCGGCCCGGGCATCGGCTGGGTCTCGTGGTGGAAGGTCATCGCGGTGAGGTCGCGCCACTCGCGTCCGCCGCGGATCTTGATCATCCCGGCGCCGAACTCCAGCCGGAACAGCAGCCACCAGAACAGCACGATCACCACAGTCGGCGGCGGCTGGTCGTTCGAGCCGAGGAAGGCCGCGAGGAACCCCGCCTCCAGCAGCAGCATCTCCCACCCGAACGAGTAGAACGTCTGCCCCACGCTCACCACCGACATGTAGCCGAACCACAGGGCGAGGAACGCGAGCATCGGCACCCACGGCGGTCCGAGCTGCGGCACCCCGACGACGAGCAGCGCGGCGACGACGATCCCCGCCCAGGACAGGGCCACCAGGCGCCGGTCGGTGTAGCGGACGCGGGTGAAGAGCGTGGGGTGCAGCAGCTTCCGGCGCTCGCGCTTCTGCGTCACCCAGTCGAGCAGCACGGGCGCGGGCAGGAGCCCATGCTCGCCGAGGAGCGGACGGAACTGGTTCAGCGTCGAGACGAACGCGACGAGGTACAGCGCCGCGATGCCCCGCTGCAGGACCTCGCGGGCGAACCCGAAGTCGACCGCCGCGAACCCGTCCACGGCCACAGGCTACGCCGCGACCCGCCGGCCGATGAGGGGGTTGCGCGTTCCGGAGATCAGTTCTGCATCGCGATCTGCTGGCCCTTCACGAGCGGATACGCCGCGAGCTCGGAGCCGTCGAGATCCTCCTTGTGCATGTCCACACCCGTGATCTGGCTGTTCTCGTAGGTCGTGTAGTAGTACACGCCGGTCGCGGTGTTGGCGCACGACGAGTAGATCGTGATCTCGTACTTGTCCTCATCGCCGACCTGCACGCACCCGCGCTGCTGGGCGACCGAGCCGAGGATCTGGAAGAACTGGCTGATCGACTCCGACTCCGACGTCCCGCACACCGAGTTCATGCGTGTGAACACCGCCTTCACAAACCGCGACGACGACGACAGGTCGCCCGGCAGGCCGATCCCGCCCATGCCCCGGCTGTAGAGGTCCATCGGGACGTCCGAGGCGAAGGTGTTCTCCGGCTGCCGCTTCGAGAGGTGCTGATAGTCGTTGAGCCGGAAGCTCTGGATGTCGAACGTGGGATTGTTCGTGAGCACGCCCCACGGGTTGTCATACACCTTGAGGCCGCCGCGCACGCTCTCGACCGTGATCGACGCGCTCTTGTCGGCGATGATCCAGTGCAGCGGCGACAGCGGGAACTCCGGGCTGAAGTCGATGTCCACGAGACTCACCGACCGCAGGGCCTCTTTCACCTCGGCCACGGTCTCGAACTGTCCGAGAACCCAGGGGATGAACTCGAACGGCGTGACCTCGGTGTCCCCCGACCCCGGTGCCGGATAGTGCGCGTTGTCCGGGAAGTTGAGCCCGGCCATGCCGAGCCCCTTCTCGTTGACGGCGTCGTAGTAGAGCGGGTAGCCGTCGGCGATCGTGGCGATCCCGATGATCGCGTGATGCGTCGGCAACGACGGCAGCCGGTGGAACGGGAACGGGAAGTTCCGCGGCGTGACGGTCACCGTCTCGTTGTAGGAGAACTCCAGATCGAGGTTCCTCCCGAAGTAGTGGTCGGCGGTCGTGAAGCTCAGTCCTGTGCACATCGGTCTCTTCCCCCCTCCGCGACCCGGGCGGGTCGGCGAGTGCGGGCCATGCTTCCACCTTCCGGGGGTGAGCATAAGGGGGGCTCACCCACGACGAAGGAGGGCCTCCCGCTGCGGGAGACCCTCCTTCGAGACGTGCGACGGGTGTCAGATCTCGCTACCGGCTCCTCCCGACGACCGGACGATAGCTCCGATCCACAATGCGACGTTCACTCCCGCGACGATGCAGAGGATCAGCGGCACCCACCCCGCAGCACTCGCTCCATCGACGAAGACCAGCAGAGCGAGGAGGGCGACTTCTGAGAGCATGAGCCCCCACAGCGTTACGTGCACCACTCGTATACGGCGAAGGTCGGTCGACATCAAGGCGCCCGTGGACAAAACCATCAGCGCCGCTAACGACATATTGGTCATGGTTTTCTCCACCGCAGGAGACCCTTTCACGCTAATTGGGCACGCAGAAGTAGCCGGACCGCATCACCGTAGGGGCGAAGGGCAGAACTCCAGTCACCCAGGTGTGCCCTACCCAAACACCACGGCTCTTGATGTTGCAGACATTAAGGAGTGCCGCACCGAAGCCAAGGAGCGCGCCTGCCAAGGATGTGACGTTAACCGCCGCCCTGATGGTGATCGACGACCTGGACGAGCTTGCTGCCGGAGACTTCGTAGTGCGTCGCGATGCGCTGGCCTCTCGCATCCGTAGCCCACGGTGTGCCAATCCTTCCGATCATTGCGGTGAGTACCTCAGTGCCGTCGTCCACGGCAGTTCTGCTCAATGAAGCCGAGCCGTCCTCGTTGATCGCGATATCCACATCGTCGGGCAGCGCATACGACAAGCGTCCGGGCGCATCCGGGCCGGTGATGACCGTGCTAATGCGCAAACCACCCTCAAGTGCCTGAATCACCCCGGTCACCTCTGACCCCTCGCCCACCGCGCTCCCGTCCTGTGCAACGGACACCTCAGCGCTTTGAACCTGCTCAGGCAGACCGATCGTGAGGCCCGTCAGCTCCCCTCCCCACGTACCGGCCGGCGAGATTTCAATCGGGTCCGAGAAGGCGCGAGGCACGGATACGGTTGCGTCCTCCCCGGCTGAGACGAGCGCTCCGTTCAGAGGCTGCAACGGCACCTGCGTCACTTCATCTGCCTGCGGATGGATCTCCGCGGCGGACGAGACGACATCCACGGCTTCCTCCGTACCGTCGATTTCAAACGCGTTCGCTGCCACACCCCCGGAGGAAGCGAGCATGGCGACTATCACGACGCTCGCGATACCGACGCGCGGGAATCGGTTCTGTCGATTCATCAGATACCTCTTCTTGTATCGAGTTCAACATCCCGCCTGTACAGGACAGTACCCGGGCTGTCGTAGGCGCGCTGTCCCCCCTTCGGGGGACAGCGCGATCAGACCGGACGATCGGAATAGCTGAGCGCGACCATGACCGTGACCGCGAGCGAAAAGGGTCACCCACGACGAAGGAGGGCCTCCCGCTGCGGGAGACCCTCCTTCGAGACGTGCGACGGGTGTCAGCTGGTGACGGTCCAGTCGAACTGGTCGCCGTACTCCTCGAGCCACGCGTCGACCGCGTCGGCTTCCTTGCCCTCGCCGTACTCGTTGACCACGAGGTCTTCGAGCGCGCCGTACTGCTCGTCGTCCAGCTTGATCTTCTTGATCAGCTCGGCCGCCTCGGGGAACTCGTCCGCGAAGCCCGTGGTGCCCAGGAAGTGCAGGCCCTCGGCCTCGCCCATGGCACCCTTCGGGTCCTCGAGGTCCTTCACGGGGAAGGCGTCGTTCGCCCAGAACGGACGCCACAGCGTGACGACGATGTCCTCCTTCTTGTCGGTCGCGGTCTTCAGCTCGGTGAGCATCGCCGCGGTCGACGAGGTGACGAGCTCGTACTCTCCGTCGAGGCCGTACTCGGGCATCATCTTCTGGGTCTGGGCGGTCAGGCCCGCACCCGGCTCGATGCCGTAGATCTTGCCGTCGAAGTCGGCGCCCTTGCCCGCGAGGTCCTCGATCGAGGTGAGCTCGGAGTACTCCGGCACCGCGAGGGTCAGCTTCGCGTTCTTGTAGTACGTGCCGAGGTCTTCGATGTCGTCGCCGTAGGTGTCCATGTAGGAGGCGTGGGTGAGTTCCGGCCACGCCGACGGGTACATGTCGACGTCGCCCTGCGCGAGTCCGGTGTAGAGCGGGCCGGCCTCGGTGAGCGTCTTCATCTCGACCGTGTAGCCGATCTTCTCGAGCTGGTCCTGCAGGAGGTAGGCGGTGCTGAGGCCGTCGGTCCAGGAGGGCAGGAACCCGAGGGTGATGGTGCCCTTGTCCTCGGCACCGTCGCCGCCGCCGCTCGTGCCACCGGCGCCGTCGCCGCTGCATCCGGCGAGGGTGAGCGCTGCGGCTGCACCGAGGGCGGTGATGGTCAGGATCTTCTTCTTCATGTGACTCTCTCTCTTGCGTTCCGTATGTGATTCAGGAGGTGCGGACGAGGCCGCGGGACAGCTGTGCCGGGATCGAAACCGTGCCGGGAGCCGCGCCCCGGCGCCCGTTTTCCATCCCGCACCGGACGAAAGGGGTGGGGGACGGAAACGGGGGCGCGGGACAGGGGCGCTCAGGCGCGGGCGAGCTCGGACTCGGTCGGGGCGGAGTCGGCGGGCGCGGAGGCAGCGGGCTCCGACGCCACGGGAGCGGAAGGCCGGGACGAACCGCGACGCTTCAGCATGCCGAGGAGCGAGGAGCGGTTCTCGCCGGGCGCGCCCAGAGCGGCGGTCACCCGGTCGAGGAACACGGCGATGAGCACGACGCCCAGTCCCGCCTCGACACCCTTGGGGATGTTGATCGTCGAGATCGCCTCGACGACCATCTTCCCGAGCCCGTCGGCTCCGGCCATACCGGCGATGACCGCCATCGACAGCGCGAGCATGATGACCTGGTTCACGCCGGCCATGATGGTCGGCATCGCGAGCGGCAGCTGGATCCCGCGGAGGATCTGACTCGGCGTCGCTCCGAAGGCGTGTCCGGCCTCGACGGTCTCGGCGTCGACACCGCGGATGCCCAGCTCGGTCAGGCGCACGCCGGGAGGCAGCGCGAAGATCACGGTGGCGACGAGTCCGGGCACCACACCGATGCCGAAGAACACGATCGCCGGGATCAGGTACACGAAGGCCGGCATGGTCTGCATGAAGTCGAGCACCGGCTTCAACGTCGCGCGCACCGTCGCATTGCGCGCCGACCAGATGCCCAGTGGCACCGCGATCAGCACGGCCACGACGGCGGCGACGAGGACCAGCGCGAGCGTCTGCATCGCCGGGACCCAGAGGTCCATGGCGACGATGAGCCCGAACGACAGGATCGTGCCGATCGCGAGCTGCCACGACCGCACGACCCAGGCGATCAGCGCGGCGATCACGATGATGACCGCGAAGTGCGGGGTGAGGAGCAGGCGGGTCAGGCCGTCGACCAGGAAGCTCACCACGAACGAGACCGCGTCGAGCAGGCCGTCGAGGTTGGCGGTGATCCAGTCGACGCCGGCGGCGACCCAGTCGCCCACAGGAATGCGGAAACCGTCCATCAGCGCACCTCCTCCGTGTCGACCTGGGCCTCTGAGCCGAACCCACCCTGGGTCCCTGAGCTCGTCGAAGGGCCGGGCTCGGCCGTCCATCCGTCGTCGAGCACGGCGTCGATCTCAGCCTGGGGCATGGGGGTCATCGGCAGCAGGATCTCCTCGGTCGCTCCGGGCCCGGGACCGAGCGCCGCGAGCAGGGTGACGCGCGGGATCACGCCCGCGAGGCGGCCGTCGGCATCCGTCACCGCGAGGGGCAGCGGCGACTCGACGGCGGGGACGAACAGGTTCATGAGGACGTCGTCCTCGCGGACGCTCTGCAGCACCGGCTTGATGATCGAGTCGAGGCGCGTGGCGCCCTGACGGACGAGCTTCACGGCATCGCGGTCGGTGACGACGCCGACCAGCTGGCGATCCTTGCCGACCACGTAGGTCGCCGACATGTAGGCGTCCCGCATCTGGCGGAGCGCGGTGCGGGGACCGGCCGACTCGGCGACGACGGGGCGCGGACGCTCCATGACGTTCGCGGCGGTGAGCACGCGCGCGCGGTCGACGTCCTGCACGAACTGCTCGACGTAGTCGTTCGCCGGGTCCATGAGGATGTCCTCCGGCGTGCCGATCTGCACGATGCGCCCGTCGCGCATGACGGCGATGCGGTCGCCGAGGAACATGGCCTCGTTGAGGTCGTGCGTGATGAAGACGATGGTCTTCTGGAGCTTCTGCTGCAGCTCCAGAAGCTGCTCCTGCATCTCGCGGCGGATCAGCGGGTCGAGCGCGCTGAAGGCCTCGTCCATGAGCAGGATGTCGCTGTCGGCGGCGAGGGCGCGGGCGATGCCGACGCGCTGCTGCATACCGCCGGACAGCTCGGAGGGCAGCTTGTCGCCCTGGCCCTCGAGCCCGACGAGGGCGAGGATCTCCTCCGCCTTGGCCTGGCGCTCGGCCTTGCCGACCCCCTTGAGCTCGAGCGGGTAGGCGACGTTCGCGGCGACCGTGCGGTGCGGCAGCAGCGCGAAGTGCTGGAACACCATCGAGATGCGGTCGCGGCGGATCTCGCGCAGGCGCGCGGCCGGGATCCCCGTGATCGGGTCGCCGCCCACGGTGACGGTGCCGGCGGTGATGTCGTGCAGGCCGTTCAGCATGCGGATGATGGTCGATTTGCCCGATCCGGACAGGCCCATGATGACGAAGATCTCACCGCGGTTGACGGTGAAGCTGGCGTCGATGACCGCGGCGGTCCCCGCATCGGCGACGGCCGTGCGGCTCTCCCCGGCCTTCAGTCGGCGGACGGCGGCGCTCGGATTCCTCCCGAACACCTTGTACAGATGGCGCGCTTCGAGTGCTGTTTCGGACACGTTTCCCCTGCGGCTCGGCCTTCGGGTGGCTGAGCCTGCTTCGGTTACGCCCGGGTGATCCTCACGAGGCCGTTCGACGTCTTCGCTGTGGCGGCACAGGCGGCGGATTTCGGATCCGCCGCAGAGGGGATCGACCGTACGCCCACGCCTCTTCGCCGCACAGCTCATCGAAGGAAGGACGTGACCGCGGACTGGTCTATGGGCCGTCAGGCCCGCAGACCAACGTAACGAAATGGCCGGTCAGCGGCAAATCCTGCTCCACGGACGTACCCGGGTTTCCGCCGCTGACCGGGGGATAGTACGAGCGTCTAGCAATCTCGGTGCGGCGTACTCACGGGCGCCGGACGGTGCGCGTCACGGTGAACTTCGGGGTGCGCCGGAGCTGGTCGGTGGGGCCGATCAGACGGCTCATCTCGGCCCGGTGGCCGAGGCTCGAGTTGTACACCGTGAACAGCTCCCCGTCCGGTCGGAGCAGACGCGCGGCGGCCTCGAACAGGCGGGTCGCGGCGCCGGTGTGCACGCTGGCGCCGAGGTGGAACGGCGGATTCAAGAGCACCGTGTCGAAGCTCCCCGGGGCGAGCGCCGAACCCGCGTCGTCGTGCGTGACCTCGACCCGGTCGGCCACGCCGTTCGCCGACGCGGTAGCACGGGCGGAGGCGACGGCGGCGGCCGAGCGGTCTGTGGCGACGACGCGGTCCTGCGGGTGGGCGAGCGCCCAGGACACGGCGAGCGCTCCGGTCCCGCAGCCGAGGTCGAGCACGCGGCGTCCGCCGTTCACAACTCCGGAAGAACGGCTGCTCTCGCCGCCGTTCCGCTCGTTCTCGGCGCGTGTCACCTCTGTTCTCCTGAGTTGTGAACCGTCGAGGTCGAGCACCTCGAGCAGGACCCGGGTGCCGATATCGAGGCGGGACCCGGCGAAGGCGCCGCCGTGGGCCACGAGGACGAGGTCGCCGTGCCGCGCGGTGACCGGGAACGACGGCGACTCGGGCACCGGGAGCGGCTCGGAGGCGACGAGCAGCCGCGACTTCCGCTCGGCGCGCTGCGCCTGTACCCGGGCGAAGCTCCGCCCCAGCACCTCGTTCTGCGCCAGAGTCATGTGCTTCACCCGACCGCCTGCGACGAGCACCACGTCAGGCGCAGCCCACCGGGCGACCGCATCCGCGATCTCCTCCAGTTCGGCGAGGGCCTTCGGGAGCTGCAGCAGCACCAGTTGCGCACCGGCGAGCAGGCTCTCGTCGAGTTCGTGCGGGGTGAACCCACCGATCCCGAGCTCCTCCGCATTGCGGGCGAGCGCGCGGCGTCCGGTCGCGAGATCCTGGTGCACACGGATCCCGCGCCGCCCGGCCGCCGTGAGAGCGAGCGAGATCGCGCCGTACTCGTCTCCGATCACGACCGTCCCGGACCCTGGCACGTCGAGGGCGAGCGCTCGTTCCACAAGCAGCAGATCGGTCGCATCGTAGGCCTGGAGGTTGTCCGCCTCGACGTCGGGCCAGCGACGCAGACGACTGTAGGGGAACTCCGGCACCAGCCCACTGTACGCGGCCGCCTCACCCTCTCCCCGTGCACAGCTTCGGAGCTGACGGCCGACACGCCGCCCGGACCGCCCGTCAGGCGGCGTGTCGACAGAGATCTCCGAAGCTGTGCCTGCCCGCGAAGGAGAGGGTTGACACGGAACCGGGTCCCATGGTTACTTAGTCAAGTAAGTAACCCAGCAACCACGGAGGACTCGTGATCGAAGAAGGCAAGCCGCTCTTCCTCCAGATCGCCGAGCAGATCGAGGACTCCATCCTCGACGGCTCGCTGGCCGAGGAGGCGCAGGCCCCTTCGACGAACGAGCTCGCCGCGTTCTACCGCATCAACCCCGCCACCGCTGCGAAGGGAGTCGCCATGCTCACCGACAAGGGAGTGCTCCACAAGCGCCGAGGCATCGGCATGTTCGTCTCGGAAGGCGCCAGGGAACTGCTCCTCGGCGAGCGCCGCGCGGCCTTCGCCGACCGCTACATCGACCCGCTCCTCGCGGAGGCCCGCACGCTGGGTCTCGGCGCGGAAGACCTCGCGGACCTGCTCCGGCAGCGCGCCGCATCCGCCCCCACCCCAGAAGGGAAGAACCCCGCATGACCGCCGTCATCGAGGTGCAGAACCTCACCAAGCGCTACAAGGAGAAGAGGGCGCTCGACAACGTGTCGCTCTCGCTCGAGGGAGGCTCGATCTACGGGCTCCTCGGCCGCAACGGTGCCGGGAAGACGACACTCATGTCGATCCTCACGGCGCAGAACTTCGAGTCCTCCGGCACTGTGAAGGTGTTCGGCGAGCACCCGTACGAGAACGCCCACGTGCTCGGCCGGATCTGCTTCGTCCGGGAGAGCCAGAAGTACCCGGACGACGCGACCCCGCGGCACGCGTTCGCCGCCGCGCGCCTGTTCTTCCCGCACTGGGACCAGGACCTCGCGGACGAGCTCATCGCGGAGTTCCAGCTGCCGATGAAGCAGACCATCAAGAAGCTCTCCCGCGGGCAGCTCTCCGCGGTCGGCGTCATCATCGGCCTGGCCTCCCGCGCCGAGATCACGTTCTTCGACGAGCCCTACCTGGGGCTCGACGCCGTCGCCCGGCAGATCTTCTACGACCGGCTCGTGGAGGACTACGCGGAGCACCCGCGCACGATCATCCTCTCCTCGCACCTGATCGACGAGGTCGCGAACCTCATCGAGAAGGTCATCGTGATCGACAACGGCCAGATCCTCCTGAACGAGGACACCGATGCCGTCCGCGACCGCGCCGTGACCGTCGTCGGCGACGCCACCAAGGTCGACGCCTGGACCGCCGGCCGCGAGGTGCTGCACCGGGATGAGCTCGGCCGCGTCGCCTCGGTCACCGTGCTCGGCACCCTCACCGCCGACGACCGCGCCGACGTGCGGGCCGCGGGTCTCGACCTCGCCCCCGTCTCGCTGCAGCAGCTCATCGTCCGCCTCACCCAGAAGGCCGAGAGCCGCGGCGCCACGAGAGCCGATGCCACCACGGAAGGAGTCCGCTGATGCGACGCACACTCAACGTCATCCGACTGCAGCTCATCAACCGGCAGACCTTCGTCTGGGTCCCGCTGATCATCCTCGGCTCCGCCGTCGTGATCTCGGTCCTCATCTACGCGATGATCCCGGGCGATGCCCCCAAGTACGGCGGAGGCGGCCAGGCGCCGCTGTGGTACTTCTTCGCGATCGGCCTGTCGGCCATGACGCTGACCTTCCCGTTCTCGCAGGCCATGAGCGTCACCCGGCGCGAGTTCTTCATCGGGACGCTGCTGACCGCGATCCTCGGGAGCGCACTGCTCGGGGTGCTGTTCCTCCTGGGCGGTGCGATCGAGCTCGCCACCAACGGCTACGGCGTGAACGGCTGGGTGTTCCACCTGCCGTGGCTGTGGGAGGCCGGCCCGCTCGGCGCCTTCGTCGTCTACTTCACCCTCGCCCTGTTCTTCTTCGTGGTCGGGTTCACCGGCGCGACCATCTACAAGAGCTGGGGTCCGATGGTCCTCACCATCGTCGGCGTCGCCCTGGCGCTCCTCCTCGTGGGGGTCGTGTACCTGGTGACACGGCTCGAGCTGTGGGGCGACGTGTGGCTCGGCATCCTCGACCTCGGCGCCGTGGGCCTCGCGCTCTGGGGGCTCGTGGTCGTGGCCGTCCTCAGCGTCATCTCGTTCCTCGCGTTCCGTCGGGCCACGCCCTGACGCAAGGATCCGAATCCGCGGATGCCGCGGCTGCGCACCCCGCGCGGTCGCGGCATCCGCGTCCTACCGCCTCTACCCGGCGGCCCGAGCCGGGGCAACCCGGTGGCCGCAGGCGGCCCTCGGCCCTATCCTCGCCAGAGAGGACCACCCGACCGCCGCGAGGAGAGGATGACGTGACGCCTGACCTTTCCCGCCTGCGCGTCCGCGAGCGCCGCTCGTACCTCGCCCGCACCATTCGCGAGGCGGTCCGACCCGCCCGCCTGCTCCTCGTCGTCAAGACGGCGCTCGCCGTGGGGCTCGCGTGGACCATCGCGCCGCACATGCCGGGAGTCACCGACGAGTACCCGTACTACGCACCCCTCGGCGCGCTCGTGAGCATGTATCCGACGCTCATGGGGTCCATGCGGTCGAGCCTGCAGACCCTGTTCGGCCTGGCCACCGGTATCGGTCTGGCCGCGGTGATCGTGCTCACCGTCGGACCGACGTGGTGGACGATCCCCCTCGTCGTCGGGCTCGGCGTCCTCGTGTCCGGCACCGGCTGGTTCGGCGTCGGCAAGGAGTACGTCCCGATGGCGGCGCTGTTCGTGCTCATCATCGGCGGTCAGAACGCGGACGACTACTCCGTCGGCTACCTGGCCCAGATGGGGGTCGGAGTCGTGATCGGCCTGGTGGTGAACCTTCTCTTCGCGCCCGCACCGCTCATCGGGTCGGCAGAGGCGCGGGTGGACGAGTTCCGCCGACAGCTCGCGGGACACCTGCACGACATCGGCTCCGCGGTCTCCGAATCCTGGCCGCCGGAGACCGCGCAGTGGGCGGACGATGCCGCCGCGCTCGCCGAGACCACTGCCGACCTCCGTGCGGCCCTGGCCGAAGCCGACGAGAGCGTGCGCTACAACCCCCGAGCGCGCCGTCGGCACGCGGGAACCGCCCACATCCACGAGCAGCTCTCCACCCTGGACCGGATCGCGCACCTCATCCGCGACATCGCCGACGCGACGGCCGACACGATCTGGGAGCGCCCCGCCGGCATGCCCCTCGACCCCGCGCTGCCCGAGCCGTTGTCCGCGGCCTGCCACGCCGTCGCCGACGTCATCGCCGAGGACGACCCCGCCTCGAGCGCGGCGCACCGCCGTCGCGGCGAGGCGGCGCGGGCGATCCGGCTCCTGCTGGAGCGCGTCGACGACCGCACGTTCGACGTCCGCAGTTCGATGGGACCGGGCGTGCTGACGGCGATGCACCTCCGCCGCATCCTCATCCTCAGCGGCGAGCGCCCCGACGACGACGACGAGTGACTCAGATGGTGTCGTCGGCGACGACGATGTCCATCTGCCAGTAACGGCCGGTCGGGTCGGTGTCGTCGTGCGCGGCGTCGGCGGCGGAGAGCACGTCGTTGATGTTGTGCATCACGTCGTCGAACTCGGCCTCCGTGAGGCGGATGGTGCGCTGCACGAATGACGCGTGCACCTCGGCCGTGCGCCCGGAGACGTACTCCGGCGTCCAGGCCATCACCCGCCGCACGAGGTCCTGGTGGTCTTCCGCGAGCGCCGCCACGACGGCCCCGCCGAGCGCCTCGTCGGGCACGGGGTTCTCCGGACCGCCGACGTTGAGGGCCCCTTTGCGGCCCGTCCACACGCGGTCGCGGCGGTCCCTGGCCTGCTCCGGCGCCTCCTCGATGAGCCCCGCCTCGGCGAGCACTCGCAGGTGGAAGCTGGCGCTGTTGGCGGGCACATCGAGCTCGCCCGCGATGTCCGCCGCGCGCAGGAATCCCCGCCGGGCGATCAGGCGGAGGATCTGTCGGCGCAACGGGTGCGAGTAGGCCTTGAGCATGGCCGACGTCATGAAGGCGGCGTCCTCCCGGGAGGTCGTTTCCGCGTCGTCGGCCATTCCCCGATCCTAGTCACGCAATTCCGCACGAATAGTTGCGCAATTAGTCTTGCGCAACTATCGTCGAGCCATGACGATGACGCCCACCCCCCACCGCCTGTCGCGGAACACGCGTTACCTCACCTGGCTCATCAGCGACACGAGCAAAGGCCTGGCGTCTGCCCTGTTCGGATTCGCCGTGCCGCTGCTCGCGCTGATCATCACGAACGACCCCGCGCAGGCCGGCGTCATCGCAGGTGCGGGCATGGTGGCCCGCCTGCTGCTCACGCTGGTCGGCGGCATCCTGGCGGACCGGCACCGGCGCATCGTGCTCATGCTCGTCGGCTCGATCCTGGGGATCGTGCTGGCCGGAGCCTTCACGCTCCTCGCTCTCGGCGGCGCTCTCACCTTCGCGACCCTCCTCGTGATCGACGTGCTGTTGGCCGCACGGAGCGGCCTCTTCGACGTCGCCGGCGAGAGCGCATTGAAGGAGATCGTCCCGGATGACGCGATGGGGCGGGCGCAGGCCGCGAACCAGGGGCGCGACGCCGCCCTCCAGCTGGCGGGCGGGCCTCTGGGCGGGCTGTTGCTCGGCGTGGGCGGCTGGCTCGTCGGTGCCGTCATGACCCTCTGCCACCTCGTCGCGGCCGTGACCGCCGGGTTGCTCGGCCGTCAGACCAGGCGAGCGGGCATCGCCGACACCGGTGCCGAGGAGGACGCGGACCTCGACGCGCCCACCACCCGCCCGAACGCCTGGCGGGAGTTCCGGGAGGGATTCGGCTGGCTGCTGTCCCGCCCCGACCTCGGCGGCGTCATGCTCATCATGACGGTCATCAACCTCGGCTTCAACGCCGCGATCACCACCGTCGTCTACGCCCTGCAGCAGGCGGGGCACTCCGAACTGCTCATCGGCACGGTCAGCGCGGCGATCGGCGCCGTGATGCTCGTCGGCGCGGTCGTCGCCCCGTTCCTCGTGCCCCGGATCCCGGCGGGGGTGCTGACGATCGGCGGACTCACGGTCGTCGCCCTCTGCGCCGTGGTGCTGTCGTTCGTGTCCGCGCCGTGGGCCGTCGCGGTCGTCCTCGGTGCCTCGGTGCTCCTTCTCCCCGCCCTGAACGCGGGGATGATGGGCTACTTCATGGTGGCCACGCCCTCCCGACTGCTGGGGCGCGCGAACAGCGCCATCGGCGTGCTTGCGATGGGAGCCATGCCGCTCGCCCCCCTCATCGCCGGCTTCGGCCTCGCGTGGGCGGGACGCCAGGGCACCATCCTGATCTGCGCAGCCCTGTGCGTGCTGGCCGCCGCCCTCGCGATCGGGAATCGCGCCCTCCGCAGCCTCCCCGTCGAGTCTCGGTGGGCCGCGCACGCCGCCCAGTACGAGGCGGACTGAGGCTCCGCGCTAGGGCGCGACCGCCAGCACAGTGATACCCGCCGCCGCGGAGGCCACGGCGAGCACCAGCGCGATCGCGATGAGGATGACGTGCACGCGGAGGAACGGGGTGGCCTTGCCGTTCTCGTCCCTGGCGCGCGGATCGTTCGCGACCCGCTTGTAGAACCGCGGCCAGACGAGCACGTTGAAGCCGGCATTGAGGAACAGCACGACGACGAGAGCGATCACCCCTCCACGCTATCGAGGGTGTCGTCGCCCCACGGATTCGGGCGTCGGAATTCTTGGACCGCGACATGTATCACCGAGCCCTTGCCGTGCTCCTGGTAGGTGTGATCACAATGGGCTTCATGATCGACGGTGCCCCCGGCGCCGCCTTCGATCCGGCATCCGACGACGGGCGCGCACGCTGGGAACGTGCCGCGGACCTGTTCGATGCGTGGCGCGATGGCGACGGCCGCTCGATGGACGACCTGGTGCGGCTGATGACGCCGGTGCTGTGGCACGTCGTGCGCGCCTACGGCCTCGAACGCACCCTCGCGGAAGACGTCGTGCAGACGACCTGGCTCCAGCTCGTGCGCGGCCACGGTGCCATCGCCGACCCGCGGGCCGTCTCCGCGTGGCTCACGACCACCGCCCGCCGCGAGGCCTGGAAGGTCGGCAAGGCGAACGGTCGCGTCGACACCGCGGAATCCGACGACCTGGACGCCCTCCTTCCGGAGCAGGCGTCCGCCGAGGAGCACGCCACGCTGGACGACGAGAACCGACGGCTCTGGGCCGCGGTCCGCCGCCTCGCCGAGCGCTGCCAGCGTCTCCTCCGGGTGATCGCCTTCGAGGACCGCCCTGACTACGCGCGCCTCGCCCGCGACCTGTCCATGCCGGTCGGCAGCATCGGGCCGACCCGCAGCCGCTGCCTCGCGAAGCTCCGCGACCTCCTCGACGCCCCGGCCCGTCGGACGGAGGGACGATCATGAGCGATGAGGACGACGCCCGGCTCTTCGCCCGCCTGCGCAGCCTCTGGGGAGAGGTCGATCCGGTCCCTGCCGGGCTGATCGACCGGATGGTCGCCGCGGTCGCGGCGGATGGCCTCAACCGCGAGTACGCGCTGCTCACCCTCGTGGAGGGCCAGCTCGGCACGGTCCGCGGCGAGACCGACGCCCTCACCCTCCAGTTCAGCGACGGCAGCACGAGCATCCTCCTCCACGTCACGACGACCGCGTCCGGACGACGAAGGATCGACGGCTGGGTGGACACCGCCGCTGCGGAGATCGTGTTGCTGCAGGGCGAGCGCGGGCGCCGCACGACCCCGGCGGAGACCGGCCGATTCGTGTTCGACGAGGTGCCGTCGGGGCTCAGCCGCGTGCGCCTGACCGCGACGGTCGGCGACGAGACCCGCACCCTGGAGACCCCGCAGTTCGAGTTGTGACCCCGCATCGCCGGCGCCGTCGCCGTCGATGCCCACGGAGAGGATGACCGATGGAGCAGCCCCAGGGATGGACCTGGCAGGACCGCGCGGAGGGATCGATCCGCCGCGGGACCGCCCTCGACCCCAGCACCGAACCGGTGGACGGGATCCGAGCGTTCCCCACCGCGTACCTGCCGGAGCGCCTGCTGATCACGCGTGCCCTCGACGAGCAGGAGGCGTACGACCGCGAGCTGCGCGCCCTGAGGGATGCCGCCGACTCCTTCGGCTGGCGGCTGGAGCTGGAGTCGCCGGAGCGGGAGATCGGGAACGGCGAGCTCGTGCCGGGTGTCGCGGGGTTCCTGCGGGCGCGCTTGACCACGCCGGATGAGCCGACCAGGGGCGAGTCCCCCGTGGCACCCGATGCCTGGCGGGTGCTGCAACGCGCGCGTCGTCTGTCGC
This sequence comes from Microbacterium meiriae, assembly GCF_025143875.1. Taxonomy (NCBI): domain Bacteria; kingdom Bacillati; phylum Actinomycetota; class Actinomycetes; order Micrococcales; family Microbacteriaceae; genus Microbacterium; species Microbacterium meiriae. The sequence goes on along the minus strand of NZ_JAMBDU010000003.1, from coordinate 10,158 downwards.
GCTCGACGATGCCGCGGACCAGCCTCGAGCACGTGCTCTCGATCGATCCGGTCGGGCTCAACCCGTTCACCCGCACGAACCCGTTCACGCGGACGAACCCGTTCACCCGGACGAACCCCGTCCGCGGTGCGGCACCCGGCGGAGGCGGTAGCGACGACTACCTGGAGCCCGGACGCGGGGCGCGGCAGCCGGTCACCTGGCTCGGTCCCGCCCCGGCCCGCGCCGCCGCTCCGAAGCGCGGACGACGGCCGGTCGTGGCGATCCTCGACACCGGGTGCGGGGAGCACGCCTGGCTGCCGTCCGACATCGTCACCCGGCACGTGGAGCTCGACGGCGTCCCCGTGGGCTTCACGGACGACGCCGACCCGGAGCGCTACCCCGACCTCTACGGGCAGCTCGACGGCGAGATCGACGCGGTGGCCGGGCACGGCACCTTCATCGCGGGCCTCGTGCGTCAGGCCGCTCCGGACGCCGACATCCTGTCGATCCGTGTCGCCGGCGCGCTCGGGGTGGTGGACGAGAGCACGCTCCTCGAGACCGTGGCGCAGGTCGTGGAGCTGCTCCGGCGGCATCGGGAGGATCCGACGACGGGCTTCCCGATCGACGTGCTGAACCTCTCCCTCAGCTACTACCACGAGACCCCGACCGACGGGCTCTTCAGCACGACGCTGTACGAGCTGCTCGCGAAGGCCAGGGAACTCGGCTGCGTGGTCGTCTGCTCGGCCGGCAACGACGCGATCGACCGCCCCTCCTTCCCCGCGTCGCTGTGGCCGTGGCCCGGCGCCGACAACGGGCTGCGGTCCGACCACGGGGCTCCGCACGTCTCCGTCGGCGCCCTGAACCCATCGGCGCACTCCGTGGCCCTGTTCTCGAACGTCGGCCCGTGGGTGCAGGTGTACGCCCCGGGCGCCGCGGTGGTCAGCACCTCGCCGGCCTTCGTCGGCGGCGCGCAGGCCGCGACCCGCGCAGACGTCGACGGGCTGCCGCGCGAGACGCTCGACCCGGACGACTACCGAGGCGGCTTCGCGGTGTGGAGCGGCACCTCCTTCGCGGCTCCGTACATCGCCGGACGGGTCGCCGCCCAGCTCGGCGCCGTCCCCGCCCAGGGCGTGAAGCCCGCCGTCGCCGCGAAGGCCGTCGCCGCCGTCCTGACCTCGCTGCCGACGCCGCACGAGAGGTCCTGACGCCTCTCACCCTTCCGCACGACCACCCCGGCACGGCATCCTGGACGGATGCCCCTGTCCGCGAGCGCGCTGCACCGACGCGGCGTCGAGGCGGCCAACGCCCGGCAGTTCACCCGTGCCCGGCGGGAGCTGGAGAAAGCCGCCGCCCGCACGGACGACGTCGACCTCCGCGCGCGGATCGACGGCACGACGGCGTATGTGCTCGCGCAGACCGGTGAGCCCGCGGCGGCGGAGGCGCTGTGCCGGGAGGCCCTGGCCAGGGACGGACTGCAGGCCGAGACGGTCGCCCTCCTCGGCGGGCAGCTCGGCGCCCTCCTCATGCACGGCGGACGGATGGAGGAGGCCGAGGCGAGCCTGACCGCCGCGATCGACGCACTCAACGCTGCCGGTGCCGAGACGCCGGCCCTCGCGAACTGTCTGATGAACCGGTCGGTGGTGCGGATGCAACGCCATCAGCTGGACACCTGCATGGCCGACCTCCGACGTGCGATCGGGATCTACGAGGCGCACGACGAACGGGACTCCCTCGCCGAGGCCACGCACAACCTCGGCTATGCCGCGCTGCTCGGCGGTGACCTCGTGTCGGCGCTGCGCCTGATGGCCGCGTCCCGGCCGACGTTCGCGGCCACCAGCGCCCTGGCCACCGCCATCAGCGACCTCGACCGCGCCGAGGTGCTCCGCGACGCGGGCCTGACGACCGAGGCGGAGGCGCTGCTCGGCCGCGTGGCCGTGCAGTTCGGTGCGCAGCGGATGCGGCAGGCCCGTGGTGAGGCCGAGTTCCACCTCGCCCGCTCGCTCGTCCGGCACGACCCTCGGGCGGCCGAGCGCGCCGCCCGCACCGCCGCCCGACGCTTCACCGCCCTCGGCAGCAGCGGCTGGGCGGCCAGAGCCGCCGCGGTGCAGCTGGAGGCGCGGCAGCGGATCCGGCCCGACCGCCCCCTCGATGCCGACGCGTGGGAACGCGTGGCGCAGGAGCTCGACCGGAGCGGCTTCCGCACCGAAGCCACGGCCCTGCGGCTGAGCGCCCGCCGCGACGGCACCGGCCGCCTCCCCCGCGTCCCCGCTTCGGCCCCGACGCCGCTGCGGCTCCGTGCGCAGGAGGTCCGCGCGGCCCGCGCCGCCGGACGCGGCCGTGACGGGGAGGCGCTGCGCGCCGCGGCCGCCGGGCTCGACCTGCTGTCGGCGTGGCAGCGGTCGTTCGGCGCCCTCGACCTGCAGGCCTCCGTCGCCATGCACGCCAGCGACCTCGTGTTCACCGGGCTCGCCGCCGCCGTCCGCCGCCGCGACCCTGCGACGCTCTTCGAGTGGTCCGAGCGCGCCCGGCACCTCAGCCAACAGGTCGCCCCCGTCCGCCCCCCGCACGACGACGCCCTCGCCGCCGACCTCGCAGAACTGCGGATGCTGCGCGCCGACCTCGCGGGGGCGGACTGGACGACCGACCCCACCGTCCGCGCGCTCCGCGACCGGGTGCGGGAGCGGCAGTGGTCCGCCACCGGCTCGGGAGCGACGAGGGAGCGCCGGACGCTCGCCGAGACCTCCGCGCTCCTGCCGTCCGATACGGCGGTGCTGGCCTACGTCTACACCGGCACCGGCCTGCACGGGGTGGTGGTGCGGCCGGCCGGCGCGACCGTCGTCGACCTGTCGTGGTCGCGGGTACGGACCGCTCTCGACGGCCTGCGCGCCGACCTCGACATGGCCGCGCTCACGCGGGGCGGCGCGATGGGGCCGGTGACCGCGCGCGCTCTGACGGCACGCCTCGCAGTCCTGGACGACGAGCTGCTCGGGCCGATGCGCCGGGCCGCCGCGGGCGCCGAGCGGTTCGTCGTCACCGTTCCCGGAATCCTCGGCGGGGTGCCGTGGGCCATGCTCCCCGGCATGCACGGCGTGCCGTTCACCCTCGCGACCTCGGTCTCGCGCTGGTTTCACGGCACGACGGCCGCCGCCTCGACCCCGAGCGTGGGCTTCGCGGCGGGACCACGGGTACCGCGGGCGGCGGAAGAGGTCCGGCGCGCGGCGGATTCATGGACGACGCGGGGGGCGACCCGCCTGCTGCAGGGCACCGAGGCGACCGTGACCGCCGCCACGGCACTGGCCGGTTCCGTCGATGTGCTCCACATCGCCGCGCACGGACGCCATGCGGTCGACAATCCTCTGTTCTCCGGCTTCGAGCTCGCCGACGGGGTGCTCTTCGGCTACGACGTCGACCTCATCCCCCGGGTGCCGCGGACCGTGATCCTCTCGGCGTGCGAGCTGGGGCGCTCCTCCGTGCGCTGGGGAGAGGAGGCCCTGGGCATGACGCGGGTCTGGCTGCACGCGGGCGCGGACTCGGTCATCGCGGCCCCGGTCACGGTGCCGGACGACGACGCCTGCGAGCTCCTCACCGCGGTCCACGACGGCCTCTCGACCGGTGCTTCTCCCGCCGACGCCCTGGCGAGCGCCGCGCTGACGACGGGGGTTTCCGCCCCATTCCAGTGTCACGGCAACGGATTCTGACTTTTTTGCCGGACCGAGGTATCAGAATCGCACCCACCCTCTCCTGTTCTTCGGAAGGTGTCGAGCGACAGGCCTCGAAGGGAGAGGCCCGAGGGAGGCGCCGTCGGTTCTGGGGAAACGCCGCTGGGGAGCGGGAAGACGAGACGGACACCATCTGCTCGGGAGCGTCGCGGTATGCAGCCGCGACGCTCTCGCAGGGCCTCGGCGATCTGGGGACGCCGAGGCCCTCGGGGTGTCCGCGGGCGGCCGGAGCGCCTCAGGCGAGGAGGACGCTGTACCCCGCGGCGCGCAGCGCATCGACCGCGGCGCCGTCGGCTCCTCGATCCGTGATGACGGTGGCGAAGAGCTCCGGCCCGCCGACCGTGGAGAACGCCTCGACCCCGAGCTTGCTGCCGTCGGTCACGACGACGGCGCGCCGCGCACGCTCCGCCATCATCCGGTTCACCGCCGCCTCGCGCTCGTCCTGCGTGGTCGCCCCGGCTGCCGCGTCCATCCCGTTCACACCGATGAAGGCGAGGTCCAGCCGCACCCCGCGGAGCAGCTGCTCGACGAACGGGCCCACGAGCTCGTACGTGCGCGAGTGGATGACACCGCCCGTGACGACCACCTTGATCTCCGGCCGGGTGGCGAGCTGAGCGGCGATGTTCACGGCGTTCGTGACCACCGTGATCCCGCCCTCCGCTGCCAGGTCCTCGCGGGCGGCGAGCGCGGCCGCGATGGCCGTGGTCGTCGTGCCGCCGGAGAGGCCGACCACCATACCGGGGGTGACGAGCGCCGCCGCGGTCTGTGCGATGCTCTCCTTCTCGTGCGTGCGGAGATGGCTCTTGTAGCGGAGGGGCAGTTCGTAGGCGACGGTCTGGGCGACAGCCCCGCCGTGCGTGCGGGTGAGCAGCCGCTGCTCGGCGAGGGAGTCGAGGTCGCGGCGGGTGGTGGCCGGAGAGGCTCCGAACCGCTCCACCAGCTCCTCCACCGTCACCTCCCCGTCCGCCGCGAGGAGGTCGAGGATCGCGTGCAGTCGGGCCGCCCGCTTCACCGGTCGTCGTTTCGCGTCGAGGTCGCAGCGCTGCCGGGAACCTCTGCGACCGGAGCGGGATTCTGCGACGGCAGCAGGGCGAACAGTCGCAGCATCCGGGCGGCTTCGTCCGCGAGGGCGGCGCGGGCGGGAGCGAGGTACTTGCGGGAGTCGACGAGACGCTCGTCGGCGGCGAGCACCTCGCGGACCGCGCGCGTGAAGAAGCCGTTGAGGTGGGTGGAGACGTTGACCTTCGTCATCCCGGCGCGCACGGCGTCGGCGATCACGGCGTCGGCAACCCCGGAGGAGCCGTGCAGCACGAGAGGCACGTCGGTCCCGTCGGAGGCGGCACCGCGGAGGGCCGCCCGCAGGCGGGCGATGAGGTCGAGGTCGAGGGAGGCGGTGCGGTCGGTCATGGCGTGCGACGACCCCACGGCCACGGCGAGCGCGTCCACCCCGGTCGCGGCGACGAACGCCCGCGCCTCGACCGGATCGGTGCGCACGCCGGGGGCATGGGCGCCGTCCTTCCCGCCCACCTCGCCGAGCTCGCCCTCCACGTAGACCCCTGCCGCGCGCGCCCGGGCGGCGACCTCGGCGGTCACCGCCACGTTCTCGTCGTAGGGCAGCGCGCCGCCGTCGAACATGACCGAGCCGAAGCCGAGGGCCACCGCCTCGTCGACGAGCTCCGGTCGCTCCGCGTGGTCGAGGTGCACCGCCACCGGGGTCTCCGCGCGTCCTGCCGCGGCGAGCGTCGCGAGGGCGATCGGCTCCAGACCGCCGTGATAGTCGGCGCAGTTCTGCGAGATCTGCAGGATCACGGGGAGCTGTGCGAGTGCGGAGGCCCGCACGAGGCCCTCCGCGGTCTCCAGGTGGATGACGTTGAAGGCACCGATGCCGGTGCCGGCGGTGGCAGCTGCGGAGACGAGCTCCCGGGCGGAGACGAGGGTCACGAAGGGTCCTTCCGGAAGGAGGCGGGGTCGGGGCGGGACACGCGGAGCTGCTCCTCGAGCGCGCGCCAGCGGGGAGAGATGTCGCCGGCGAGCGGCATGAGCACGGCGGCCGCCGACCACGCGGTCGCGCGGCGGAGGATGACCTCGGGATCACGCTCGCCCTCCGCGGAGAGCACGGCGCAGGCCGCGACCGCGGCGTCTCCCGCACCGGTCGGGTTGCCGGAGAGCGGCTCGTCGAGTCGGGCGTGCAGGAGATCGGTCGCGGTCACCGCGAGCATGCCGTCGGCCCCGAGCGACAGGAGCACGAGCTCGGCGCCCCGGGCCAGCAGCGACCGGGCCCCCTCGACGGGGTCGTCGATGCCGGTGGCTTCGGCGAGCTCCGCGGCATTGGGTTTGAGCACGGTGGCTCCGGCGTCGGCGGCGCGCAGGAGGGCCGGGCCCGAGATGTCCACGATCACCGGGACCCGGGCGTCGGCGCCCACCGCGACGAGCATCGGCACGAGCGATTCCGGCGCTCCCGGGGGGAGGCTCCCGGAGACGACGAGGACCCCGGCGCCGGGAAGCCGGTCGACGATCTCCGCGAGAAGCCCGCCCCACTCGGCATCGGTGGGGTTCACCCCTCGTTCGTTGACGATCGTGGTGTCGCCCGCGGCCTCGTCGACGAGGGCGATGCTGCGACGGGTGTCGGCCGCGACGGGCACGAGCACATGGGGCACGCCGCTGGCCGTGAGCTCCGCGGCGAACTCCGCGCCGACCGGACCGCCGGCCGTGGTCAGCGCGAGGACGGACGCCCCCTCGGCGTGCGCGACCCTGGCGACGTTGAGGCCCTTGCCGCCGGCGCGGGACGCCCCGGTCTCGGCACGGTGCGTCCCGCCTGCGACGAGGCGATCGACCCGCCAGGTGAGGTCCAGGGCCGGGTTCGGGGTGACGGTGAGGATCATGCGAGCTCCCTGGCACGGAGGGCGGCGCCGATCAGTCCCGCGTTGCCGGACAGCTCGGCGGGGACGAGCGCGGGGAGGCGGTGGAAGCTGAGGCGGGCGGCGAGACGGGTCCGCAGCTCGTCGAAGAGCGCGCCGCCCGCCCGCGACAGTCCGCCGCCGATCACCACGGCCTCGGGGGCGACCACGGCGGTCAGCTGCGCGAGCGACAGGGTGAGTGCGTCCAGCGCCGAGTCCCAGATTTCCGCGGCGACCCGATCCCCGGCGGCCGCGCGGGCGATGACGTCCTTGGCACCGTCCGGGGTCGTCCCCGTGGCCTCCCGGTAGCGGCGCGCGATGGCGCCCGCCGAGGCCACGGCCTCCAGACAGCCACGGGCACCGCACGGGCACACCGGTCCGTCGGCGATCGGGGAGTGACCGATCTCGCCGGCGTAGCCTCCGGCCGTGTAGGGGTGGCCGCCGACGAGCAGGGCCCCCGCGATCCCGGTGCCGATCACGAGGATCACCGCGTCGTCGTAGGCCCGCGCGCCGCCCAGCTCGTGCTCGGCCCAACTCGCGGCGCGCACGTCGTGGTCGAACGCGACGGGGAGGCCGAGACGCTCGGCGGCGAGCGCGCGCAGCGGTGCGTCCCGCCAGCCCATGTTGCTCGCGAACACTCCGATCCCGGCGGCCGCGTCGACGATCCCCGGCACCACGAGCCCGGCGGCGCGCGGCGTCACGTCGGGATGCTCATCGCGGAGCTGCGCGGCGAGCACCTGCAGCCGGTCGAGCAGCGCGGGGGTGCGGTCGCCGTCGGCCGTGGGGGTGGGCGTGCGGCGGAGACCGAGCGCCCGCCCGTCCGCATCGAACAGCGCCGACTTGATGTCCGTCCCTCCGACGTCGAAGGCCAGGACGGGCGACCCGGCGCCGAGCGTGCGCACCGCGGCGAGCTTCTCGCCGGCCTCGTCCCTCGCGACGTCGGGGATCGCGTCCGCGGCGTCGTTCGGGGTCATCGCTCGGCTCCGGGGATCGCTGGCGTCATGCATCCAGGATGACGGATCGCGTGAGGTTGCGCGGCTGGTCGGGGTCGAGCCCGCGGGCCACGGCACGGTCGAGGGCTGTCCGGTGCAGGCGCACGAGATCGGCGAGCGGGTCGATCGCGCGGTGCTCGAAACGGGCGCCCGTGGCGCGCACCTCCGCGGCCAGTCCTTCCGGTGCCTCTCCGAACTGCCACGTCACCCGGCCCGGGGCGGCGATGGCGATCGGACCGTGACGGTAGTCCATCGACGGATACGCCTCGGTCCACGACTGCGACGACTCGCGCAGCTTCAGGGCGGCCTCGTGGGCCAGGCCGATCGTCCAGCCCCGACCGAGGAACGTGTACTGCTCGGCATCGCGCAGCTCGATGTCGTCCCCGTCTTCGGCGAGCACGGCCGACGCGTCGGCGATGGCTCCGGAGAGGTCCTCACCCAGCGACGCCCGGAAGAGGGCGAGCGCGGTCGTGGCGAAGCGCGTTTGCACCACCGACTGTTCGTCGGCGAACGGCAGCAGCACGGCATCGTCGACGAGGGAGACGAGCGGGGAGTCGGGGTCGCCGATCACGCCGATCGTGCGGGTGCGCCCCTTGATGCGGTCGACGAGCTCCAGCACCTCGGTGGTGGTGCCGGAGCGGGTGAGGGCGACGACGGCGTCGTAGCCGCGGTCGACGAAGGCCTCGGAGGCCGCGAACGCGTCGGTCTCGCCGTGGCCGGACGACTCGCGCAGCGCGGCGTAGGACTGCGCCATGAACCACGACGTGCCGCAGCCGACGACCGCGACCCGTGCACCCCGGGCCGGCAGCAGAGCCTGCTCGGCGGTGAGTTCGGCGGCGGTGGCCCACATCTCCGGCTGGGAGCGGAGCTCTGCGCGCATGTGTGCGCCGGGCAGCGAAGCGGTCATGAAGAGGCCTTTCGGACGAGATGTTGCGTACTTGTGATTGTTTCGGGCGTTATCCGATCATAGTATTTCGTCCCAGGAGAGCAACATCTTGATTTGTTTGTTTGCCTGACAAATAATCAGGACGAGTTCCCCCGAGCCCCCGCTCGGACGATCACGACCGCGCAGGCGGCGCGATCATCACGCACCGTCGCGTGGAGTGTTCTGCGACTGTGCACCACCCCCCTCTCCGGAGAGCGGATCCCGCCCGCTGGAGCAGCACCCACAGTGAGGAATGCAATGCCCATGAACAAGTCACGGCGATACGGGGCCGCAGCGGTCGCGGCCGTCGCCACGCTGTCGCTCGCATCCTGCGGTTTCGGTGGATCGGGAGGAGACAGCGGTGGCGGCGACGACGCCAGTACGCTCGACCTGCTCGTCCCCAGCTACTCCGACGCCACGAAGGGACTCTGGGAAGACGTCATCGACGGGTTCACCGAGAAGAACCCCGACATCAAGGTCAACCTCGAGGTGCAGTCGTGGGACAACCTCGAGAAGGTCATCTCCACGAAGGTCCAGGCCGGCGAGGCGCCCGACATCTACAACGGCGGTCCCTTCGCGGGTTTCGTCGAGGACGAGCTGCTCTACCCCGTCGAGGAGGTCGTGTCCGACGACGTCTACTCCGACTTCCAGAACTCCTTCCTCGCCAACGCCGAGGTCGACGGCACCGCCTACGCCCTGCCGATGATCGCCTCCGCGCGCGCCCTGTTCGTCAACAACGACCTCCTCTCCCAGGCGGGCGTCGAGGCGCCGACCGACTGGGACTCCCTGCTCGACGCGGCGACCAAGGTGTCCGGGCTCGGCGGCGGTGTCGCGGGCTACGGCATGCCGCTCGGCTCGGAGGAGGCACAGGCCGAGGCCGCCGTGTGGCTCTGGGGCGGCGGCGGATCCTTCGGCGACGCGTCGGAAATCACCATCGACACCCCGGAGAACCTGGTCGGCGCCGAGCAGATCAAGAAGATGATCGACGCCGGGGCGACCCAGGCCGACCCCGGCTCCACGCAGCGCTCCCCGCTGATGGACATCTTCATCCAGGGCAAGATCGGCATGCAGGTCGGCCTGCCGCCGACGGTCGGTCAGATCGCCGAGAACAACCCGGAGCTCGACTACTCCATCGTCCCGATCCCGACGAAGGACGGCTCGCCGTTCACCCTCGGCGTCATGGACCAGCTGATGGCGTTCGAGAACGACGGCGACAAGCAGGAGGCGATCACGAAGTTCCTCGACTACTTCTACTCGCCCGAGGTCTACGTGCCGTGGGTGCAGGCGGAGGGCTTCCTCCCCGTCACGAAGTCCGGCGCCGAGGAGCTGTCCGGCGAGGAGGCCCTCAAGCCGTTCCTCGACGTGCTGCCCGACGCGCAGTTCTACCCGTCGACCAACCCGAAGTGGTCGGCCGCGGACGGCGCCTTCAAGTCGCTGTTCGGACAGATCCAGGACCAGCCGGCGGCCGATGTGCTGAAGCAGATCCAGGACCAGGTGGACGCGGGCTGACCCGCGGAACGGAGAGGTTCGGGAATCCCCCATGAGCCAGACGACAGAATCCTCGAACCTCGCGGGGGGGGGCCCCCCCCCCCCCCCCCCCCCCCCCCCCCCCCCGCGGCGGGGGGGGGGGCCCCCCCCCCCCCCCC
>NZ_JAMBDU010000029.1:0-47624 GCF_025143875.1 Microbacterium meiriae | reverse complement strand
GTCCACCGGCTCGAGCCCGCGTGCTGCCCGCGCCCTGTCGACGATCTCCTGGATGACAGCGGTCTTCGCTGCGTTGTAGAAGGAGTTCCGCTCCTCCGCCTCCCGCGCTGCGTCGTGCTTGACGCGTTCGTATCGCTCCGCATCGTCCGGGTGCGCGCACAACCAGTCCCGCAGCAGGCGCTGAGGCACGGCATCCCATTCGGCTGCCGTGAAGAAGTGTGCGATGGCGAGGCGCTCCCCGGCCGCCTCCATGATCATCACCGGATGAGTGCGGATTCCGCTGCCGGTGCGCCATCCCACCGCCTCCAACGCGGACCGGTACGCGGCGAACTCTTCTCCTGTCTGCACCCGCACCGCCAGGTCGATGATCGGTTTCGCGCTCATCCCGGGAATGGCCGTCGATCCGATGTGCTCGACGATCCAGCCGTCCGCCCCGGCAGCGCGGATCGATGCCGCGAACTCCTCGAATCGCTGCGGCCACGACGGGTCGTAGGGAACGAGGAGCATCGGTCGTCAGGAGGCGTCGGCGATGCGAGGGTCCCAGCGACGATGGCGCTGCTTCTCGTCCAGGAGTCCCCAGACGGCCGGCGTGAGCTCCGGGTACTCCAGGGCGATCTGACGCAGCACCCGGTAATGCCGCGCGGCGTTGGGACGTACCCCGTCGTTCGCGGCGATGTTGTCGGCGCGCAGCAGGTAGACGACGAGTTCGTCGACACTGGGCAGCTCCTCCATGAACTCCCAGGGGTCCTCACCGCCGAGCAGGCGCTCCTGGACGAGGACGGCGAGTTCGTCCGAGGCCTCGGCGCGCAGCACTTCCAGGCTGGCGCGACGGGGGACGGACTCGGTCATCCCTCCAGCCTACGCGCGTGCGCGACGGGGTCGGCGCTCCACCTTCGCATCCTCGCTCATGTCCTCGAGCTCGCGGCCCTTGGTCTCCGGCACCTTGAAGAACACGAAGAAGAACGACAGCAGCGCGAAGAACGCGTAGAAGCCGTACGCGAAGGTGAGGCCGATCTCGGCGAACGCCGGGAACGTCGTCGAGATGAAGAAGTTCGCCACCCACTGCGCCGCGGCGGCCACGGCCAGGGCACCGGCACGGATCGAGTTCGGGAAGATCTCGCCCAGGAGGACCCACACGAGCGGTCCCCAGCTCGCCCCGAAGAACACCACGAAGCCGTTGGCGCAGACGAGGGCGACGGTCGCCCACGGGTCGGGAAGCGTCGCGGTGCCCGAGGCATCCAGCGTGCCGAACGAGAAGGCGAGCGCCATGAGTCCGAGGGTCACCGTCATGCCGACGGAGCCGACGAGCAGCATGATCCGGCGACCGATCCGGTCGACGAGCAGGATCGCGACGATCGTGACGACGATGTTGGTCACAGAGGTGATGACGGAGGTCAGGAGAGCGCTGGACTCGTCGAATCCGACCGACTGCCACAGTGTCGTGGAGTAGTAGAAGATCACGTTGATGCCGACGAACTGCTGGAACACCGACAGCAGGATGCCGACCCAGACGATCGGCTTGAGGCCCAGACGGCTGCCTCGCAGGTCTCGCAGCGACTCGGAGCGCTCCGTGTCGATCGTGCCCGTGATCTCCTTGATCTTCGCCTCGGTATCGATCGTCCCCGTGACGGTCTGGAGCACTTCCGCGGCACGCTTCACTTCGCCCTTGCGCACCAGGTAGCGCGGGGATTCCGGCAGCCGGAGCGACATCAACCCGTAGACGAGCGCGGGGATGGCCGCGACCATGAACATCCATCGCCAGGCGGTCAGGCCCCAGAGCGGCTGGTCGGCCTCCCCCGCGATGCCGGCGAGCAGGGCGTCCGACAGCAGGGCGGCGAAGATGCCGAGGACGATGGCGAGCTGCTGCAACGAGCCCAGACGACCGCGGATCGCCGCGGGAGACACCTCCGCGATGTAGGCGGGGGCGATCACCGAAGCCGCGCCGACGCCGAGGCCGCCGATCACACGCCAGACGATGAGATCGACGACGCTGAACGCGAGTCCGGAGCCGATCGCCGAGACGAAGAACATCGCCGCGGCGACAACCATCACCGGGATGCGTCCGAACTTGTTCGACACCGGGCCGGCGAACCAGGCGCCGACCGCGCAGCCGATCAGGGCGGAGGAGACAGCGAAGCCCTTGAGACCCGTGCCGAGGTCGAACCCTGAGACATCTCCCGCCAGGGCGTCGACAGCACCGTTGATCACCGCGGTGTCGAATCCGAAGAGGAATCCGCCCAGAGCCGCCGCAATACTGACGGCGATCACGCGACGCTTGATACTCGCTGGATCAGCTGGTCTGGACATGACATCCCCCTCGCATCGACAAGATGACGCGAGTCTATGTCACCCCCGACCGGGGGCGGGGTCAGCGCGCGGAGCCGTATCCTTCTTCGCCGAGCTCCTCGAGAATGCGGTTCAGGTCCTGGATCGATGCGAAATCGATCGTGACCTGGCCTTTCCGAGCTCCCAGTGCGATCCGGACGCGGGTGTTGAGCCGGTCCCCCAGCTTGCCGGCGACCTCATCCAGGTACGCCCGCCGTGCCCCTGGCGTGGGCTTGGGAGTCTTCCCTGCGGAGGGCTGCGACTTGGCCGCCTCTTCCGTGGCACGGACGGAGAGGTCCTCGTTGACGACCTTGTCCGCCAGGCGCTGCATGGCCTCCGGCGAGTCCACGCTCAGGATCGCGCGCGCGTGTCCCGCGGTCAGGACACCAGCGGCCACCCGCTGCTGCACGGGGACAGGAAGCTTGAGCAGGCGGATGGTGTTGCTGATCTGCGGACGGGAACGACCGATGCGCGTCGCGAGCTCCTCCTGCGTGATGCCGAAATCGTCGAGGAGCTGCTGGTAGGCCGATGCCTCTTCCAACGGGTTCAGCTCCGAGCGGTGGAGGTTCTCCAGGAGCGCGTCCCGCAGCAGGTCCTCATCGGCGGTATCCCGGACGATGGCCGGGATCGACTCGAGTCCGGCCTCGCGGGCAGCCCGCGTGCGCCGCTCCCCCATGATGAGTTCGTACTCGCCGTCGCTGTTCTTCCGGACCACCACCGGCTGCAGCACGCCGAACTCGCGGACGCTGTGCACGAGCTCCGCGAGGTCCTCCGGGTTGAAGTGCGTGCGCGGCTGGCGGGGGTTGGGGACGATCGCCTGCGGGTCGACCTGGATCAGGTGGATCCCGGGCACCGCCTCAAGCTCAGCCTCGGGTGCCGCGTCGGCGTTCGCGGAGGGAGGCTCGGGTGCCGGAGCGATCTTCGCGCCCGGGAAGAACACGTCGACAGGACGTTCGGCCTGGTCCGCCGTCGGGATGAGGGCGCCGATGCCGCGGCCGAGTCCAGTGCGCTTCGCCATTATTTCTCCTTGCTCTGCGTCTGTCGCGACGCGATCTCGACGGCGGCCTCACGGTAGGCGATCGCTCCGGCGGACTGACCGTCGTATGCGATGACCGTCTGGCCGAAACTGGGGGCTTCCGATACGCGTACGGACCGCGGAATCACGGTGTCCAACACCTGTGACGGGAAGTGCGAGCGCACTTCCTCCGCAACCTGCTGCGCCAGACGCGTCCGCCCGTCGAACATCGTCAGGAGGATCGTCGAGAGATGGAGGCTCGGATTGAGGTGCTTCTGGATCATCTGAATGCTGCCGAGCAGCTGGCTCAGGCCTTCCAGGGCGTAGTACTCGCACTGGATCGGGATGAAGACCTCGTTCGCCGCGGTGAACGCGTTGATCGTGAGGAGTCCGAGCGATGGGGGGCAATCGATGATGACGAAGTCGACAGGGTTGTCGACGAGGTAGTCCTCCAGAGCACGGCGAAGTCGGTGCTCCCGGGCGACCTGTGCGACGAGTTCGATCTCGGCACCCGCGAGGTGGATGGTGCTCGGCGCACAGAAGAGATTGGGGCTCTCCGGACTGGGCTGCACGATCTCCGCGAGCGGGAACTCGTCGATGAGGACGTCATAGACGCTCGGTGTGTCGGCATTGTGTGGCACCCCGAGCGCCGTGGAGGCGTTCCCCTGAGGGTCCAGGTCGATGACGAGCACCTTCGCACCCAGACCAGCCAATGCCGAAGCGATGTTGACGGCGCTCGTGGTCTTACCCACGCCACCCTTCTGGTTCGACACCGTCAGGATTCGCGTGTCTCCCCCGAACTCCACGGTGACTGCTTCGAGCGCGCGGCGACGAACAGAGAGATCCGCGATTTCTCGCGCGAGGGGGGTGTCCATCCCGAACGATTCGTTCGACGATGCCTTCTCGGACTGTTTCACGTGAAACATCCACTCCTTTCGGGGCCGCGTTCCACTCTAATCGCAGCGACCGACGTCGGATCACAGGCACGACCGGGCGGCAGAGATGCTTCCCGTCCGCGCACTTCCGCATACACGCGGACAGTCAGCTCCGGTGAGGTTCGTTTCACGTGAAACGACGGCTTCAGCACGGCCCGCTGAACGCGGCTTTCGTCACCGGTTGCTTCGCGCAACTCCATCGACGAAAGGCGAAGGGACGCCCCCAGCGCTGACACCGGGGTCCCCTGCTGAGACGGATGTCTGAATCACGCGACTGGGGTCCCTACCGCTCCACCGAAGCGTGCTCGCGAGCCGACCTCGTGCCCCTCCTCGATGAGAGCGCCTGGCGGTCCGGCGTAGCTTCTCCGCGTCGTCCGGTTCGACGCCACATTTCTCGAGGCCCAGTCCCGCGCTCGCAAACCTCAGCCTCCCCACCTCACTCGGGTACCCTGTCGCAGCTTCCCACGCGGGGTGCCTGCCGCGGTCAGGCGAATTCGCGACCGCGTCCTTCTGGATAACCCCCGGCCTACACCCGCGAGCCATCGCTCTGCCGGGCACCTCCCCCGCAGAGCACGCGGATCCTTCACGCGTGCACCCTCCGCCGGGAGGACGCCAGCGTCGCGCGGCACCGATCCGGTCCGCTCGCGCCCCGTGCTCCGTATGACAGCGCGACAGGCGCGTCGCGTCGTTCTGGCCCCTCCGTGACCTGCCTGCCCGCACAACTCGCGGAGCATCACACCGCTGCCTCCTCCAGCGTCCGAGCCGGCAGGTGGACGAAGGATCGCGCCGCATGGGGGCACCGACCCCCAATGTGGCCCGTCCCTTCGCCCTTTGCGACGGCTCGTCTCCCGTGAATCCGCCGCCCGATCGCGGTCTGTTTCACGTGAAACGCAACCCTCCTGACCTGTTCACATCCGTTCACCATCTCGGGCACGCACAGCAGCACGTGTTCCCAGCCGCTGCTCGGGTCGCCCCACGACGACGGAGCACACCTGGGAGCAGTTCTGGCGCGGAGGATTTCCCTTCACGGCGATGCCCATCGAACGACGTGGCGTCGCCCATCCACGCACACCGCTCGGCATGCGTACTCGAAGTGTGTGGAACGACCGTCGCTCAAGAGCCATCTGCGTCACGCCAGCGATAGCCCCCGGCGGCGGCTGGGCACGTTCACGCCCGACTTTCGCGCAAACGCCGCACACAGCTCCCCCTCCCCTTCCTGTGCACACCGTCCATAGCGAAGATCAGAGCTCGTCGCAGCAGGTCCGCCGCGGACCGCTATAGAGAGGAGGCTCCACGGCACGTCTGCCACAGCGGCGCCCGGTCACACCGTTGCCCGCTCCTCCACGGGAAGGCCGATCACCGGGCCCCGCCCACTCATCGAGGGACACCGTTGAGCATCAAGGCCAGCCCCGGTTGTCCGGAGTCTTCCCCCGGACAAAACACGAGACGAGGCATGAGCGCCACTGCCGCAGCGGCCGAAGGCGCCAAAGCCCACTCCCGCGTCAAGGCACTCACCGGGCCCCTCCACACATGGACACACAGTATCGAATGCCAGGCCAGCACCGGTTACACCGCGTCTCCCCCCCGACGGCACTCGAGACGAGCACGAGGGATCCGATGGCGCCGCAGAAAGGTTCAGAGGCCACCTCCGAAGAAGGCCACACACCGGGTGCCTTTACACGTCGGCACACCAGCGAACGCCAGGGCCCGGCCCCGTTGCCCCGAGTCGTCATTGAACCAAGCACGGGACGAAGTATCGCGCCGCCCCCCGCCGCAGAACCCGGCGACACCATCACACTCTCCCAAGAGAAAGCCACCCGCCGGCTCCAGTCCAGGCTTCGAGGCACACCCCGAACGTCACTGACAGGACTGGTGGCACCATGTCCGTTTCAGACGGCAGAGGAAACGAGGCACCGAGGCACCCCCTGCGGTAGCTTCGCCGAGCGGATGACCTTCTTGCCTGTCGACGCCCCCGCGGGGGACCTCCACTGCCGCAGCGACCTGCAGGAGCCAGCGGTACGACCCAGTCGACTCTGACGAGGGCTCCCCCCGACGACCGATGACACGTTCGCCCCGTGCCGCGCTCACCGTCACCACACTCTGCGCACGCGCTGAGGATCGGTGCCCCTCAGCGCAAGGACGGGCACTCAGGCACCGTGGGAGCCACACTGAGAACCGACTGTTTCACGTGAAACACTCATTCAAGATCGCTGCGACTGAGGGATACCTCCTCCACTACCGAATGCGCCATGGCAAACGGTCGGAGATCGTCAGCGGACGACGTAGGCGCGTGCGATAACTCGTCGAAGCGAATCGCGCGACGTTTCACGTGAAACGGTTGTGTGTCTGATGTGGCCACGCCGACCACGATCCCACCTCCTGCGTCTGCCTCACGGGAGGTTCTGCGATCCGCAGCCCACCACGCCGCGCCGTGAAGACAGCACACCCCGCTCGCTGACCCACAGCACGGGCAGGTGCCAGTGTCGAGCAGAAGGGCACTCAACGAGCAGTACGTCCGATGACCTCGCAGGAGAACATCACTGTTGACCTACGGACCGCCCGGGGCAGCGCCCCACGCTCCTTGGCTCGATCAGTGGATGCCCCACCGGTCTCCACACGCGCTTTCCAGAAAGACCCGGGGACGCTGATGAGTACGCCCGTCCACAGCGCCGATGCCAAGGAGTTGTGTGGCGGCGCCCACCGATTCCCTCCTCCGAGGCCGGCCTCGGAGTCGTGATACTCGCCCCTGACCGCCTCAGCGAAGATGGTCCCGCGATGGAAGAAGCTCTACGCCCCCGAACCCAGCGCTCCCGACAACCGTGTCAGACAGAGGTCGATCGCCGATTCAGGTTCACCGTAACTGGCAACCAGGACACTGGCGTCGCTGAAGCACCCAGTGAACGCGATTCCCGACTCAGCGCCTTCGGAGCCGTGAGTAGCGTCCTACCGCACTGCACCGAGACTCGTTGTTGTTTCACGTGAAACATGGCCTGTCCGGGCGAACCTCATGCGTGAGCCGACACGACCTTTTCGGATCAGCCGATCAAGAGGTAGTGCCCACCAAAGAAGGCCACTCTGACGGCAGAGTTTCACGTGAAACGACAATGTCCTCAGCGCACGTGGGCACGGACGACCCGGGTCGTCTCGGGAAGCAGTCCCTCGCCCAGAACCTCGACGCGAACGTCGGAGAGTGTGAACTTCGCGATCTGCTTCCGCGCCGCCTCGATCTCGTTCGCGGCGTTCATGCCCTTCAAGAGGGCGAGTTCACCACCATCGCGCACCAGCGGAGCCGTCAGTGGAATCAAGGTACGCAGCGCGCTCACCGCGCGAGCCGTGACGACGTCGAAGGCACCCTTCGCACGGACGTCCTCCGCACGCGCACGGAGGATGGTGACGTTCGAGAGCTCGAGATCGTTCACCTGCTCCGTCAACCAGTTGATCCGACGCTCCATCGGCTCGACCAGTGTCCACGACACATCGGGGCGGGCGATGGCGAGCACCAGACCGGGCAGCCCGGCACCAGACCCGATGTCCGCCACGGAACCATGGAAGAGCGGTGCGGCGATCGCGCTGTTCAGGATGTGACGGGTCCACAGGCGGGGCAGTTCGAGCGGCCCGATCAGACCCCGCTCCTCCCCCTCACGGGCGAGGGAGTCCGTGAACCGCCGAGCCATCTCCAGGCGGTCTCCGAAAAGATCGGCAGCGACAGCCGGCTCCTGCTCGACGGTCTTCTCGCCGGAATCGTTCGTCTCAGACACCCGCCCGTACTCGCCTTCGGTACGTCAGTGACGACGCAGGACCGTGTGACGGTCCGCGCCCTCGCCGTACGACTCGGAGACGAGCCCTCGCTCGGCAGCGATGTCGTGGACCAGCTTGCGCTCGTAGCTCGACATCGCCGGCAGCGACGCCTGCGACGAGCCCTCATCGAGCTTGGCGGCCGCCGCCTCGACCAGGGTCACGAGCTGCCGGCGGCGCGTGTCGCGGGATCCTCCGATGTCGAGGATGAGACGCGAGAACGAGCCGGTCTTGTTCTGCACGGCGAGACGTGTGAGCTCCTGCAGCGCCTGCACTGTGTCCGGAGCGGAGAGCAGCGCGAGGCCGTCATCCTCGGCCTCGACCGAGACGTAGGCACGCCCCTGCCGGACATCGAGGTTCAGGTCGCCGTCGATGTCGGCGATGTCGAGCAGCTCCTCGAGGTAATCCGCGGCGACATCGCCTTCGTTCTCGAGCTGCGCCACAGTGGGCTCGGTGCTCCCGGTCACGACCTCACTCATGACGCGTTCCCCTTCTTCTTCGCGCGCTTCTTGCCGACCGGCTGCTGTCGCTTCGGTGCCTCAGCCTTCGCCTTCTCGGCCTGCTCCAGCAGACGCTGCTGCTCTGCCTCGTACACCGACATCGGCACGACCTTGCCCGAGGAATCGATGGCCTTGCCCTTACGCGCCAGACGCTCTTCGCGCGCCTTCGCCGCCTCCGAGCCCGGGGTGGGCATCTCACGGATGACGAGGAACTGCTGGCCCATGGTCCAGAGGTTCGAGATGAACCAGTACACGACGACACCGAGCGGGAAGAAGACACCGGAGAAGATGAAGCCCAGCGGCAGCACGTAGAGCATGATCTTCTGCATCTGGTACGCCTGGCCGGTCTTGGCCTCCGGCGAGAGGTTCTTCGAGATGATCTGCAGCTGGGTGAAGAACTGCGACGCGATCATCAGGACGACCAGGGTGACGAGGATGATGATCGCCGTGACGTTCTGGGCATCGATGGCGTTGCCCAGCGTCTCGTGCAGCGAAGCGACGCCGAAGAGCTTCGCGTCGTAGAACTCCTTCGTGAGCTCCGGGCTCAGCAGGCCGACGCCACCGACGTTGTCGCGGGCGTGCTTGCTGACGTCGCTCAGCACGCTGTAGAGCGAGAAGAAGATCGGCATCTGCACGAGCAACGGCAGACAGCTCGACATCGGCGTCGTGCCGTGCTTCTTGTACAGCGCCATCGTCTCGCGGCTCATCGCCTCACGAGAGAGCTGATCCTTCTTGCCGCGGTACTTCTCCTGAACTTTCCGCAGTTCAGGAGCGATTTCCATCATCTTGCGCTGGCTCTTGATCTGCTTCACGAACAGCGGGATGAGCGCTGCACGGACCACGATCACGAGGCCGACGATCGAGAGGACCCAGGTGATGCCCGAGGCCGCAGGAAGACCGACGGCGGTCAGCAGCCAATGCCAGGCGACGAGGATGAGCTCGACGACCCACTTCAGCGGCCACAGGATCGTGCCGAGCAGGTCGAATCCGCCGGATGCCGGCTCCGGGCTGGGGGTGGCACTGGCGAACAGAAGGTCAAGACCCACCGATCAGTCCTTTCGGGAGGGGACGACGAAACCGTGTGCGGTCAGGTCGTAGCGGAAGTGTCGGTGCGGTGTGACGTCGTCGACGCCTCCGCGAGACCAGGGATTGCAGCGGAGGATGCGCCACGCCGAGAGCAGAGCCCCCCGCACGGCGCCGTGCTGCTGCACCGCACCTACAGCGTAGGCGGAACAGGAGGGGTAGTACGCACATACGTCCCCGTACATCGGCGAGACCACCCTGCGGTACCCCGCCAGGAAGGCGAGCACGACGTTGCGTGGCAGGAGCGGGATGCTGCGAAGCACGTCGCGCCCGTGCATCTCCCCCGTCCCCACCGACGAGGCCGGCAACGCGGTCATGAGGCGGCCTCGGCCGGTGCGAGCCGCGCCAGGCAACGATGCACATCGCTGCGAAGCTCCGCGTAGGAGGCGGTCGCGGACGCAGGAAGGGCACGGATGACGACATCCGTGCCCTGAGGAACACGCGGGAGCGCCTCCGCACAGACGGCTTTGAGTCGCCGACGGACGGTGTTGCGCACCACGGCCGTGCCCACCTGCTTGCTGATGATGAAGCCGAACCGGGCGGCCCTGCTCTCGCCCGTCGCCAGCATGGAGGTGAGGACGCGGGCCCCGCCACAACGCGATCCGCGTCGAACGACCAGTCGGTAGTCGCTCCCGCGGGTCAAACGGAACGGGCGGGCGAGCACAGCTGCTTACGCGGAGAGCTCGGTACGGCCCTTCGCGCGGCGTGCCGAGAGGATGGCACGGCCGGCGCGGGTACGCATGCGGGCACGGAAGCCGTGCTTCTTGGCGCGACGACGGTTGTTGGGCTGGAAGGTGCGCTTGCTCATGAGATCACTCCGGGAATGCTGTCACCGGATTCACTTCGACCGGAGACATAGGGAACTGCCAAACAGGCATAAGTCAACCGACTAAGGGTACGTCTTGGCGGCGGACAGGGCAAATCTGCGACCTGTACCGCTTGTCATCCCATGCGTACCGCACAGCCATTATCCACAAGCCGGACGCATCCGCCACATCCAACACGCCCGCGTGTTTTCAAGGGCAGGTTGCCGTTCCGAGCCGGTGTGACTACCGTGGCATCCGAAGTTATCCACAGGGGAACGGCACGTCGACCCCGACCCGATCCGTCGTCCGGAGCACCATGTCCTCACCAGCCCAGCCCGAAGTCCCGATCTGGACCACGGTGCAGGAGCTGCTGGAAGCCGACGATCGGGTCACGCCGCAGCTCCAGGGCTTTCTGAGCCTCGCGGTGCCGGCCGGGGTGATGTCGGCGACCCTGTACCTCGAGGTGCCGAACGACCTCACCGCCGCCCAGATCAACAAGCGCCTCCGCCTGCCCATCATGGAGGCCCTCGCTCACGTCGGCGAAGAGGTCACGTCCTACCGGGTGGTCGTGAACCACGAACTCGCGGACCAGCCCACGGCCCCCATCGCGGTCGCCGACTTCGGTCGCCAGGAGCCGGTGCGCGCCGAGTCGCCGATGGAGCAGCCGACGGCGCTGCGCCACGAGTCCCGCCTCAACCCGAAGTACACCTTCGACAACTTCGTGATCGGCCAGTCCAACCGGTTCGCCCACGCGGCCGCCGTGGCCGTGGCCGAAGCTCCGGCCAAGGCCTACAACCCGCTCTTCATCTACGGCGACTCCGGACTGGGCAAGACACACCTCCTCCACGCCATCGGTGACTACGCGCAGTCCCTCTATGCCGGGGTGAAGGTGCGGTACGTATCGAGCGAGGAGTTCACGAACGACTTCATCAACTCCATCGCCAACAACCGCGGCGCCGCGTTCCAAGCGCGGTACCGCGACGTGGACATCCTCCTCATCGACGACATCCAGTTCCTCCAAGGACGGGCGGAGACGCAGGAGGCGTTCTTCCACACGTTCAACACGCTGCACGACCACAACAAGCAGGTCGTCATCACCAGCGATGTCGCACCGAAGCACCTGACCGGCTTCGAGGACCGCATGCGCAGCCGGTTCGAGTGGGGCCTCATCACCGACGTGCAGGCGCCCGACCTCGAGACCCGTATCGCCATCCTGCGGAAGAAGGCGCAGAGCGAGGCCCTCCACATCCCGGACGAGGTGCTCGAGTACATCGCCACGGTCGTGTCCTCGAACATCCGCGAGCTGGAGGGTGCACTCATCCGCGTCTCCGCGTTCGCGAGCCTGAACCGCTCTGCTCTCGACATCTCCCTGGCTCAGACCGTGCTGCGGGACATCATCGACACGGCCGAGGACAACATCATCTCGCCGACCGACATCATCACCGCGACCGCGCAGTACTTCAAGCTCACCGTCGACGACCTCTACGGCTCCAGCCGTTCGCAGCAGATCGCCACCGCACGGCAGATCGCCATGTACCTCTGCCGTGAGCGCACCAGCCTCTCCCTCCCGAAGATCGGTCAGCTCTTCGGCAACCGGGACCACACGACGGTCATGTACGCCTACAAGAAGATCAGCGAACTCATGAAGGAGCGTCGCTCGATCTACAACCAGGTGACCGAGATCACCACGCAGCTCGGTCGTCGCTGACGACCTGCACCCACGAGAGGGACGCCGCATCCGACACGGGACGGCGTCCCTCTCGGCGTTTCGGGGACATGCACCCGCCGGATAGATGCGTCTATGCACATGTGGATAACTTGTGGATGAACGTGGAACGCGCCGTCTCGAATGTGGGGCGATCGGGGAAACCTGTGGATAACCCCGGGATGGCGAAACGACGACCGACCCCTGTCCACCCGCGGATTCCTCAGGGTCTCCACAAGTGACACGTGTGTAGTTCCCTACTCGCGCCTGCTTTCCACCGACTTATCCACAGTATCCACAGGTGTTAACACCGTTAAGGAGTTAAGTCGTTCAGGGTGCGATCCGATCACCAGACGGTGGGGAGAACCGGCGGCGGCATGACAAGTCCTCCGGCGTAGGGAACCGCAGGACTGTGGGGCTAGCATGGGATTCCCTGCAGTGGCAGGACCCGACGACGACCCGTCATGTTCGACGACAAGGGAGCACCCGTGAGGTTTCAGGTCAACCGCGATGTCTTCAGCGAGGCTGTGTCCTTCGTCGTCAAGCTGCTGCCCCAGCGCAATCCACAGCCGATCCTCGCCGGTGTCCTTATCGAGGCGGACGGCTCCGGACTCACCCTCTCGGCCTTCGACTACGAAGCATCCGCACGGACGACCATCGAGGCGACGGTCGAGACACCGGGCACGATCCTCGTCCACGGGCGGCTGCTCTCCGACATCGCGAGCCGCCTCCCGAACGCTCCCATCGAGATCGCCGTCGAGGATGACGGCGGAATCGCCGTGACCTGTGGCTCGGCTCGCTTCACCCTCGCGGCCATGCCGGTCGAGGAATACCCGTCCATTCCCGAGGTGTCCGGATCCTCCGGCGTCGTCCCGGCCGACGATTTCGGCACGGCGATCGCGCAGGTCGGCTTCGCCGCGTCCCGTGACGATGTGACTCCCGTGCTGACGGGTGTCCAGCTCGAGGTCACCGGACAGACGCTCAGCCTCGTCGCCACCGACCGCTACCGGGTCTCGCTCCGCGACGTGCCCTGGGACGGCGAGGCCGTCGAGGCCACCGCACTCGTTCCCGCCCGCACCCTCGTCGAGGTCGGCAAGACGTTCGGACACGCCGGCACGATCCAGATCGCCTTCTCGGGTGCCGGGGATCGCGAGATCATCGCGTTCACCGCCGGCAACAAGACCGTGACGTCGCTGCTCATCAAGGGCAACTTCCCCCCGGTCCGCCGCCTCTTCCCCGAGCAGACCGACCACTACGCCGTCGTCAACACGGCCGATCTCATCGAGGCCGTCCGCCGTGTCTCCCTCGTGCTCGACCGCGCGGCGCCACTGCGTTTCACGTTCTCGACCGACAGCGTCACGATGGATGCATCGGGCAGCGAGCACGCCCGCGCGTCCGAGTCGGTCGACGCGATCCTCTCCGGCGGCGACGAGGTGACGCTGGGTCTCAACCCGCAGTACCTCATCGAAGCCCTCGGTGCGGTCAAGAGCGAGTTCGTGCGGGTGACCTTCACCTCCAGCGACAACGCCAACAAGCTGAGCCCGGTCCTCATCACCAGTCAGACGTCGGTCGACCAGGCCGGTCTGGACTCGTTCAAGTACCTCCTCCAGCCCAACCTCCTCCTGCGCTGAGCACCCCCGGCCCCGAGGGAGTGTCCGACCCGGAAGGTAGGCTGGCTCCGTGATTGTGGAGCATCTCAGCCTGGTCGATTTCCGCAATTACGCGACCGCGGAACTCGCCTTGCACCGCGGGCCGAACGTCCTCGTCGGGCGGAACGGCCAGGGCAAGACGAACCTCGCGGAGGCGGTGGTGTTCCTCGCGACGCTGGGATCGCATCGGGTGTCCTCGGACGCGCCGATGGTGCGGGACGGCCAGGAGTTCGCCGTCATCCGGGCCCGGCTCGCGCACGGTGAGCGACGCGTGCTCGTCGAGGTGCAGCTCAATCGCCAGGGGTCGAACAAGGCACGGATCAACGGCTCCCCGTCGAAGACGAACGAGCTCCCCCGCTACGCACATGTCGTGCTGTTCGCGCCGGAGGATCTCCAGATCGTGCGGGGCGACCCCTCGGCCCGCCGCCGGTTCGCCGACCAGCTCCTCATCCAGCGCACCCCGCGAATCGCCGCCGTGCTGGGTGACTACGACCGCGTGCTCAAGCAGCGCAACGCCCTGCTCAAGTCGGCGCGGGCACGGGGCATCCGCGGTGAAGCGCTGAGCACCCTCGACGTCTGGGACGACAAGCTCGTCTCCCTCGGATCCGAGATCATCACGGCACGGCAGCGGCTGGCGTCCGATCTGCAGCAGCCCGTCGCCGATGCATACGCGGCGATCGCCGGCGCGGACCACCGTCCCCGGCTCGACTGGGCGCTGTCGGTCGCCGGCAGCGATCCCGAGGATGACGACGACCGCGATGACGCGGACGGTGCCGCTCCCGTCGACGACGTGCGCGGGGACGCCCGTCGCATCGCCGAGATGTTCCGCGCCTCTCTCGCGGCGAAACGCTCGAACGAACTCGACCGCGGCCTCACCCTCACCGGACCCCATCGGGACGACCTGGTGCTGCGGGTCCGGGACCTGCCGGTGAAGGGGTACGCCTCCCACGGCGAGTCCTGGTCGGTCGCACTCGCCCTGCGACTAGCGTCCGCCGAGCTGCTCCGCAGCGAGTCCCCGGCCGGCGACCCGGTACTGATCCTCGACGACGTCTTCGCGGAGCTGGACGCCGATCGGCGGCAGCGGCTCGCCGCACTCACCGCGGGCTACGAGCAGGTGGTGGTCACGGCAGCGGTGGAGGAGGATATCCCCGACGTGCTCCATGCTCACGTCGTCCGCATCACGGCGGGGACCATCACCGATGAGCGGGACCGGCTGCAGGGAGAGGACGGTGCGCCGAATGACTGACGTGGTCACCGACAGCGCGGCCTCGGCGGAGGCTCCCGAGACCGTCTCCACCTACCTGCGACTGCGGGGACTCAAGCCGAGCGCCAAGAACTGGAAGCGCAAAAGGCGGATCTCCGTCGACGACGACAACGCGCCGTTCACCCCCGGCCGCGATCCGGGGAGCCTCGGCGCCGTCCTCGACACGCTCAGCCGTGAATCCGGCTGGGAGACGACGCTCGCCCGGGAGGACCTCGTCCGCCAGTGGGCTGACCTCGCGGGGGCGGACACCGCGAAGCACTCGGAGCCGGTGTCTCTCGAGCGCGGACTGCTCACCGTCAAGTGCGATTCCACCGCGTGGGCGAAGAACCTCCAGTTCATGCGCGCGACGATCCTCACGGAGATCGGACGACGGTACCCGGAGGCGGGAGTGGAGAACCTCCGCTTCATCGGACCGGACGTCCCCTCGTGGAAATGGGGTCCCAGAGCCGTTCCAGGGCGGGGCCCGCGCGATACCTACGGGTAGGGCACCATGCAAGGGGTCCGAAACGCTCAGAGGGCCACACGCGGCCGTTGAGCGGCATTTCGACTCGAAACCCGGCTAGAATGGGAGTTCGAGATATCGATCTGGAGAATGCCCTCTGATGACGCCTGAATCCCCTGCTGACGAGACGGAACCGAACAACGACGCTTCGTCGGGCTCACAGGCCGGAGGATCGGCGGCACCCGCACCGAAGAAGCAGCAGCCCGGTGAGTACGGCGCCGACTCGATCCAGATCCTCGAAGGACTCGAAGCGGTCCGCAAGCGACCCGGCATGTACATCGGCTCGACCGGTCCCCGCGGACTGCACCACCTCGTCTACGAGATCGTCGACAACTCGGTGGACGAAGCGCTGGCCGGGTATGCCGACACGATCTTCGTCACCCTCCTCGCCGACGGCGGCGTGCGCGTGGTCGACAACGGTCGCGGTATCCCCGTCGACCCGCACTCGTCTGACCCCTCGAAGTCGACCGTCGAGGTCGTGCTCACGATCCTGCACGCGGGCGGCAAGTTCGGTGGCGGCGCCTACGCCGTCTCCGGCGGTCTGCACGGCGTCGGATCCTCGGTGGTGAACGCCCTGTCGACCCGCTTCGACGTGGAGGTCAAGCAGAAGGGCTTCGTCTGGCGGCACAGCTTCGCCGACGGTGGCGTCCCGCAGCAGAAGCTCGAGAAGGGCGAGGCCACCGAGGAGACCGGGACCAGCATCACGTTCTGGCCGGACGCGGAGATCTTCCAGGAGACCGTCGAGTTCGACTACGACACGCTCCGCACCCGGTTCCAGCAGATGGCGTTCCTCAACAAGGGACTGCGCATCGAGCTGTCCGACGAGCGGCCGGAGTCGGCGTACGAGACCGAGGAAGACGGCCAGGCGGTCACGAAGCAGCCGGGCGACGTCTTCTTCTACGAGCGCGGTCTCGTCGACTACGTCGAGTACCTGAACAAGGTGCGCCACGCCGAGGTCGTCAACGAGGAGATCATCGCCTTCGAGTCCGAGGACACGGCGCGCAAGATCTCGCTCGAGGTCGCGATGCAGTGGACGACGTCGTACACGGAGAACGTGTTCACCTACGCCAACACCATCAACACGCACGAGGGTGGCACGCACGAGGAGGGCTTCCGGGCGGCGCTCACCACGCTCGTCAACCGCTATGCCCGTGCGAACAACCTCCTCAAGGAGAAGGACGACAACCTCTCCGGAGACGACGTGCGCGAGGGGCTGACCGCCGTCATCTCGATCAAGCTCGGCGAGCCCCAGTTCGAGGGTCAGACCAAGACGAAGCTCGGCAACACCGAGGCGAAGGCCTTCGTGCAGAAGGTCGTCGGCGATCAGCTCGGCGACTGGTTCGAGCGCAACCCGAACCAGGCGAAGAACGTCATCCGCAAGGCCATCGACGCGGCGACGGCACGCCTCGCCGCGCGCAAGGCACGCGAGACCGCGCGTCGCAAGAGCGTGTTCGAATCCGCAGCGATGCCCGACAAGCTCAAGGACTGCACGAGCAAGGACCCGTCGATCAGCGAGATCTTCCTCGTGGAGGGCGACTCGGCCGGCGGTTCGGCCGTGCAGGGTCGGGACCCGCACACGCAGGCGATCCTGGCGCTGCGCGGCAAGATCCTCAACGTCGAGCGCGCGCGTCTCGACAAGGCGCTCGGCAACAAGGAAGTCCAGGCGATGATCCAGGCCTTCGGCACGGGCATCGGCGAGGAGTTCGACATCGAGAAGGCGCGGTATCACAAGATCGTGCTGATGGCCGATGCCGACGTCGACGGTCAGCACATCACCACCCTGCTGCTCACCCTGCTGTTCCGCTACATGCGCGGACTCATCGAGGCCGGCTTCGTGTACCTCGCGATGCCGCCGCTCTACCGCCTCAAGTGGTCGAACGCGGCACACGAGTACGTGTTCAGCGACGCCGAGCGCGATGCGCTGCTGGCCTACGGCCTGGAGAACGGCAAGCGCATCCCCAAGGACGCGGGCATCCAGCGCTACAAGGGTCTCGGCGAGATGAACGCCAAGGAACTGTGGGAGACCACGATGGACCACACCACCCGGACGCTTCGTCAGGTGACCATCGAGGACGCCGCCGCCGCGGACGAGATCTTCAGCGTGCTGATGGGCGAGGACGTGGAATCGCGTCGGAGCTTCATCCAGCGCAACGCCAAGGACGTCCGGTTCCTCGACATCTGATCACCGCGGGGTCCCTGAGTCCGTCGAACGGGACCCGCTGCTCCGACCAGCTCAGCCCACCAGGAAAGACACATGACTGACGAAGAACGCCCCGACATCACCGAGGGTCACGAGCACGGCAAGATCGACCAGGTCGATCTGCAGTCGGAGATGCAGCGCAGCTATCTCGACTACGCCATGGCGGTCATCGTCGGCCGCGCCCTCCCCGACGTCCGCGATGGCCTCAAGCCGGTGCACCGCCGTGTCATCTACGGCATGTACGACGGTGGGTTCCGCCCCGACAAGTCGTTCTCCAAGTGCGCCCGCGTCGTCGGCGAGGTCATGGGTCAGTACCACCCGCACGGCGACTCGGCGATCTACGACGCCCTCGTCCGTCTGGTGCAGCCCTGGTCGCTCCGGTACCCGCTCGCCCTCGGCCAGGGGAACTTCGGCTCCCCGGGCAACATGGGTGCCGCAGCCCCGCGATACACCGAGACGAAGATGGCTCAGCTCGCGCTCGAGATGGTGCGCGACATCGAGGAAGACACCGTCGACTTCACCGACAACTACGACGGTCAGACGCAGGAGCCCACAGTCCTGCCCGCCCGCTTCCCGAACCTGCTCGTCAACGGCTCGGTCGGCATCGCGGTCGGGATGGCGACCAACATCCCGCCGCACAATCTGCGCGAGGTGTCCGACGCGGCGCTCTGGGCTCTCGACAACCCCGGGGTCTCGCGCGAGGAACTGCTCGAGGGTCTGATCCAGCGCATTCCGGGCCCGGACTTCCCGACCGGCGCGCAGATCCTCGGCACCAAGGGCATCCATGAGGCGTACCGCACGGGTCGCGGCTCGATCACGATGCGCGCAGTCGTCAACGTGGAGGAGATCCAGGGTCGCACCTGCCTCGTCATCACCGAGCTGCCCTACCAGGTCAACCCCGACAACGTGGCGGTGAAGATCGGCGACCTCGCCCGTGACGGCAAGATCACCGGCATCGCCGACATCCGTGACGAGTCGTCGGACCGCACCGGTCAGCGCCTGGTCGTGGTGCTCAAGCGCGATGCGGTCGCGAAGGTCGTGCTGAACAACCTGTACAAGCACACGCAGCTGCAGGAGAACTTCGGCGCGAACATGCTCGCGATCGTCGACGGTGTCCCCCGGACGCTCGCGATCGACGGCTTCATCTCGCACTGGATCGCTCACCAGATCGATGTGATCGTCCGACGCACGGAGTTCCGCCTCCGCGAAGCCGAGAAGCGCATGCACATCCTGCGCGGCTACCTGAAGGCGCTCGACGCGCTCGACGAGGTCATCGCCCTGATCCGTCGTTCGCAGACCACCGCGGATGCGAACGAGGGACTGCAGAAGCTCCTCGACATCGACGAGATCCAGGCCGACGCGATCCTGCAGATGCAGCTGCGTCGACTCGCCGCTCTCGAGCGTCAGAAGATCATCGATCAGGCCAACGAGCTCGAGGCTCAGATCACCGACTACAAGGCGATCCTGGCCGACGAGGGCCGCCAGCGCTCGATCATCCGCGAGGAGTTGACGGGCATCGTCGAGCGGTTCGGCGACGAGCGGCGGACGCACATCCTGCACGGCTTCGACGGCGACGTGTCGATGGAAGACCTCATCGCCGAGGAGGAGATGGTCGTCACCGTCACGCGCGAGGGCTACATCAAGCGCACGCGCAGCGACAACTACCGCTCGCAGCACCGCGGCGGCAAGGGTGTCAAGGGCGCCCAGCTGCGCGCGGACGACATCGTCGAGCACTTCTTCGTCACGACGACGCATCACTGGCTGCTGTTCTTCACCGACAAGGGCCGGGTCTACCGCGCGAAGACGTACGAGGTGCCGGAAGCAGGGCGCGACGCGAAGGGCACCCATGTCGCGAACCTCCTCGCGCTGCAGCCGGACGAGAGCATCGCGCAGGTCCTCGACATCCGCGACTACGCGGTGGCGGACTACCTCGTCCTCGCCACGCGCGAGGGCCTGGTCAAGAAGACCCGTCTGGACAACTACGACACGAACCGCCAGGGCGGCGTGATCGCGATCCGTCTGAACGACGAGGACGAGCTGGTCAGCGCCCTCCTCGTCAACGCCGAGGACGACATCCTGCTCATCAGCCGCCGGGGCATGTCGGTGCGATTCCAGGCGACCGACGAGGCGTTGCGCCCCATGGGCCGTGCCACCGCCGGGGTGAAGGGCATGAAGTTCCGTGAGGGTGACAGCCTGCTGTCCGCCTCCGTCGCCGCACCCGGGAAGTACGTCTTCGTGGTCACCGACGGGGGCTATGCGAAGCGCACCGCCGTCGAGGAATACCGCGTCCAGGGGCGTGGCGGATACGGCATCAAGGTCGCCAAGTTGAACGACGATCGGGGCACTCTCGCGGGTGGTCTGATCGTGTCCGAGGACGACGAGGTCTTGGTGGTTCTGTCCAGCGGCAAGGTGGTACGCTCTGCCGTGGCCGAGGTCCCCGCCAAGGGTCGCGACACCATGGGAGTGGTGTTCGCCCGCACGACGGAGGCCGACCGCATCCTCGCCATCGCCCGGAACGGCGAGCGTGGTCTCACCGAAGAGGAGACCGAGCCGGATGCCGACGCCGAGGCCCCCCAGACGACTGAGACACCCGAGGATACAGACGCATGAGCACAGTGGCTGACAAGCTGGCGAAGAAGTCGACACGCAAGACCGGCGGCAAGCAGGTCCGGCTGCGGCTCGTCTACGTCGACTTCTGGTCCGCGGTGAAGCTCTCGTTCCTGGGAGCGGTTGCTCTGGCCGTCGTCACGATGGTGTCGTTCTTCCTGATCTTCCTCGTGCTGCAGGCGACCGGCATCATGTCCACGGCCGACGAGTTCGTGCGCAGCTTCACCGACGGCGCGATCCCGCTGTCCGAGCTCGTGGGGCTGCCGCAGGTCATGGCGTTCGCGGCCGTCGTCGCCATCCTCAATCTCATCGTGTTCACGGTGCTCGGCGCCGTCGTCGCGGGCATCTACAACCTGGCCGTCAAGGTCACGGGCGGGTTGCTCGTCGGCTTCATGTCGAACTGAGCCCCCGAGACCCCGTCTTTCCGCCGAAACCCCGGCCTGCGCACCGATGCAGGCCGGGGTTTCGGCGATAGCGCGGGGTCTCGGCGGGTGGGGGTAGGGAAAACCCGAACGTGAGTGTCCGGTTGACTCGGTGGGCGAGGTCCGGCGGCGGCCCTACCGTGGAAGCATGACCACACAGACTGCGACCCCGGGCACCGCGCCAGCGGTGAAGCCGCCGTTGCGCATCCCGCTCACGATCCTGCATCTCGCCGGTGTCGGGGTGATCGGGGGCGCCATCTTCGGCATGCTCGGCGGGCTCCTCGGCACCGGACTCGGCCTCCTCTTCGTCTTCGGCGTCGGCATCGTGGTGCTCGTGGGCCTCGTATATGTGCTCTTCGGCGTCGGCTGGTTCGAGATCGCTCGCGTCGCCGCCCTGTACCGGGTACCGAACGCCCCGCTGCGGCTCCAGCCGCGGGACCGTCCCGGCTTCGGCGGCTGGCTCCGCGCGCTCGGGAGGCAGGCGATCGATGGGCGGATGTGGCGTGCGGTGGCGAACTTCGCCATCACCGCGGTCCTCGGCTTCGTGGTGCTCCGACTGTTCTGGGCACTCCTCTGGTCGATGATCATCGCCTTCGCACCGCTGACCTCGGCCGAGACCATCGTCGGCCCCTTCGGTGGCGGGCAGATCCCGGTGTCCTGGGCGCCCGTGATCGGCATCCTCGGCGCACTCGCCTCCGCCGCCGGGATCATCGGCCTCGCGCTCCTGGCCCGGACACTCGCGCTGGCGATCGTCGCCCGGGCTCGTGAGGTCGAGCTCACCGAGCGTGTCCGCGCATCCACCGCCCAGCGTGAGGGTGCCGTCCGTGCGGCCGATGTGGAACGGACGCGGATCGAGCGCGATCTGCACGACGGCGTCCAGCCGCGGCTCGTCTCCGTCGGGATGACCCTCGGGCTCGCCCAGCAGAAGATCGACACCGACCCCGACGCCGCGAAAGAGCTCATCTCCGAGGCCCACACGTCGACGAAGGCCGCCATCACCGAACTGCGGCAGCTCGCCCGCGGGATCCACGCCTCCGTGCTCGACGACCGCGGACTCGACGCCGCGTTGTCCGCGCTCGCCAGCCGCTCCCCCATCCCCGTGCAGTTGGACGTGCGGATGGACCCTTCGACAAGCTCAGGGACCCAGGGTGGCGGGGCAGGGACCCAGGGGTACGGCTCAGGGACCCAGAGTGGCGGCGCCGGGGCAAGCCGGCCCGGACGCGATGCGGAGGCGGCGGTGTACTTCTCCATCGCCGAATCGCTGACCAACGCGGCGAAGCACTCCCGAGCGAGCGAAGCGCGGGTCACCGTCCGGCTCCGCGAGGGAAACGTCCTCTGGGCGCGGGTCGAGGACAACGGCATGGGCGGCGCCCAGGTCATCCCGGGCGGGGGCCTCGACGGCATCGCGAACCGGATCCTCGCCGCGGGCGGGACCTTCCGTCTCGACAGTCCGCAGGGCGGCCCGACCAGCCTGGAGGTGAACGTGCCATGCGCATCCTGATCTGCGAGGATTCCGTCCTCCTGCGCGAGGGGCTCGTGCGTCTGCTCGAGGACGCCGGCCACGAGGTGGTCGCGGCCCTCACCGACACGACCGGTCTCCGCGAGGCCGTGACGTCGACGACGCCGGACCTCTGCATCCTCGATGTGCGGCTGCCGCCGACCTTCACGGACGAGGGCATCCGCGCGGCGCTCGATCTGCGGGCGGTGCATCCGTCGCTCGCCATCCTCGTGCTGTCCCAGTATGTGGAGGAGCGCTACGCGTCCGATCTCATCGCCGCGCAGGGCGGTCCGCTCGGCTACCTCCTGAAGGACCGGGTGGCGGATGTCGCGGAGTTCATCGATTCGGTGCAGCGGATCGCCGACGGCGCCACGGTGCTGGACCCGGAGGTCGTGGCCCAGCTCCTGACCCGCCGGAACCGCGACGATCGCATGATGCGGCTCACCGAGCGGGAGCGCACCGTGCTGGCGCTGCTCGCCGAGGGCAAGTCGAACCAGGCGATCGCTGCCCTCCTCTTCCTCTCGGGAGCGAGCGTCGAGAAGCACATCACCTCCATCTTCCAGAAGCTGGGCTTCGAACAGGACGAGGCGGGCAACCGCCGCGTGCTCGCCGCGCTGGCCCACCTCGAGAACACGGGCGGCACGACGCCGTCGAACGGCCAGACAGGAGTCTCACGATGACCACCGAGAACACCGGAGCACAGGGCGGGCACACCCCGATCACTCCCCCGCCGCCGTCCGCGGCTTCCCCCACGCCGTCGCCGAGCGCGCCCGGACCGCGGCGTTCATCCGGAGCGACCGCCGTCATGATCGTCACCGCCGTGGTCGGTGGGATCGCCCTGCTCGGAGCCGGAGGCACGGCGGCCGTCGCGGCGACCGGCACCCTTCTGTCCTCCAGCCGACCGGATTCGGTGCAGACGGTGGACGTCGACGGCGTCACTGCGATCGATCTCGACGCCGATGCGAGCATGGTCCGCATCGACTTCGGAGATGTGGACGCGGCGGAGCTCTCCGTGACCAACGGTCGAGGTTCGTGGACGTTCGAGCGCGAAGCGGACGAGCTCGTCGTCCGGAGCCCTCGGCCCGCCTTCGGCTGGTGGTTCGGCAACTGGTTCGGTGACGACGAGCGCGCCGTGCTCACCCTTCCGAAGGAGCTCAGCAGCTCGGGCCTCGACGCGAGCCTCACGCTCGATGCCGGCGCTCTCGACGTCTCCGGCGAGTTCGGCACCCTCGAGGTGCAGATCAACGCCGGATCCCTCGATGTCTCCGGAGCGGCCTCGGCCGTCGATGTGCAGATGAACGCGGGGCGGGCGGACGTCCTCCTCGACGGCGTCGACCAGGCGGATCTCGGCATCGCCGCAGGCGACCTGACGGTCGAACTCACCGGCGACGCGCCGACGGCGACCACCATCGATGTGAGCGCCGGATCCCTGAACCTGACGCTTCCGGATGTGGAGTACCGGATCACGCAGGACATCAACGCGGGATCGTTCGATGCCCGTGTCGACGAGTCGCCCAGCGCCCGTCGCACGATCGATGTGTCCGTGTCGGCCGGCAGTGTGAACGTCGACCCCGGACGATGAACCGGGCGAGGGCGGGGCTCCGGTGCGGGGCCCCCGCCCTCGATTCGGATTTTCGGCGAAACTCCGGTAAAGTTCTGGAGGTTGACGGGGCTATAGCTCAGGCGGTTAGAGCGCTTCACTGATAATGAAGAGGTCCCAGGTTCAAGTCCTGGTAGCCCCACCCTTTCAATTCAAGAATTCCCTCACGGGGCCTTAGCTCAGTTGGTAGAGCGCCTGCTTTGCAAGCAGGATGTCAGGAGTTCGAATCTCCTAGGCTCCACCATCCTCCCCCCGACTCACTTCACCCGTCGGTTGCCGTGAGTCCGTGCGGTGCCGTGTTCAGGCGTTCGACTCCGTCCGCCGTCACGACCACGATGTCCTCGATGCGGGCGCCCCACTCTCCCGGGAAGTAGATGCCAGGCTCGATGCTGAAGGCCATGCCCTCTCGGATCACGAGGTCGTTGCCGGGGGCGATGTAGGGCTCCTCGTGCACCGAGACGCCGATCCCGTGACCCGTGCGGTGCAGGAACGCCTCCCCCAGCCCGGCCTCCGCGAGCACCGAACGGGCGGCCGCGTCGACCTCCGCCGCCGTGACTCCAGGGCGCACCGCATCCACCGCCGCCTGCTGCGCGCGGACGAGGGTGGCGATGCGGTCCGCAGCATCCGGATCAGGCGTTCCGACGACATAGGTCCTCGTGCTGTCCGAGTTGTAACCGCTCGGCACGGCGCCGCCGATGTCGACGACCACCACGTCGCCCTCCTCGATGACCCGGTCGGAGACCTCGTGGTGCGGATCCGCGCCGTTGGGCCCAGAGCCGACGATGACGAACTCGACCGTCCGATGGCCTTCCTCGACGATCGCGGCGGCGATGTCGGCGGCGACCTCTCGCTCGGTGCGCCCCGCGCGCAACCAGGCGGGTACGCGGCGGTGCACGGCATCGATCGCCGCGCCGGCGCGACGCAGCTCGGCGATCTCCTCGTCATCCTTGATCATCCGACCCTCCCGGAGGACGGGCGTGGCGAGTTCGAGCCGCGCCTGCAGCCGCTCCCCGATCGGCACGACGTGCAGCGCGGGAAGCGCATCCGAGACGCCGACGCGGGAGACGGAACCCGTCGCCGCAGCCACGAGGGCGTACGGGTCCTCGCCGTCCACCCAGTCGGCGACCGTCAGTCCCAGCTCGCCGATGGCCGTACTGCGCACCTTGGCGAGCTCCATGCGTGGGACGACCACCGTAGCCGCGCCGCGGGGAGGAAGGACCAGCGCGGTCAGCCGCTCGATGGTGTCGCCCTCGACGCCGAGGAGGTACTGGAGGTCGGGGCCGGGGCCGACGACGATCGCGTCGAAACCGGCAGCATGCGCGAGGTCCTGCGCGCGCTCCAGGCGGCGGGCGTAGACGGCGGCGGAGAAGGGGAGGGTGCTCACAGCCACCACGCTAACGCGAGCGACACCGCTGCGTCAGGCCTTCACCGC
This sequence comes from Microbacterium meiriae, assembly GCF_025143875.1. NCBI lineage: Bacteria > Bacillati > Actinomycetota > Actinomycetes > Micrococcales > Microbacteriaceae > Microbacterium > Microbacterium meiriae. The sequence goes on along the minus strand of NZ_JAMBDU010000029.1, from coordinate 22,286 downwards.
GAATCAGCTGATCGCCTGGCGGATGCGCGCGGCGAGGAACTCGAGATCCTTCTCCGTGAGCGCGGTCACCGCGTACGCGGTCGGCCAGACGGTGCCGTCGTCGAGGTGGGAGATCGGCTCGAAGCCGAAGGTTCCGTAGCGGACCTTGAACTTGCTCGCCGGCTGGAAGAAGCACAGCACCTTGCCGTCTCGGCCCCACGCCGGCATGCCGTAGTACGTGCGGGGCACGAGCTCCGGCGCCACCTCGGACACCAGCGCGTGAAGCTTCTCGGCGAGCCGCCTGTCCTCGTCGGTGAGCTTCGCGACGGCTTCCTTGAGATCGGCCTCGCCGGCGGCGCGCAGTTCCTCGGGCGACTTCTTGGCTCGGGAGCGTCGGGTGCGCGCCTCCTTCGCGGCGGCCTGCATGGCCTCGCGCTCCTCGGGGGTGAAGTTCTTCTCGGTGTCGGCCATGATGGTCCTCTCGTGCGGCCTCGATGATGGTCCCAGCGTAGGGACGCCGACCGCTCCCGTGCTTCTCGATTCGTGATCGATCCGCCGGTCCCGTCACGCGGCGCGCGATGGCTCGATACCCGGATAGGGTGTCTCCATGGACCTGCGCGTCGCCGCATACGGGGTCGTCACCGATGAGGGTGGGCGCCTCCTCCTGGCGCGATGGACCGAGGGCCGGCGAGTGGCCTGGACCCTCCCCGGCGGTGGGCTGGAGCCGGGCGAGGCGCCCGAGGATGCCGTGCGCCGGGAGATCCGCGAGGAGACGGGCTACACGGTGAGGGTCGGGTCGCTGCTCGGTATCCATTCCCGTGTCATCCCCGCCGGGCGGCGCGTGCAGAAGTCGTCGGATCCGCTGCACACCCTGCGCATCGTCTACCGGGCGGAGGTATCCGGCGGGAAACTCCGCTGGGAGACGGAGGGATCCACCGATCGCGCGGAATGGTTCCCGCTCCCCGCGGTCGCGGGTTTGCAGCGTGTTCGCCTGGTCGACATCGCGTTGCGGATGGCCGGCATCCTCTAGGAGTCGAGCCGTCAGCGTTCGTCGGGAACCGAGATGTCGGCGACGGTGGCGTCGTACGCGGCGATGAGGTCGTCGGCGTCGACGAAGAGGCTGTAGCCGTGCGTGCCGGCGCCCATCGCCACCCGCTGACCGACGATCGATGCGTCGGCGTAGACCGGCCAGTCGGTGGTGCTGCCGATCGGCACGATGGTCCCGCGCTCGTAGCCGGTCGCCGCGAGGGCCAGCTCGGGCTCCGGGAGGCGCAGCTTGTTGACGCCCACGAGGGCGCGCAGCTTGGGCCAGGAGATGGATCGTCCGCCGGGGACGAGAGCGAACAGATACGTGTCGTCCGAGCGTTTCACCACGAGGGTCTTCACGATGCCCGACGGCGGGATGCCGAGGATCTCGGCGGCCTCGACGAGGCTACGCGCCTGCGGCCGCTCGCGGATCTCGATGTCGAGTCCACGGGCGGCCGCCGCATCCCGCACCCGCGCGTGCGGGTCGGGAGTGGTCACGCGTCGGGAGCCGACAGCGGGTCGTCGGCCACCCACAGCTCATCGTCGGCCCGCAGCGCCTGCCAGGCGGCGTAGAGCACGCCGACCGCGGCTGCGGCACCCAGGACGATGGCGATGACGGATCCGAGACCAGGACCCTTCTTCTGCGAGACGGCCTTGCGCGCCTTGTACTCGACGCCGTGACGCTTGGCGTTCGCGACGTCCCAGGCGGTCAGTGCCGTACCCACGACACCGCCGACGATCGGGACGACCTTGTCGTCCACGACGTGCTTGCCGGCCTTCACCGAACGGTCGACGACCGGGGCGACGCGGCGGTTGTAGGTGTCCTGGACGACCGGGACGATCTGCTCGCGATTGAAGTTGCCGAGCTGGCGACCTGCCTCACGAGCGACGTCGGCAGCGTGGCCGACGAGCACCTGCTGGTCTTCCCACAGCTGGTTCGCGTCCTTCTGAAGACGACGAAGCTGCTTCTTCCGCTTGCGGCTGAGGCTCACGATGCTCTCCTGTCCATTGGAGTACGGGTTCCCCATCTTGCCACGAGAGGCTGGATGCGGCGAGGGAATCGCCCGCCCCTTGCATCATCGGCGCCGGGCCTGTACGCACCCGGCCCGCTCACCGGAAGCTCTGCGAGAATGAACGCATGGTTCACGCTTCCCACGTCGCAACTCTGCACACCAACCACGGTGACATCGTCATCAACCTCTTCGGCGACCACGCCCCGAAGACGGTCAAGAACTTCGTCGGCCTCGCCGACGGGTCCCAGGAGTGGACGCACCCCGCCACCGGCAAGCCGGGCGAGGGCCCCCTCTACAAGGACGTCGTCTTCCACCGCATCATCCCGAACTTCATGATCCAGGGCGGCGACCCGCTCGGTCAGGGCGTCGGCGGTCCGGGGTACAACTTCGACGACGAGATCAACAACGAGCTCAACTTCAACGAGCCCTACATCCTCGCGATGGCCAACGCGGGTCTTCGCCGCAACGCCATCACCGGCAAGGTCGAGGGCACGAACGGCTCGCAGTTCTTCATCACGACCGACCCGACGCCGTGGCTGCAGGGCAAGCACACGATCTTCGGCGAGGTCGCCGACGACGCGTCGCGCAAGGTCGTCGACGCGATCTCCGCCGTTCCGACCGCGGCGGGCGATCGCCCGATCGAGCCGGTCGTGCTGCAGTCGATCGACATCGTCGCCGCCTGACGACAGCGACGGCCGATCCGGATGACGACGCCCGAGTTCACGAACAACCGTGAGAACTTCTGCTACCGGCATCCGGATCGGCAGAGCTTCGTGCTCTGCCAGCGGTGCCTTCGGACGATCTGCCCGGAGTGCCAGACGCCTGCCCCGGTCGGCGTCATCTGCCCGGAGTGCATGAACGCGGAGCGCAAGAACCGCACCCCTGCGCAGAAGAAGGCCGCGCGTCGGTGGCGCGGCGGTGGGGCCGCCACCATGGGTGCCGTGCGCAGCGGCAAGCCCGTGGTCACGTACGCGCTGCTCGCGGTGACGTCGTTCATCGGCCTCGTGCAGCTCATCCCCGGGCTCAACGCCCCGATCATCCAGGCCCTCGGCTTCTACGCGCCGTTCCTGTACCCGAACCTCTCCCTCCTGCCGTTCGAGCCGTGGCGGTTGCTGACGGTGCTTTTCGTGCACGGCGGCTTCGTGCATCTCGCCCTGAACATGCTCGCCCTGTGGATGCTCGGACAGAATCTCGAACCGATGCTCGGTCGCGTCCGCTACCTCGCGCTGTATCTCATCAGCGGTCTCGGCGGTTCGGTCATGGTGGCCGTTCTCGCGCCGGAGACGTGGACGGTCGGCGCCTCGGGGGCGATCTTCGGACTCCTGGCGTCGCTCCTGATCATCGGACGGCACATCGGGGCGAACGTCACCGGCATCCTCGTCATCCTCGGCATCAACTTCGCCTTCGGATTCTTCGCGGGCGGCATCTCCTGGCAGGCGCACCTCGGCGGCGCGATCACGGGTGCTCTCGTGGCGCTGATCTACGTCCGCACGAAGCGCCGCGATCAGCGGACCTGGCAGATCGTGTCGCTCGCAGCCCTGGTGGTGCTGTTGATCGTCGTGGTCGCCGTGGTACCGCCGCTGATCCTTTTGGCCTGATCCCGAGTTGTTAACAGGGTTGTTAACCCCTGTGAATAACATCGGTGTAATTCTCCCCAGTGTGGGGATAAACTGTGGATAACTTCCGCTTCGATCCACAGACGAAAACCCCCCGCCGAAGAGGCGAGGGGTTTTCTGTCGTTCTGCGCGGTCAGCGCCAGCGTGTCGTCATGAGGAATCCGATGAGGGCGATGCCCAGGCCGATGGCCAGATTCCAATTGTCGAGACCGGGGATGGGGAACTGCATGCCCGAGATGTAGAAGACGAGGATCCACGCGAGGCCGAGGAGCATGAAGCCGATCATCACCGGCTTGAACCAGACGGCGTTGGGAGCGGCGTCGCCTTCGGCGCGCTCGACGGCGGGTTCTTCGGTCTTGCGGTCACGTGCCATGCCGTCATTGTACCCGGGAGACCTCGGCGCCGACGAGCCGTCAGGGCGCGGATCGGCGATGCCCCGTCTCCTGCTGCACAGGTCGGACGGATATGATCACGCCCATGACTGCATCTGTCGCGCCTGGGGGGCGGCGCGAACGGCGGCAGCGACCACGGTCGCGAGCCACGTTCGCGAGCGTGCTCGGCGAACTGCTCCTGACCGCGGGCGTCGTCGTCCTCCTCTTCGTCGCCTGGCAGATGTGGATCGGCGACATCATCATCGCGGCCCAGAAGAACGAGGAAGGTGCCGCGATCTCGCAGCAGCTCGCCGCGGGGGAGGCACCGGAACTGCCGCCGCTGGTCGAGACGGACGACGGCGAGACCGTGTACGAGGCGCCCGTCCCCACGGCGCCGGCCGACGGGGAGTGGTTCGGTCAGATGCACATCCCCCGATTCGGGGCCGACTACAACTTCGGCATCTACGGGGGCACGAGTCGCGCGCGCACCCTCGACCAGAAGGGCATCGGCGTCTACACGCAGTCGAAGATGCCCGGAGAGGTGGGGAACTTCTCGCTCGCCGGCCACCGGACGACCTGGGGGAAGCCGTTCAACCAGCTCGACAAGCTGCACGTGGGCGACGCGATCGTGGTGGAGACGCCCGACGGCTGGTACACCTACCGGTTCCGCACCCTGGAGTATGTGAAGCCGACGCAGACCGACGTGCTCGCCGACGTGCCGCAGATGCCGGAGCAGCAGACCGGCGAGCAGTACATCACCCTGACGGCGTGCTCGCCGCTGTACTCGCTCGCCGAGCGCATCGTCGCCTACGGGGTGTTCGAGAGCTTCCAGCCTCGGGCCGAGGGGCCTCCGTCCGCCCTCACCGACCCACCGCCCCCGCCGGCCGCGCCGTCCGTCTGACCCGCCACCAGGAGAGAGAAGACCCATGTACGCCGCACTCTGGCGCCTGCTGCCCGGCCCGTGGTGGCTGCGCGTCCTCATCCTGCTCGTGGTGATCGCTGCGGTGCTCTACGCGTTGTTCTGGTACGTGTTCCCGTGGGTCAGCCCGCTCATCGCGCCGGGCGAAGTCGACGTCGAATGACCAGGGTGCTCGTGGTCGACAACCACGACAGCTTCGTGCACACCCTCGTGGGCTACCTCCGGGAACTCGGCGCCGACACCACGCTGGTGGAGTCGGACGCGACCGACCCGGCCGGGATCGACGCGCTTCTCGGCGCGCATGACGCCCTCCTGCTCTCTCCGGGGCCGGGGGCGCCCGCCGATGCCGGCGTCTCGGTCGACGCGGCACGCATCGCGATGCGGCGGGGAGTGCCCACCCTCGGAGTATGTCTCGGGCACCAGGTCATCGGGGCCGCATTCGGCACGGCCGTCGGTTCCGCCCCCGAGGTGATGCACGGCATGGTCTCGGCCGTCCGGCATGACGGCTCCGAGCTGTTCGCGGGTCTGCCCTCACCCTTCGACGTCGGGCGCTACCACTCGCTCGCTCTCGCGGCGGGTGACCTTCCCGCCGACCTCACCGTGACCGCGACCGCCCCCGACGGCACCGTCATGGCGCTCGCGCACCGGACACTGCCGGTACACGGGGTGCAGTTCCACCCGGAGAGCGTCCTCACCCCAGGGGGCTACCGGCTCCTCGCCAACTGGCTCCGGCTGTGCGGCGACGAGGAGGCCGTCACCCGCTCCGTCCGCCTCGACCCGCTCGCACGCTGAACCGCTGCGGAGTGTCGCGTCAGGATCCGGTGCAGTAGCGGAGTTCGACCGACGACCCGACGGGGACGTCGCCCGGCGCGACGGACATCGAGTGCACGGTCTCCGGATCCGTCGCCGGGCACTCCGGCGCCTCGGTCGGCACCGGGGTGAGCCCCAGGTCCTCGAGCGCCTGCGTGGCCGAGTCCAGGGACCAGCCGACGACGTTGTTCAGCGTGACCTTCCCGCTGGCGACCTCGAGGTTCACGACGGTGCCGGGAGCGACCTCGGCATCCGCCTCCTCGCTCGCCGTCATGACGGTGTTGGCGGCGAGGCCCTTGTCGTTGCGCTGCGTCACGGTGCCGAGTTCGAGGCCGGCGGCCTTCAACGCCTTCGTCGCGGCATCGAGGGACATCCCCTCGAGCTTCGGCACGACCACCGTCTCTTCGCCGGAGGACACGTAGAGGGTGACGGTCGAACCCTGCTCCACGGAGACGCCGCCCTCGGGGTCGGTGCGGATCACGTTGCCCTCGGCGATCGACGGGCTCGACTCGATGACGATCTTGGAGGAGAGATCCAGTTCGGCGAGATCGTCCTGCGCGCGCTCGGAGGCGACGTTCGTCAGGTCGGGGACGACTCGCGAGGTGCTGGGCACGTCGGCGGGACGCATGCTGATCGTCCAGACCCAGAACAGTACCGAGGCCAGGAGCACCGCCAGCAGGGCGACTCCCGCCCAGATCCAGGCGACGGGCGGTCCCGACTGCGTGCGGGCCATCGTGGTGTCGGTGCTGAGCTGACGCAGCGACCGCGCCGTCTCCTGCGCCTGGCGGGGGCTCGGGCCGTAGAGCTCGCTGGTCAGCGCGCCGATCTGCTTGCGGGTGGGTGCGGCGCCCGTCACCGCGGCATCCAGAGCGGCGCGGAAGTGCGCGGCATCCGGGTACCGCTGGTACGGGTCCTTGGCGAGGGCACGGAGCACGATCGGGTCGAGGGCGGCGGGCGACTCCTCGTTGACCTCGGAGGGCGGGACCGGCGTCTCGCTGACGTGCTGGTAGGCCACGGCGACCGGCGACTCGCCACGGAACGGCTGTCGCCCCGTCAGCAGTTCGTAGAGCACGACCCCTGTGGAGTAGAGGTCGGCACGGGCGTCGACAGGTTCGCCCTTGGCCTGCTCGGGGGAGAAGTACGCGGCGGTGCCGATGATCTGAGTGGTCTCGGCCACCGTCGAGGACGAGTCGGACACCGCGCGCGCGATGCCGAAGTCCATGACCTTCACCTGGCCCTTGTCGGTGACCATGACGTTGCCGGGCTTGATGTCGCGGTGCACGACGCCCGCGCGATGCGAGTAGTCCAGCGCTTCGAGGATGCCGTCGACGTAGCGCACCGCGTCTTCGACGGGGACCGGACCGTCGGCGATGATCTTCTTGAGCAGGGTGCCCTTGACCAGCTCCATCACGATGTACGGCGGCTCGTCCGAGGAACTGTCGACCGTCGACGGATCGCCGGCGTCGTACACACGGACGATCGACGGGTGCGACATGCGCGACGCCGACTGCGCCTCCAGGCGGAACCGCGTGCGGAAACTGGTGTCGCGGGCGAGATCGGGATCGAGGATCTTGATCGCGATCTCGCGGCCGAGGGTCAGGTCGTACCCGCGGTACACCTTCGCCATCCCGCCGTGTCCGATGAGCTCGTCGACGCGGTACCGGCCCGCGATGACTTGTGGCTCTGTGGACACGGATGACCCCCCTGGAAACGACTGCGGCTGGACTGGATACTCAGGCTACCCTTGGGCGCCGTCGCCGCCGTCACCCTCGCCGTCCTCCGGTGCCACGATCGTGACGGAGAGCGGGGGAGAGGCGTTCGACGTGCGCTGGTCGCCGCCGGAGCACAGACCCTGATACGTCGCGATGAGCTGCTTCCCGACGGCGTCGCCGACCGTCACCTGCGCGTTGCGCTCCGTCGGCTGGAAGTTCGGGCCGCCGGAGGCGAAGGTGCCGTTCTGCAGCGAGACGACGTAGCCGGACAGCGTCGTGCCACTGGGGCAGGTGAAACCGGTGCCCCAGGAGATCGTCACGGTGCTGCCCGCGACCGGGTCGCCGGTGATCGTCGGCTGGTCGGTCGGCGTCGGCAGCGGCGTGCGGCCGGCGTAGACCGTGAGCGCGATCGGGGTCGTCGTGGCGACGTTCCCCTCCGGCTGCACCCGGTAGACCTTGCCGACGTCGCCGTCGCTCGGGGCGGGGTCGCCCTCTCCGCAGGCGATGTCGGAGAACCCGGCCTCCTTGAGCGTCGCGGTCGCCGTGCCGCAGTCCATGCCGTTGAGACCCAGTGCGGTCACGTCGACCCGGGTCTCGTCGGGCGTGGGCTCCTGCGAGGGCGTCTGCGTCTGTGTCTGCGTGGGGGTGCGGCTCGCGGACCCGGTGGGGTCGGGGTCGGCATCCTTGCCCTGGTTGCCGAACAGCGCCCACAGCGTGCCGGCGACGACGATGAGCAGCAGGACCAGCAGCGCGATGAGCGGCCAGGTCCAGGCGCTCTTCTTCTTCTTTTTCTTCTCCTGCTCCTCCGCGGCGGCCTCGTCGGTGGGAAGCTGCGCGGTGGTGGGGAGGATGCGTGTGGTGCCGTCGTCACCGGTCGCAGTGAGCATGCGCGTGGCGTCGTCGTCGCCGGCGATGCCGCCCGTCGCGATGGCGGGCACGGCGATGGCCGCGGAGTTCAGGTCTCCGCGACGCAGGGCCTGGGCCGCACGAGCGACCGTGGCCGAGGAGGAGGGGCGATCCGCCGGCTTCTTGGCGATCATCGCCATGACCAGGTTCTGCACGGGGATCGGGACCGTCGGCGGCAGCGGCGGCGGCTGCTCGTTGATCTGCGCCATGGCGATCGCGACCTGCGACTCGCCCGTGAAGGGGCGCTTGCCGGCGAGGCACTCGTACGCGACGATGCCGAGCGAGTACGTGTCGGTCGCGGGGGAGGCAGGGTGACCCGACGCCTGCTCCGGCGACAGGTACTGCACCGTGCCCATGACCTGACCGGTCGCGGTGAGCGGTACCTGATCGGCGATCCGGGCGATGCCGAAGTCGGTGATCTTCACACGGCCGTCGGGCGTGATGAGGAGGTTCCCGGGCTTGATGTCGCGGTGCACGAGACCCGCGGCGTGCGCGGCCTGGAGGGCCGAAGCGGTCTGCGCGACGATGTCGAGCGTCTTGTCGGCACTCAGTGCGCCGTCCCGCTCCAGGATCGTCGACAGGGCCTCACCCGGCACGAGCTCCATGACGAGGTAGGCGCTGCCGTTCTCCTCGCCGTAATCGAACACGCTGGCGATGCCCTCGTGGTTGACGAGCGCAGCATGACGCGCTTCCGCGCGGAACCGCTCGAGGAACCCGGGGTCCCCCATGTACTCGTCCTTGAGGATCTTGATGGCGACGGTGCGTCCGATGACGTGATCCGTCGCCTCCCACACCTCGCCCATGCCGCCGATCGCAATCCGCGACTGCAGCTCGTAGCGACCACCGAACGACACACCCTGCGTCGGCCTCATCTGCCCAGCACCGCCTCTATGACCTTCTTCGCAATCGGAGCGGCGATGGTGTCCCCGCTTCCTGATTGACCCTGTCCGCCGCCGTTCTCGACGACGACCGCTACCGCGACCGCGGGGTCGTCCGCGGGGGCGAACCCCGTGAACCACAGCGTGTGCGGCCTGTTTCCGTTCTCCGCCGTTCCGGTCTTACCGGCCACGTCGACCCCGTCTATTCTTGCACCCTGCGCCGCGCCGTTTGAGACGCTCGCGACCATGGCGGAGGTCACCTCGTCGGCGACGTCCGGCTCCATCGCGCGACCGAACTCGGTGCTGTCGAACGACCGGATCACCGAGAGGTCGTTGCCGATCACGGCGTCGACCATCTGCGGGTTCATGACGACGCCGTCGTTGGCGATGCCCGCGGAGACCATGGCGATCTGCAACGGCGTCGCGGTCACCTGCCCCTGCCCGAATCCGGTGAGGGCGGTCTGCGCGTCGTCGAGTCCCTGGGGGTAGCTCGAGGGCGTCGAGGTGAGCGGGATGTCGAAGCTGCGGTTGAACCCGAACTTCTCCGCCATCTCCCGGATCGTGTCATCGCCGAGCTCGACCGCGAGCTCGGCCATCGGGATGTTGCAGCTGAGACGGATCGCCTCGGCGATCGTGACCGTCGCGCCGGAGCCGCAGGTGCCGCCCCACGCGTTGGAGACGCGACTGTTCGAGCCCGGCAGCGTGTACGAGGCGGGGTTGGGGAGGGTCGACTCCGGCGTCCACTCTCCGCTGGCGTAGGCGGCCGCCGCCACGACGATCTTGAAGGTCGACCCCGGGGGATTGAGGTCGCCGGCGATCGCCCGGTTCGACAGCGGTTTGCCGGGGTCGGCCACGAGCTGGTCATAGGTCGCGTTGGCGGCGTTCGCGTCGTGGGTCGCCATGCTGTTCGTGTCGAAGCCGGGGGTGGACGCCAGTGCGAGGATGCGTCCGGTCTTCGGATCCATCGCCACGACGGCGCCCTGCAGGCCGTCCAGTGCCTTGGTGGCGGCGCGCTGCGCAGCCGTGTTCAAGGACAGCTCGACGCTGAACCCGCGCTGGGGCTGACCGGAGAGGATCCGCTCGATCTCCGCGAAGAACGCGTTCGAGCCGGTGCCCGAGAGATCGGCGTTCATCGCCTCCTCGATGCCGGTGCTGGAGCCGAGCGCGGGGTTGAAGTAGCCGGTGACGGGCTCCCACATCTCGGCGTCGGTGTAGACGCGCTGGAACCGGTACGTGTCGTCGCTGGGGACCGAGTTGGCGATCGCGGTGCCGTCGACGATGATCGCGCCGCGCTGGATCTCGTAGCTGTCCAACCGGGTGCGCTTGTTGTGCGGATTCTGCGACAGCCCGTCGGTCTCGACGACCTGGATCCAGCTCGTCGCGGCGAACAGCGCGATGAACATGAACAGCATGACGATGCTGAGTCTGCGGAGTTCTCGTGTCATGTCAGCCGATCACCACCCGGGGCTGACGGCGGACGCCGTCGGAGATGCGGAGGAGGAGTGCCACGATGAGCCAGTTCGCGACGAGCGACGAGCCACCGGCGGCGAGGAACGGGGTGGTCAGACCGGTCAGCGGGATGACCCGGGTGACGCCGCCGACCATGATGAACACCTGCAGCGCGATGGTGAACGACAGGCCCGTGGCGAGCAGCTTGCCGAAATCGTCCTGACCGGCGAGACCGATGCGGACGCCGCGGCTGACGAACACCATGTAGAGGCAGAGGATCGCGAAGAGCCCGATGAGGCCGAGCTCCTCGCCCAGGCTCGTGATGATGTAGTCGCTGTGCGCGAGCGGCGTGATCTCCGGGCGGCCCTGACCCCAGCCGGTGCCGATGAGGCCGCCGCGGGCGAGCCCGAACAAGCCCTGCATGGGCTGGTATCCGGCGCCGTCGGGGTCGACCTTCGAGGAGTCGAACAGGAAGAGCCAGTTGACGAAGCGGCCCTGCACGTAGCTGAGGATCTGGGAGGCGACGGCGACGCCGGCGACCACGAGGCCGAGACCGATGAGCACCCAGCTCGTCTTGCCTGTCGCGACGTAAAGCATGGCAACGAACATGCCGAAGATGAGCGTTCCGGTACCGAGGTCGCGCTGGACGACGATGATGCCGAGCGAGACGAGCCAGACGACCAGCACCGGACCGAGCTCGCGCATCCGCGGCCAGGTGATCCCGAGCACCCGCTTGCCCACCGACGTCAGGCTCTCCCGCGTGCGCACGAGGTAGCCGGCGAAGAAGATCGCGAGACAGATCTTTGCGAGCTCTCCGGGCTGGAAGGCGAACATGCCGCCGAGCGAGACCCACACCTGTGCGTTGGCGTCGGGGATCCGCAGACCGGGCACGAACGGCAGGAGCAGGAGGAGGATTCCGGCGAGTCCGAAGATGTAGGTGTACCGGAACAGGATCCGGTAGTTGCGCAGCAGGATGACCACCGTGATCGCCCCGGCCAGCGAGATGGCGGTCCAGGCGAGCTGTTTGGTGGAGTACGCGTTCCACCCGGTGTTCGCGAAGGCGATGTCGATCCGATAGATCATCGCGACGCCGAGTCCGGTGAGCAGCGTCGCGATCGGGACGACGAAGGGGTCGGCGTCGGCGGCGACGAAGCGGAGCACGATGTGCAGCGCGAACGCCAGAGCTGCCAGGCCGCCGCCGATCGCCAGGATCATCGGGTCGATGGTGCCGAGGGCGCCGAGCTGGACGAGGGTGAGGGCGGCGCCGCTGATCGCACAGGCGAAGAGAAGCAGCCAGAACTCGCGGTTGCGCTGCGTCTGCGGCATGCGCAGGCGGCGCAGGGCCTTGATGACCGTGGTGTCGGCCTGGACGTCGGTGCTCACCCGGCACCTCCCGACGGTGTGGCGCTCGGGGAGGGGAGCGGTGTGGGCAGCGGGGTCTGCTCGATGATGTTCGCCTCGGCGCCCGTGCGGAGCCGGTCGACGATGGCCATCGCGTCGGAGAGCGAGCGTGCGCTGATCGTGCGCTCGACCGAGGCCCGCTGATACGGGGGCAGGTCGGCGAGGAGGATCTCGGTGTCCTCCACCGGCGTCGACAGCGTGATCGGACCGATGTTCTGCTGCACACCTTGGAAGATCACGACACTGTCCTCATCGGCGCCGATGAAGTAGCGCGTCTGCGTCCAGCTGTAGGCGGCGAACGCGGCGAAGCCCAGCATCGCGAGGACGACGAGGGTGCCGGCGATCCAGCCCAGCCGGCGGCGCTTGGCGCGACGGCGGTCCTCCTCGATCAGCTCCTCGAGGTACTCGGGTGCCGGCTCGAAGTGGCTCGGCTCATTCGCGGCCTGCCGCACCGGGTGCAGCCAGTTGCTCCGCGGGGCCCGCACCGGCGGCACGTAGACACCCGACGGGTTCGATGCCGCTCCGACGATCGTGGCGGTGCCGGAGTGGACGGGGTGCTGACCGCCGACGTCGACGATCACGATCGTGACATTGTCCGGGGCGCCGCCGTCGAGGGCCTGCTTGAGGAGGTTGTCCGCCGTGCGGCCGGGGGCGAGCCCGAGCTGCATGGCCTTGAGGATGCGGGCCTCGTCCACGACACCGGAGAGGCCGTCGGAGCACAGCAGCCAGCGGTCGCCGGGCTGCGCGTGCATGACGAACATGTCCAGCTCGGGGTCGGCGTCCATGTCGCTGAGCACGCGCATGAGCACGGAGCGCCGCGGGTGGTACCTGGCCTCTTCCGGCGTGATGCGGCCGGAGTCGACCAGGCGCTGCACGAAGGTGTGGTCGGCCGTGATCTGCGTCAGCGCGTCGTCGCGGTAGAGGTAGATGCGGGAGTCGCCGATGTGACCGATGACGGCATACTCGTCCACCATAATGATGGCGCTGAGCGTGGTGCCGAGCCCGGCGAGCTCCGGACGATCCTTGGCGGCGCGGATGAGGTCGCCCGCGGCGGTCGTGGCGGCGGCCTGAAGGGCGGCCTGCGCGTCCTCCGTGGAGGAGTACGGCTGGTCCAGCGGCTCCATGCGCTGGATCGCGATGCTGGAGGCGACGTCGCCGCCCGCGTGCCCGCCCATGCCGTCGGCGACGACGAACAGGTTCGCCCCGGAGTACCCGGAGTCCTGGTTGTTGGAGCGGACCTTCCCGGTGTGGGAGATCGCGGCGCTCGAGCCTTCGAAAACCATGCCGGCGTCAGGCCCTCAACTCGAACGTCGTCGCGCCGACCTTGACCGGGGTGCCGAGGCTCAGGGAGACCGGGCCGCCCGTCACCCGCTGGCCGGCCACGAACGTGCCGTTCGTCGAGTCGAGGTCCTGGATCGCCCAGGTGTCACCGCGGAGTATGAGTCGGGCGTGATGGCTGGACGTGTAGTCGTCGCGGATCACGAGGGCGGATTCGCTGGAGCGGCCGATCGTCATCGCGTCGGAGCCGAGGGGGAGCTCGAGACCGGCCTTCGGCCCGGACGTGATCACGAGGCGCTTCGCCGTCGCCACGGTCGCGGGGCCGGTCGAGGGTCGCGCCGACGAGGGACGGGGCGGAGCGGTCGGTGCCGGAGCGGCAGCAGCGGGTGCTCCCGCGGTGGCCTCGGCGGGGAGCTTGCGAGCACGCACCCCGAACAGGTCGGCGCGCAGGGAGTAGACGACCCCGAACACGAAGAACCACATCAGCACGAGGAAGCCGATGCGGAGAAGGAGCAGGACCAGTTCGCTCATCCGAGGGCTCCGAACACGCGGGTCGCGTCGTCGTCGGGGCGGGACGACCGCGACGGGGTGGCGACGGGGACGATGCGGAACACGAGGTCGGTGCGACCGATCGTGATCGTGGTGTCGGAGGGGAGGGCGGCTTCGCGGAGCTTCTGCCCGTCGACCTTCGTGCCGTTGGTGGATCCCATGTCGCGGAGCATGGCGCGCTCGCCGTCCCAAAGGATCTCGGCGTGACGACGGCTCGACCCGGCGTCGGCGATGGTGATGTCGGCGTCCGAGCCACGGCCGATCACGGTGCGGGCACGCGTGAGGGTGTGCCGGCGTCCGTCGACGTCGACCACGGCCTGCCAGCTCACGCGTCCTTCGACGGTGCCCGAGGTGACGCGCACGGTGCCGGTGGCGACCTTGTCGTCCGCCTCGAGTGTGAGGGACAGCGGGCCGGCGAAGCTGTAGCCCTGCGACTTCGCGTGCTTCGTGAGGAGGGCGTGCAGCTCGTCCGTCAGCGCGCCGCCGAGCCCGCGCATGCGCTCCGCGTCGTCGGGGCTCAGACGCACGACGTAGTTGTTGGGCGCGATGATGCGGTCACGGCTCACCACGGCCGCAGTGGTATCCGCCTCGCGTCGCAGCGCCGAAGCGATCTCCACGGGCTGGATGCCGCTGCGGAAGGTCTTCGCGAACGCGCTGTTCACTGCGCGCTCGAGACCCTTCTCAAAGCTGTCAAGTAGTCCCACTGGGCTCCTCTGGCATGCCGACCGGTAGGGACATCGTAGCCAGGTGACCTGGGGGAACGCCGCCGACGCCCCACCGGGGGTGTGCAACGAGGCCGAAAACGCGTGATATCCTCGGAAAGTTGAGTTCTTCGGAACGAGACGCTCGCGCGAGTGGCGGAATGGTAGACGCGCTGGCTTCAGGTGCCAGTGTCCTTATGGACGTGGGGGTTCAAGTCCCCCCTCGCGCACAGCGAGACATTCATGAAAGAGTCGGTCAGAGTCTGACCGGCTCTTTCTTCTTCTCCGCCGCGAACGCCCATCGATCGGTCTCACGCATGACCCCTTGGATGCACACCGCCGGACTCATCCTCGTCCGCATCGTCTTCCCCGGCGTCCTGGGCCTCATCAGTGGGCTGCTGCTCTGGTTGGGCATGCTCGAACGGGACGACGCGCCCGGGTTCGCCTGGGTGATGATCGCGACAGGGGGAGCAGGGGTCCTGGTGTCCCTCGCCGTGCTCTGGCGACTCAACAACGCGCGCGGTCGCGAGGATTTCCGGTGGTACGTCGTGCCGGAGGGCGAGGTGGAGGACGCCGCCCCGCCGGAGCTGCTGTCGGCGGAGGAGAGGGAGCGTCTCACCCGCGAGTTGGCCGAGGTGAACCGCCGGTGGCGAGAGGCACTGGAGGCGGGTTTCCTCTCCGGCGGCTCGCTCGCCGCCCACGAGATCCGTGCGGAACTCGAGGAGCGCGCCGCGGTTCTGCGCCACCGACTCGGCCTGTCCGCCGAGCAGGAGAACTGACTCACGTCCTCATCCTGGAGGGACGAAAGTCACCCTGGAGTTCCCTGATCGCTCCCCCTACTCTCAGCCGTATCCCAGTTCGGAGGGGTGGGTGAACTGGGCCCGGAACAGGGGAGTGTCCATGCAGTTCTCTCTGCATACGAATTCCGAACGCGAACAGAAGAACAGGGACCGGAGAACGCGACGACGCCTGCTGTCGCCGCGACGACCGTGGGCGGTGGCGACGATGCTGGCCCTCGTGCTCGGGTCGCTCGTCGCGCCCGTGCTGCCCGCGACGGCAGCCCCTGGTGACCCGGCGCAGCTGTACCTCGGCGTCTCGTACGAAGGTCCGATCGTCGGCTCCGACAAGGACCTCACGGCACCCACGGAGTGTCCGGCGAACTCGGTCCTCACCGCGGTGCAGACGGAGAACCGGACGGCGGAGGCCCCCGGCGCGACCGGCAACTCGATCCTCACGCGCTTCAGCCTGCAGTGCTCCACGATCACCGTGAGCAACGCGGGCGTCGTCACCGCGACGGTGAACCCCACCTGGATCACCGGACCGGTCTACGACCAGAGTCGCGGCAACGTGCAGACCGCGACGTGCCCCGCGAACACCTTCGTGCACCGGATCACGGGTACGACCTTCGTCGGCGACAACGGCGCCCGCTGGCCCTCCTCGGTGCAGATCACGTGTCGTCCGATGACCTTCACGGCGACCGGCGAGCTGCGGGTCAACCTCGCGGCGACCCCCACCGTCCTCACCGCAGGCCAGAACTTCAACACCAACGGCGGTCTCGACACGCCGACACCCCGATGCGGCCCCGCCGGGACGACCGGAACGAGCGACATCGTCGTGCGCGGCTACCGGGCTCAGAGCGGTGGCGAGGGCATCGACGGCTTCAATCCCTCCTGTACGACCATCCCCGACGACTTCGGCGATGCGCCGGCCAGCTACGGATCGGTCTCCCAGGAGCTCAATGCGGCGACGTATCTGGGGTGGTCGGCCGATGCCGAAGGCGCCATGCAGTACAGCGCGACCGCCACGGGCGACAACGCGGTCGGCGGCACGGCCCCGAACCAGACCATCAACGACGAGACGGGGGTGGCGTCGTTCGGGCCGATCATGGCGAGCGTGACCAACACGTATTCGGTGTCGGTGCTGGCGTCGAACAAGGTGCCAGGGGTGCCGGCGACCTTGGTCGGCTGGATCGACTTCAACCGCAACGGCGTGTTCGATGCGAATGAGGGTGCCACCGCGGCGGTGCCCGCAGGGACGGCGGACGGCTCGTCGGTGACGCTGAACTGGTCCGGCATCGCCTCCCAGACGGTGGGCGGGCAGACGTTCGCGCGGTTCCGCATCCAGAGCGGGACGGGTCTGACCACGGCGACCCCGACGGGGACCGGCGGCCCGGGTGAGGTGGAGGACTATGCCCTCGCGATCACGGCTCCGGCGCCGTCTCTGGCGTTGACGAAGACGGTCACGCCGACCACCGCCTCCGCGGCGGGGGACACGGTGACCTACTCGTTCGCGGTCTCCAACACCGGCAACGTCGCCGTATCGGGTCTCGGCATCCGCGAGTCCGCGTTCAGCGGCACCGGGACGCTCGGGGCGGTGAGCTGCGCGGCGACGACGCTCGCCGTGGGGCAGAACACCACCTGTACGGCGGCATACACGCTGACGCAGGCGGACATCGATGCGGGCACGGTGACGAACACCGCGCTCGCGACCGGTACCTCCGAGGCCAACACGGGTGTGGAGAGCAACCCGAGCACCGCGACGGTCACCACGACCCGTACCCCGGCGCTCACGGTCGTGAAGTCGGCCACCCCGTCCGGACCGGACGACTTCACGGTCGGACAGGTGATCGACTACTCGTTCATCGTCACCAACACGGGCAACGTGACCGTCTCGAACATCGCGGTGAACGAGACGGCGTTCACGGGTTCCGGCTCCCTGTCGACGATCGAGTGCCCGGTCGCCCCCCTCGCCCCGGGTGCGCAGACGACCTGTAGCGCGAGGTACACCCTGACGCAGACGGACGTGGACGGGGGATCGGTCAGCAACACCGCGACCGCCACCGGTGTGCCGCCGGGGTCGCTGACGCCACCGGTGTCGCCGCCGTCGACCGTGCGCGTGCCGGTGGACCCGGCTCCGGCGATCTCGCTGGAGAAGAGCTCCGAGACGACCGCGATCACGGCCGCCGGACAGACGATCGACTACTCCTTCCTCGTCACCAACACCGGGAACGTGACCCTGACGAACGTCGGCATCGATGAGGAGGCCTTCTCGGGCACCGGGGCGCTGGACGTGAGCTGCCCGGCCGGCGCCGGATCCCTCGCCCCGGGAGCCGAGGTCACCTGCACCGCGAGCTACACCGTGACCGCCGCGGACTACAACACCTCGGCGCTCACGAACACGGCCACCGCGACGGGCACCCCGCCCACGGGCACGGCACCGGTGTCCTCGCCGTCCACCGTCGAGATCCCCGTCACCGCCGCCCCGGCGCTCGCGGTGACGAAGTCGGCGGACCGCACGGAGATCACCGCCGCGGGTCAGACGATCACCTACTCCTTCCTCATCACCAACACCGGAAACGTGCCGATCGCCGACGTCGGGGTGACGGAGACCGCCTTCACCGGCACGGGTACGGCTCCTGTCATCACCTGCCCCGCGGCCGCCGCATCGCTGGCTCCGGGTGCGCAGGTGACGTGCACCGCTCCCTACGTGGTGACCCAGGCCGACATCGATGCCGGCGGCGTGACGAACACCGCGACCGTGACGGGCGAGCCCCCCACGGGCGAGCCGCCGGTGTCGCCGCCGTCGACCGTGGTCGTCCCTGCGGACGAGACGCCCGCGATCAGCCTCGTCAAGACCGCCGATCCGACGTCGATCACCGCCGCCGGGGCGACCGTCGACTACGCGTTCGTCGTGACCAACACCGGCAACGTGACCCTGACCGGCATCTCCGTGACCGAGACCGCGTTCTCCGGCACGGGCACGGCCCCTGTCATCACCTGTCCGGCCGCCGCCGCCACACTCGCTCCGGCCGCCCAGGTCACCTGCACCGCGTCCTACGAGGCGACGCAGGCGGACGTCGACGCGGGTCAGGTGACCAACACCGCCACCGCGACGGGCACGCCGCCGCGCGACCTCGAACCGCCGGTGTCCGCGCCCTCCACGGCGATCGTCACGGTCCCCGGCGCGCCCGCCCTCACGGTCGTGAAGACGGCCGACCGGACGGAGATCACCGCCGCGGGGGACGTCATCACCTACTCCTTCCTCGTGACGAACACGGGCAACGTGACCATCTCGGACGTGACCGTCGACGAGGTGTCGTTCTCGGGTACCGGCGCGACACCCGTCGTCACCTGCCCCGCAGCGGCCGCGTCCCTCGCGCCCGGGGCCCAGGTCACCTGCACTGCGACCTACGAGGTGACACAGGCCGACATCGACGCGGGCGGCGTGACGAACACCGCCACTGTGACCGGTGACCCGCCCGGAACCCTCGAGCCGCCGGTGTCGCCGCCCTCCGAGGTCGAGGTCCCGTCGACCGAGACACCCGGGATCACCGTCGTGAAGTCGGCCGATCCTTCGACCGCCGCCGGCTACACGGTCGGAACGGAGATCACCTACACCTTCGTCGTCACGAACACCGGCAACGTCACGCTCACCGACGTGACGGTGCAGGACACGGCCTTCACGGGCTCGGGCGAGCTGTCGGCGATCACCTGTCCGGCGGGGGCCGCGGCGCTCGCGCCGGGAACCCAGATCGCCTGCACCGCCACGTACACGCTGACGCAGACCGACGTCGACTCGGGGCAGCTGTCGAACACGGCGACGGCGACCGGAACGCCGCCTTCCGGCACGCCGCCGGTGTCGCCGCCGTCGACGGTGGAGATCCCGGGTGACCCGGCGCCGGCGTTGACCGTGGCGAAGACCGCGGATCGAACCGAGATCACGGCGGCGGGGCAGACGATCACCTATTCGTTCCTGGTGACCAACACCGGCAACGTCACGGTGCGCGACGTGACCGTGGACGAGGGCACCTTCACGGGCACAGGGACGGCTCCCGTCGTGACCTGTCCGGCGGGTGCGGCCACCATGGCACCCGGGGCCCAGGTCACGTGCACCGCCGAGTACGTCGTCACGCAGGCGGACATCGATGCGGGCGGGGTGACGAACACCGCGACCGTGACGGGTACTCCGCCGTCGGGGGAGCCGCCGGTGTCGCCGCCGTCCGAGGTCGAGGTGCCGTCGGAGCCGTCGTCCGGCCTGTCGGTCTCGAAGACGGCGGACCGGACGGAGATCACGGCCGCCGGGCAGACGATCACCTATTCCTTCCTCGTCGTGAACACAGGCAACGTGACGCTGACGGATGTCGAGGTGACGGAGGCCTCGTTCACCGGCACAGGGACGGCACCCGTCATCGAGTGCCCGGCCGCGGTGGCGTCGCTCGCTCCGGGAGCCGAGGCGACCTGTACGGCGGAATACGTCGTCACCCAGGCGGACATCGATGCGGGCGGGGTGACGAACACCGCGACCGTGACGGGTACTCCGCCGTCGGGGGAGCCGCCGGAGTCCCCGCCGTCCGAGGCCGAGGTGCCGTCGACTCCGGCACCGGGACTGTCGGTGGTGAAGTCGTCCGACCGCACCACGATCACCGCAGCGGGCCAGACGATCACGTATTTCTTCCTCGTGACCAACACGGGGAACATGACGATCGCCGACGTGACGGTGGACGAGACGACCTTCACCGGAACCGGCACGGCTCCGGTCGTGACGTGTCCCGCCGCAGCCGCATCGCTCGCGCCGGGAGCCCAGGTCACCTGTACCGCGCCCTACGTGGTCACCCAGGCTGATCTGGATGGCGGCGGGGTGACGAACACCGCGACCGTGACCGGTACGCCGCCCACGGGCGAACCCCCGGTCTCACCGCCGTCGACCGTGCTGGTCCCCGGCGACCCGGCACCCGCGCTGACCGTGGCGAAGACGGCCGACCGGACGGAGATCACCGCCGCCGGGCAGACGATCACCTATTCGTTCCTCGTCACCAACACCGGAAACGTCACGCTCACGGAGGTGGGCGTGGACGAGGTCTCGTTCACCGGTACCGGCACCGCGCCGGTGGTGACCTGCCCCGCGGGAGCAGAATCGCTCGCCCCGGGTGCGGAGGTGACGTGCACCGCGACGTACGTCGTGACGCAGGCCGACATCGATGCGGGCGGCGTGACCAACACGGCCACCGGTACGGGAACGCCGCCGTCCGGGGAGCCGCCGGTGTCGCCGCCGTCGACGGTCAGGGTGCCGTCAGACGGGTCGCCGGCCCTCACGGTCGCCAAGACGGCGGACCTCACCGAGATCTCGGCCGCAGGGCAGACGATCACGTACTCGTTCCTCATCACCAACACGGGCAATCTGACGATGACGGACGTCGGTGTCGAGGAGGTGTCGTTCTCGGGGACGGGAACCGCGCCGGTGGTCACGTGTCCTGCCGAGGCGGCATCGCTGGCCCCGGGAGCGACGGTGACCTGCACCGCGCCGTACGTGGTCACCCAGGCCGATGTGGACGCCGGGCGACTGACGAACACGGCTGTCGCGACGGGGGAGCCCCCGACGGGACCGCCGACCAGCGAGCCGCCGGTCACGCCGCCGTCGACGGTCGAGGTCCCCGGCGACCGGAACCCGGCGATCACGGTCGTGAAGTCGGCCACCCCGAATGCTCCGGACTCCTATGTGGTGGGCCAGGAGGTCACGTACTCGTTCGTCGTGACCAACAGCGGCAACGTCACGCTGACGGATGTCGTGGTGAACGAGGGGGCGTTCTCGGGGACGGGGACGCTGTCGGCGATCGACTGCCCGGCAGGCACCGCATCGATGGCCCCCGGGGCGCAGCTCGTCTGCACCGCGTCGTACGTGCTGACGCAGGCGGACATCGACGCCGGTCAGGTGACGAACTCCGCCACGGCGACCGGCGTCCCGCCCGGGGATCTGCAGCCTCCCGTGTCGCCGCCGTCGGAGACGCGCGTCCCGGCGCTTCCCGCCCCCGGCCTGAACATCGTGAAGTCCGCGACCCCGGCCGTGATGACCACCGTGGGGGAGATTCTGGAGTACTCCTTCGTCGTGACCAACACGGGCAACGTGACGCTGGCGGACGTGGTGGTGGACGACACGGACTTCTCCGGAGAGGGCGAGCTGTCGGCGGTCACATGCCCGGATGAAGCGGCCCGCATCATCCCGGGGCAGACGGTGACATGCACCGCGACGTACACGACCACTCAGGCGGACGTGGACTCCGGACGGCTGACGAACACCGCGACGGCCACGGCGACACCGCCCACGGGCACGCCGCCGGTGTCACCGCCGTCGACCGTGGAGGTGCCGTTCGACGGGACCAACTCCCTCGCGATCGAGAAGCGGGCGACGACCGTCGACGTCAACGCGAACCGGATCATCGACCTCGGCGATCGCGTGGAGTGGACGATCATCGTTACCAACACCGGGGCACAGACGGTTTCCGACATCGCCGTGTCGGACCCGACGGCCGGTGCGGTCACCTGCCCGGCGACGAGCCTCGCCTCCGGGGAGCAGATGACATGCACGGTGCCCCCGCACACCATCGACGCCGCGGACGTGCGTCGCGGCGAGGTGCGAAACGTCGCGACGGTGACGGGGAACACGCCGGACGGGCCGATCGATCCGCCGACCTCGCAGACGATCACCCGAGTGGTCCCCACCCCGCCGACCGGTCTCGCGGTCACGGGCGGCACGCTGATGGCCGGAGGGCTGCTCCTCGGGGGAGTGATGGTCCTCGCCGGGCTGGGTCTCGGCCTCACCCGGGTGCGCCGGCGAGAGGAAGAGCAGGAGCAGCGCTGACCGAGAAGTGGTGGGGGGGGGGGGGGGGGGCCCCCCCCCCCCC
>NZ_JAMBDU010000028.1:0-50704 GCF_025143875.1 Microbacterium meiriae | reverse complement strand
GGGGCCGGGGCCCCCCCCCCCCCCCCACCCCCACACCACCCCCCCCCCCCCCCCCCCCCCCCGGCCCGCCCGGGGGCCCCGGGCCTTTCTCGCGTCAGAGGCCGCGCATCGTGATGAGACCGGTCGTCCACGGGCGCAGCGCGGAGGAACCGAGCGTACGCACCAGCCCCTCCCGCACGGCGACGACCGGGGCGACCGCCGGAGCCCCCATCGCCATGAAGAACGCGGAGCGATGATGCGCCTTCCGCGCCGCCCGCTGGACCTCCCGGGCGAAGCCGTCGAGGACGGGGGCGGCGCCGCGGTCGGTCCGGCGCAGCGCCGCGACCAGCCGGAGCGCATCCGCCCAGCCGAGGTTCATGCCCTGGCCGCCGATCGGGCTCACCTCGTGCGCGGCGTCGCCGAGCAGCACGATCCGTCTGCGGTGCAGCCGTCGAGCCGCGTGCTGGGCCGCGCGGAACGAGGAGACAGGCGCGGTGGGGTCGACCTCGAGCCTCTCCCCGGTCCGGTGACCGACGATGTCCGCCAGCTCGGCGGCTGTGGACACCGTCCGACCACGGTCTTCGCGCACCACCCAGCGGCGCCGGCCGCCCGGCAAGGGGAAGGACTCGACGAGGCCGTCCGGCTCGAAGTACAGCACGGCGCGATGGTCGGCCGGCGGATCGTCGACGTCGAGCATCGCGTAGCCTGCGGATCCGGTGCGCGCCAGCCACCCCGCACCGAACGCCTCCCGCAGGGGACTCCGGACGCCGTCCGCGACGACGACGATCGACGCCGTCTCCTCCCGACGTCCGTGCTCGCCGTCGATCCATACCCGCACGAACGGCCCCTCGTCGCGGACCGAGCGGACGACGGAGCCGGACTGCAGCGCATCCGGTTGCAGCGTCCGGAGACGGTCTCGCAGCAGCTCCTCGGTGCGGGGCTGCGCGAGCGTCAGGATCGGACGCTCGGTGGTGAAGGTCAGGGCGGCGAGTCGCCGGCCGCGGCTGCGGACCTCGCCGCCGGAGAGGCGGAGCGCCTCGGAGCGCACACCGGTACCCACTCCCGCGGCGTCGAGGGCATCGAGCCCCGGTCGATGGATCCCGATCGCCCGCGTCTGCGTGCCCGGCTCGGAGCGACGCTCGCACACTCGCACCCGGCGACCGTCCTGCCCCACGAGGCAGGCGAGGAGCAGCCCGACCGGACCACCGCCGACCACGAGGACATCATGGTCGACCATCGCCACCCTCCCAGCGCAGTTCGAGCCGAGCGGGCAGGTGCGACCGGACCTCCCAGCCCGGCGGCGCGACGGCCGCGAGCTCCCGCGGGGTATAGGAGCGGCGGATGCTCAGGAGGCCGTCGACTCGGATGAAGGAGCCCGCGAGAAGGTTTCCCGCGAACGGCCGGGTGCCCACGGCGAACGCCCCGTAGGCGAGGCGGCTGCGGGCGATGTCGTGGTGGGAGACGAGTCCGCGATCACCGACCAGGGCGCGGGAGTCGTCGAGCACCGCGTGCAGCGCTGCGGCGTCGAGGTGATGGAGGACGTGGTTGGAGAGCACGACGTCATAGGTGTCGCCCGCCGCCACGAGGTCCCCGGAGAACGCGTGGCGATAGCGGATCCCTGCACCGTCGTCGTGTGCCGAGGCCCAGCGGATCGCACGCTCGTCGGCGTCCAGGGCGGTGACATCGGCGCGGAGGCCGTCGCGACGCAGTCTCCGGACCAGATCGCGGCACAGGTCGCCGCCACCGGCGCCGATGTCGAGGATGCGCAGCACACGCCCGGCCGCCGCCCGGGGACGGATGTCCCGCCGATACAGCCGTCCGGGGCGCGAGACGACCGCGTTGACGGCGCTGAAGCGCCGGTACGTGCGACCGAGCGCCTCCTCATCCGCGTCGGGGTCGTCCATGAGCTCGACGAGGTCGACGGCACGCGCCGACAGGTCCAGGCTCACGGTGCGGGCGCGACCACGGTCAGCAGCGCGCTCTCGGCGGTGAGCCCCGGGCCGAAGGCCATCGCCGCCACGCGGTCACCGGGATCCGCGCCCTCCTGCTCGAGGATGCGCTTCAGCACGAACAGCACGGTCGCACTCGACATGTTCCCGTACTCCCGGAGCGTCTCGCGCGCGGGTCGCAACTGCACGTCGCTCAGGGCCATCCGCTCCTGCACCCGATCGAGGATGCTGCGCCCGCCGGGGTGGATCGCCCAGTGGCGCACCCGCTCGCCCACCCGGCCGGCGGCGAAGGCCGCCGCCAGGCCGTCCTCACGACCGTAGAGCGGCGTGAGCGCCCCGATGATCGACTCCCCGATGATCTGTGGGACGGCGGTCGAGAGGATCATCTCGAAGCCCGAGTCGCCGATCGTCCAGGCCATGTCGTCCACGCCCTCCGGCACGATCGCCGTGTGGAAGCCGTTCAGCCGGAGCGCGGGGACGGCGGTGGGCAGGTCCCGAGCCGTCACGATCCCGGCGGCAGCCCCGTCCGCGAACAGGGAGGAGGCCACGATGGTGTCCGGATCCTCGGAAGAGCGCAGATGCAGCGTGCACAGCTCGACGCTGACGACGAGGACGACCGCGTTCTCATCGGCCGCGCAGAACTGTGCGGCCGCGCGGAGGGCCGGCATCGAGGCGTAGCACCCCATGAAGCCGAGGTGATAGCGCTGGACGGCATCGGACAGGCCGAGCCCACGCACGATCTCATACTCGGGGCCCGGGGCATGGAAGCCGGTGCAGGAGACCGTGATGACGTGCGTCACGTCCGCCGGGTCCAGGTCGGGGTCCGCCTCGAGGGCGCGGCGCGCGACCTCGACGAAGAGACGGGAGGCCTCACGCGTGTAGACCTCGTTGCGCGCCTTCGTTCCCGGCGCCAGCAGCCGTCCGGAGGCGCGATCGTAGAACAACGGCTCATCCTGGTCGGCGTCATCGGCCAGCTCCGCGATGACGGTGTGCCGCGTGTCGATGCCGGAGACGTTGAACGACGTCGCCACGATGCGCTGCGCCAGCCGTCCCAGATCGGGCTGGGCGGCGAAGACGTCGCGCACCTGCTCCTGCACGAGGACGGTCTCGGGGACGATCGTCTGCAGCGATCGGAGCACGGGCGGTCGACTCATGTCGTCACTCAACCACCCCGGAGCCGGACGCGGAAAGGGGTTGCGTCCGGAGAGTCCGCGGCCTAGAAGCCGAGGGCGCGGGCGAGCTTCGAGTCGGAGCTCGCCTCTCGGCCGCCGACCGCGCGCACGGCGCTTTCGATCGCCGCGAAGAACGCCGAGCGGCCGGCGTCGTCGGAGGGGCCTGCGGGCCCGAGTTCGACCTCCCACTCCCGCCACGCACGTCGCGCCCCGGTGCGCAGGTCGGTCGCCTGGACGTGGTCGTCGACGAACTCCGCCACGACGCCGTCCTGTCCGGTGAGGAGGTACGCCGTCCGGTCGTTCTCGATGCGGGCGAGAGGCTCCAGCGGCGCGGTCGTCCAGACGGCGATCGCCTCGCGCACCGCCGTCGGGATCTCCTCGTCACCGAGGGGCCAGCCCTGCTCGACCCGGCCGTCACCCTGCCGCGGACCCTTGATGTGCCACCCCTCGTCCGGTCCGCCGGAGCGACGACGCAGGGCGACACCGGCACGGGCCAGCGCGCCGTCTGCGGTGTCCAGATAGCGGGCGTCGAGGGCACGGTGCTCGGCAGGCGAGACGGCATCGACGCCGGGGATCGCCGCCCAGTCCGGCAGCGGAGTCCCCTCGTCGACGTCGTACTTGCGCTCGACCTCGACGGTGCGAGAGGGCTCAGTCATCCTCGAGCGTGAGGTCCTCGAGGGCCTCCTCGAACCAGTAGTCGACCTCGGTGGGGCCGTCGCCCTCGCCTGTGTTCTGCGGCTCGCCGCGGCGGTTGTAGACCACCTGCGTCTCGCTGTAGGGGACGATCAGCTTGTCGTCCGCGTCGTCGTCGAGGGGGATGATCTGCCCGTCCAGCGGGCCGCCGTGAAGTCGTGCGAGTGCCATGTGCCCAGGGTAGCGCCGCCCTCCCCCATTCGGTGCGACCTGCACGGTCAGCCCCCGAGGACACCGAGGACGGCCCCCGCGACCATCCACGGCCCGAAGGCGATGCGCGTCCTCCGGTCGACCCCTCCCGCGGCGAGGAGCACGAGCGCGAAGACCGCCCCGAGCACGAAGGCGGACGACGCGCCCAGGAGGAACGCTCCCCAGCCGTGCCACGCCAGGAGGAGTCCGATCACGAGGGCGAGCTTCACGTCTCCTCCTCCCATGCCCGCGTGGCTGATCATCCGCAGCACGGCGTAGAAGCCACCGAGCACGAGGGAGCCGAGCAGGCCGCGGCCGAGCGGCTCCGCGTCTGCGGTGGCGACGGCGTCGACGGAGACCGCCACGACCAGCAGGGCCAGGGTGGGCAGCACGATGCGGTTCGGCAGTCGGTGCGTGCGGACGTCGATCACGGTGAGCAGGATGCCGATCCCGAGGAGGGCGCCGTGCACGAGACCGAGGAGGGCGAGACGGATGTCCATCCCGGCAGGGTAGGGAGATCCGGGACGGCGCGGAGCGCCCTGTGGACAACCAGGCGGCGATGTCGGATGTACGAACTAGCGTCAGTCTCATCACTTGCTTTATTCGTACATATCTTCGAGGATGGATACATGGGGATCGGGCTCGATGCGATGACCGCGCTCTCTCCGACCAGCGACACCCGCGCCGGAGAGGTGCTGCGACTGCGCCGCGAGATCAGCCGGATGCAGCGACGGCGCAGCGAGCACACGCTCCTCCCCCTCGATCCCGCCTTCGCGGCGCTGCTGCCGGAGGAAGGGCTGCAGACGGGCACCTCGTACACCGTCTCCCCCTCGCCCGCCCTCGTGCTCGCGCTGCTCAGCGCCTCCTCCGGTCGGGGCCACTGGTGCGCGGTGATCGGCATGCCCACCCTCGGGGTCGAGGCCGCCGCCGCCTACGGCATCGATCTGAGCCGGCTGATCCTCGTCCCCGACCCGGGAGACCGCTGGCTCGCGGCGGCGTCCGCATTGGCCGAGGTGGTGCCCCTGATCGTCGTGCAGCCGACGACGAGGGCACGGGACGCCGATGTCTCCCGGTTGAGTGCCCGCCTGCGCGACCGCGGGGCCACGCTGCTCGTGGCGGAGGAACCGGGCGCCGGCCGCTGGGCGCAGAGCGAGGGGACCATCCGACTGCACGATCCTGATTGGCACGGGCTCGGCGAGGGGTGGGGGCTGCTCTCGGACTGCACGGTGACGGTCACCGCGCGGACCAGGCACAGCCCCCGCGCCTCGAGCGTGCGCGTGCGACTGCCCGGCGGACACGGAGCCGTGGAGACCGCGGCCGCGGAGCTGACCGCCCTGCCGCCGCTCGCCCCCTCCCCGACGGACAGCGGTGCGTCCGCGTCCTCCGACCTCCTCTTCTGGGCGGAGGCGGGATGAACGCTCCTCTCCGCGTCCTCGTGCTCTGGTTCCCCGACTGGCCACTGCGGGCGGTGCTGGGCGGAGGGCCGCATCCGCCGACGGCCCTGGTGCAGGCGAACACGGTCGTCGCCTGCACCGCCTCGGCGCGGGCGCACGGCGTCCGCATCGGGCAGCGCCGCCGCGTCGCCCAGGGCCTGCTCTCCTCGCTGCAGGTCCTCCCCCACGACGCCGAGAAGGACGAGCGCGCCTTCGTCCCGGTGCTGCAGCTCATCGAGAAGCACGCCCCCGGCGTCACGCTCCTGCGCCCCGGCCTCGCGATCCTGCGCGCCCGCGGCATCGCCCGCTATCACGGCGGAGAGGCCGAAGCGGCGGCGGCGCTGTCCGCGGTCCTCGCTGCGGCCGGCTTCCCCGAGGTGCGTGTCGGCGTCGCCGACGGCCCCTTCACCGCCGAGATCGCGGCCCGCGGCGCCGCCGCCTGCACCGTCGTCCCGCCCGGCGGATCCCGCGAGTTCCTGGCCCCCTATCCCGTGCAGGTACTCCGCGACGAGCAGATCAGCGATCTCCTCCTCCGCCTCGGCGTGCGGACCCTCGGCGAGTTCACCGCGCTCGCCCCTCTCGACGTCCGCGACCGCTTCGGCGAGCACGGCGCCCGCCTGCAGGCCCTCGCCGCCGGCGCCGATTCCCGCCCGCTGGCCCCTCGGCCGCCGGATCCCGAACTGGCCAGGACCATCGAGTTCGAGTCCCCTCTCGGCGGCACCGACCAGGTGGCCTTCGCCGTGCGGCAGACCGCCGATGCCGTGATGCTCGCCCTGGCGGATGCGTCCCTCGTGTGCACCGAGGTGCGGATCGACCTGACCGACGACGACGGCGTCGTCCACTCCCGCACCTGGCTGCATCCGACGAGCTTCGATGCCGCCGACCTCGTGGACCGCGTGCGCTGGCAGCTGGAGGCGCTGGCCGCCCTGACCGCCCGCGAACCCGTCGACGAGGCGAGGGCGTTCGGGGGCATCGTGGCCGCCCGTCTCCTCCCCGTCGCCGTGGACGACGCCGCCCACCACCAACCGGGGCTCTTCGGCTCGGGTACCGATGAGCGGCTGCATCACGCGGTCTCGCGGGTGCAGACCATGCTGGGGCATCAGGGCGTGGTCACCGCCGCCCTCTCCGGAGGGCGCTGGCTCGCCGACCGCCAGGTGCTCACGCCATGGGGCGAGCGTCCGGTGCCTCCGCGTGATCCGCGGTCCCCCTGGCCGGGGAGCCTCCCGGATCCCCTCCCCTCCGAGGTGTTCCGGCCCCCGCGTCCCATCGGCGTCGTCGCGGCGGACGGGAGCACGATCGACGTCGATGACCGCGGCGCCCTCACGCACGATCCCGCCCGCATCGACGGGGCGACCGTGCAGGCCTGGGCCGGCCCGTGGCCCGTGCACGAACGGCGCTGGAGCACGGGCGGCGGCAAACGAGGACACCGGCTCCAGATCGTCGACGACCGCGACCGCGCCTGGCTGGTCTTCCTGGCCGGCGAGCGCTGGTGGGCCGAGGGGAGGTACCGCTGATGGGCTGGCACAATCCGCCGTTGACCTGGGATCAGCTCGAACGCACTCTCAGCGGGGAACCCATCCCCGAAGCGGCCTCCGCACCCCCGGGACTCCGACCGGATCCCGGGCCGGTGAGTCGCCCGCGGAAGCTCGTCCCCCCGGCCCTCCCGGAGCGGCCAGAGGAGGCGGTGCCCTATGCCGAGCTGCACGCGCACTCGTCCTACTCGTTCCTCGACGGGGCGTCCTCCCCCGACGACCTGCTCGCGGAGGCCGAACGTCTCGGCCTGAGCGCGCTCGCCCTCACCGACCACGACGGGTTCTACGGTGCCGCCCGCTTCGCCGAGCTGGCGGAGCTCATGGAGCTGCGCCTGCAGACCGTCTACGGCGCCGAACTCTCCCTCGACCTCCCCTCCGCTCCGCAGGGGGCCGCCGATCCGCCGGGCACGCATCTGCTCGTGCTCGCCCGGGGCCTCGAGGGATACCACCGTCTGTCGGGGGCGATCACCGCGGCCCAGCTGCGCGGCGGGGAGAAGGGGCGCCCGGTCTACGACCTCGACGAGCTGGCCGGGACCGCCGACGGGCACTGGACGATCCTCACCGGCTGCCGCAAGGGGGCGGTACGGCAGGGGCTGGAGGCCGGAGACGCCGCTGCGCCGCTGCGTCACCTCGTCGACCTCTTCGGGCGCGACAACATCGCCGTCGAGCTCTTCGACCACGGCGATCCGCTGGACACCCGGCGCAACGACACCCTCGCCGAGCTCGCCCGTCGGATGCGGCTGCCCGTCGTGGCGACCAACAACGTGCACTACGCCCGCCCGGACCAAGCCCCTCTCGCCGAAGCGGTGGCCGCGGTCCGCGCGGTCCGGAGCATGGACGAGCTCGACGGCTGGCTGCCGGCCCATGGCGGCGCGCACCTGCGCAGCGGGGCGGAGATGACCGCCCGCTTCCGACGGTACCCCGGCGCGATCTCGCACGGTCTGGAGCTGGCCGCGGCCTCGGCCTTCCCGCTCCGGATGGCGCGTCCCGCCCTCCCCCGCCAGGACGTGCCGTCGGGGCACACCCCGATGAGCTGGCTGCGGCACCTGGTCTGGGAGGCGGTCCCGTCGAAGTATCCGCGGCTGGACGAAGACGGCCGTCGGCGCATCGCCCGCGAACTCGACGTGATCGAGGAGAAGGACTTCCCCGGGTACTTCCTCATCGTGCACGGCATCGTGGCGGAAGCACGGCGACGCGGCATCCTCTGCCAGGGCCGGGGTTCCGCTGCGGCGAGCGCGGTCTGCTATCTGCTGGGCATCACCGCGGTCGACCCGATCCTCTACCGCCTCCCCTTCGAGCGCTTCCTCGCCACCACCCGCACGGAGGAGCCGGACATCGACGTGGACTTCGACTCGCGGCGGCGGGAGGAGATCATCCAGTGGGTCTATCGGGAGTACGGCAGGGAGCGGGCGGCTCAGGTGGCGAACGTCATCCAGTACCGGCCGAAGAACGCGGTCCGCGACATGGCCAGAGCCCTGGGGCACTCGCCGGGGCAGCAGGACTCCTGGTCGCGACAGGTGGACGGCTGGGGGTCGGGACTCGAACCCGTCGAGGGGCACGACATCCCCGACACCGTGCTCGACTACGCGGCCGAGCTGCTGAAGGCTCCGCGGCACCTGGGGATCCACTCGGGCGGCATGGTGCTCACCGCCCGGCCGGTCGGTGAGGTGGTGCCGGTCGAGCACGCCCGCATGGAGGACCGCACCGTCATCCAGTGGGACAAGGACGACGCCGCCTTCATGGGGCTGGTGAAGTTCGATCTCCTCGGCCTGGGCATGCTCGCGGCACTGCAGCACTGCTTCGACCTGGTCCGGGAGGCGACGGGCGAGGAGTGGACGCTGGAGACCCTGCCGAAGGAGGAGGCCGGCGTCTACGACATGCTCTGCCGTGCCGATTCGATCGGCGTCTTCCAGGTGGAGTCCCGCGCGCAGATCGGGCTGCTCCCCCGGCTGCAGCCGCGACGCTTCTACGACCTCGCCATCCAGATCGCCCTCATCCGTCCCGGGCCCATCCAGGGCGGCGCCGTGCACCCGTTCGTCCGGCGCAAGATGGCGAAGGACAGGGTGGACGAAGCGAACCGGGAGCGGGAGGCCAGGGGCGAGCCCCCGGAGGACTTCCCCATCCCGTACCCGCACAGCGACCTCGAGGACATCCTCGCGCGGACTCTGGGCATCCCCATCTTCCAGGAGCAGCTCATCCAGATGGCCACGGCCGTCGGCGACTGCACCGCCGATGAGGCCGACCTGCTGCGCCGCGCGATGGGGTCGAAGCGAGGTCTGGAGAAGATCGAGAAGGTCAGGGACAAGCTGTATGCGGGGATGGCCCGCCGCGGGCTCGTCGACGAGGCCGCCGACCGGATCTATGCGCAGATCCAGGCGTTCTCGAACTTCGGGTTCGCCGAGTCCCATTCGCTGTCCTTCGCGCTGCTCGTCTACGCGAGCTCGTGGTTGAAGCTGCACTACCCGGCGGCCTTCCTCGCGGGTCTGCTGCGCTCGCAGCCGATGGGCTTCTACTCCCCTGCGACCCTCACGGCGGATGCCCGTCGGCACGGCGTGGAGGTCCGCCGCCCGGATCTGCATCTCTCCGGCGCCACCGAGACCCTCGAACCCCTCACCCCGGACGCGGCGGGCACGACCGGGAGGGCCGACTGCCTGGCCGACCCGCAGCCGCCCGTGCACCGGTTCGACAGGAACGCGGCGGACGAGTCCGCGACGCACCGCAGGGACGGACGGTTCGCGGTGCGTCTGGGCCTCAGCGGCATCCGCGGGATCGGGGTGCCGATGGCGGAGCGCATCGTCGCCGAACGGGAGGCTCACGGTCCCTACCGCGATCTGCACGACCTCGTGCGTCGCACCGATGCCACGGCCGCGCAGGTGGAGGCCCTCGCCACCGCCGGAGCCTTCGCCTGCCTCGGGTTGGAGCGCCGGGAGGCCATCTGGCTCGCCGGGGCCGCCGCGGAAGACCGCGCCCGGTTCCTCCCGGGGACCACGGTGGCGGTGCAGCCGCCGC
The DNA here is from genome assembly GCF_025143875.1 of Microbacterium meiriae. Lineage (NCBI taxonomy): Bacteria > Bacillati > Actinomycetota > Actinomycetes > Micrococcales > Microbacteriaceae > Microbacterium > Microbacterium meiriae. Next base: position 40,748 of record NZ_JAMBDU010000028.1, on the reverse strand, counting down.
TGTTCGCCGACCAGACCAGCTACGAGCGCCTCTCGGCCGATCTCTGGGCCACGGGCATCTCGACCGACGACCACCCGATGACGCACTTCCGCGGCGACCTCCGGACTCGCGGCGTCCTGACCGCCGCGGACCTGCAGCGCCACGAGACCGGACGACGCGTCGAGGTGGCCGGTCTCGTCACCCATCGACAACGACCCGCCACCGCCGCCGGCGTCACGTTCGTCAACCTCGAGGACGAGAGCGGGTTGGTGAACGTGATCTGCTCGACGGGGGTCTGGGGACGGTTCGGTCGCATCGCCCGAGAGTCCCCCGCGCTCATCATCCGCGGCATCCTCGAGCGCTCACCGGAGGGGGTCGTCAATGTGCTCGCCGACGCCTTCGAAGACCTCCGCACGGGGGTCATGCACCGCTCGCGGGACTTCCGATGACCCCGGAGCGCGAGGGGCCCCGGCTTCCGGCCGTCACCAGAAGCGTTCGGGCTCCTCCGGCGGGGGCCGATCCGATCCACCCCAGCGATCAGCCTCGGCCTTGGCCGCGTTGACCGCCTCGTCCGCGCCCCGCAGAGCGATGCCCGCGCCGCTGGCCGAGGGCCCGATGGGGTCGAGGAGCAGCGACGTCCGCGGAGCGACGCCCACCGCCACCGTGCAGTCGAGGACGCGACCGATCCAGTGCGTCACCTCGGCCCGCGGCTCCTCGGCGCGACGGTAGCGGATACCGGTATCGAGGTCGAGCAGCGAGAGGACGACCGGCTCGTCCGTCTGCGGGTCGACGAGTTCGGAGACCTCGACCCGGTGCCCGACCGGGAGCGCGACCTGACCGGCGAAGACGAGCATCCTGTCCATGCCCCCACCCTACGGAACGGCTCGCATCGGCGACAGGGATCGGAGCCGCGCAGAATTTTCGAAGAAATCTTTGTCCCCCAAATGGCGGACAAGGAGATTAAGGGATATCCTGCTCTCGTAGCGGGGGCTACCGGCTGAATCTCTGGGGGATCAGCCGTAGAGACAGCGAGACTTCGCCGCCTCCCCAACCGTCCGGGTAGGACGGTGAGCCCTCTCGGCAGCACCGAGTTGGGGCGGTCCCGTCGAGAGGGCATACCCCGCGGCTAGCCGCCGTCCCGCCGAGCGTCAACCCCGGCGAACGCGCGCGCCCGCCGGACTACGGTCGTGCACCATGACGCCTCTCCGCAGTCTCCGACGCCACTCCGGCGCGCACACCGCCGGAGGCGGTCAGTCGTCGGCGGGCTCGTCGAGGCCGTCCTCGTCCAGGGGCACCTCGATCCGCTGCTCCGCGGCATCCGCGGGATCCGCCTCGATGGGGTGCGGCTCCGGTGCCGAGGGGGTCGGCGCTTCCGGGTCCTCGGGAGTCTCCGCGGCGAGGCGCTCCTGCTCCTGCAGGTCGGCTTCGGGCTTCACATCGTCGATCGGATGGTCATTCAGGGACATGGCTTCTCCTCCTTCGGCGTGGATGTCTCCAGCTTGCCGACGCCGGATGACAGCGGCAAGGGGCTTGACCCGACGGAGGCGGCGATGACGCGGAAGGGCGGTGGAGGCCGGGTCCGCATCGGCGTCTCCGGATGGCGGTACGCCCGGTGGCGCGGCGACTTCTACCCGCGCGGCCTGCCGCAGCGACGAGAGCTCGAACACATCGGATCGCTGTTCCCCACGGTCGAGCTCAACGGCTCGTTCTACTCCCTGCAGCGGCCGGACAGCTACCGGCGGTGGGCGGCGAGCGTTCCCGAGGACTTCGTGTTCGCGGTCAAGGGCTCGCGCTACGTCAGTCACATGCTCCGGCTGCGGAACGTCGAGCAGGCGCTGGCGAACTTCTTCGCGTCGGGGGTCCTCGCCCTCGGTCCCCGCCTCGGACCGATCCTCTGGCAGCTCCCCGAGCGTCAGCGCTTCGACGCCGAGCTCCTGGAGTCGTTCCTCGACACCCTTCCCCGGACGACGGCGGAGGCCCTCGCGCTCGCTCGACGTCATGACGAGCGGCTGCAGGACCGGGCGTGGCTGGAGATCGATGCCGACCGCCCACTCCGGTACGCCCTCGAACCGCGTTCCGACTCGTTCGCCGATCCGTCGAGCCTGCGTCTTCTGCAGGAGCACGGCACCTCCCTCGTCGTCGCCGACACCGCCGGGAAATGGCCTCGCTTCGACGCCCTCACCGCGGACCTCGTCTACGTCCGACTCCACGGTGCGCAGATGCTCTATCACAGCGGGTACACGGACGCGGAGCTGCGGGAGTGGGCGGCCCTCATCCGCGGATGGGCGGACGGCTCAGGAGCCGACGACGGGAAGCCGCGCGACGTCTACGTGTACTTCGACAACGACGCCCGCGGGCACGCGCCCCATGACGCCATGGCCTTGAGCACCCTCGTCGCGGACATGCCCTCCTGACACGGCGAGCACGGCCTACCGATCGCCGACGTGACCCGGCGCGGTGAGCGAGAGGACCCGCTCGACGAACGCCGCGTACTCCTCCATGTAGTGCGCGAGGAACTTCTCGGTGTCGGCGTCGTGCACCGTGCCGTCGGCACCGAACACCTCGGGCCGGAACGCGATGTACGCCTCCGGGGCGTTCAGCTGCGGCGCGTTGAGGAAGCTCAGCACGCTCCGCATCGACGACTGCATGACAGCGGTGCCGATCGCCCCGGTCGAGGCGCCGATGATGCCGGTGGGCTTCCGCGCGAAGGAGTTGTGCCCCCACGGCCGCGAACCCCAGTCGATGGCGTTCTTCAGCGCACCGGGGATGGAGCGGTTGTACTCCGGCGACACGAGCAGCAGACCGTCCGCCCCCTCGACGGCACTCTTGAACGCGGTGACCGCGGCGACGGGTTCGAGCTCGTCGTCGCGGTTGTAGAGCGGGAGGTCCCGGATGGGGATCTCCACGAGCTCCAGGTCGGGCGGGGCGAGCCGCACGAGCGCCGTGGCGAGGACGCGGTTGATCGAGTCCGATGCGAGGCTGCCGATGAGGTAGCCGATCCGATGGGTCATGATGAGGTCCCCTCGTCTCCCTGCACTTCCAGGATATCGCCGGGGTGGGGGCTTGCCACAAGGCCCCCCTCGCGAGGCAGAATCGACGGCTCGGGTGCCCCCGCCCGCTCTCGCGAAGGAGACCTCCGGTGCTCGACCCCTTCACCCTGCCCGACGACCACGCGGCGAAATCCGCGGATGCCCTCATCACCGTCGATCGTGCCCACCTCCGGCGTCTCGGCGCCGCGCTGTCCCGGGAGCGGGACGCCCTGACCGCTCGTCTCGCCCTCGTCCGTCGGCAGGCCGCGGACGCCGGTGTGACGGCGGTCGACCGCGACCTCGAGATCCGACGGCTCAGTGCGACCCTGCGCCTGCGGGAGCGCTTCGACATCGACATGTGCCTCGGGCGGATGACCCCTGCGGAGGGCCCGCCCGTGTACATCGGGCGCGCCGGGGTGTCCGACGCGGACGGCACCCGTCTGCTGGTCGACTGGCGGGCTCCGGCAGCCGAACCGTACTTCGCGGCGACCTGGGAGGACCCCCGGGGACTCATCTCCCGGCGACGGTACCGATGGAACGCAGGCCGGATCACGGACTACTGGGACGAGGCCCTGTCGCCGGAGGGTCTCGACGGTGCGGCATCCCTCGACGATCAGTCCGCGTTCCTCGCGAGCCTGGAGGCGCACCGCACCGGGCGGATGCGGGACGTGCTGGCGACGATCCAGACGGATCAGGACGCCATCGTTCGCGCCCCCTCCCCCGGCGCTCTCGTGGTGGACGGCGGGCCCGGCACCGGGAAGACGGTGGTCGCGCTGCACCGGGCGGCGCACCTCCTGTACGCCGAGCCGCGGCTGACGAACGGCGCCGGCGGCATGCTCCTCGTGGGTCCGAACCCGCAGTACCTCGGCTATGTGGAGGACGTGCTGCCGAGTCTCGGCGAGGACACGGTGCGGTTGTGCACCCTGCGCGACCTCACACCCGAGGGCGCGGGCGCGGTCGCAGAGCAGGACCCCCGCGTGGCCGAGCTGAAGCAGGGCCTCGACCCGGACCAGGTGATCGAGGCGGCGGTCGCCGTCCTGACCCGGCCGCCGAGGCACGCGCTCCGCATCGAGACGCCGTGGGCCGATCTGTGGATCAGCCGAGACGACTGGGGCGAGCTGTTCGCCGCGGCCGATCCCGCCTCCCCGCTCAACGAGGCCCGCGACGAGGTCTGGGAGGAGCTGCTGGAACTGCTCGTCGACCAGGTGCGCGACGAGGATGTCCCGGAGTCCTCGATCCGCCGGTGGCTGCGGCAGGACGACGAGCTCACCGGGACCTTCGTACGGGCGTGGCCGCTGCTGGCGCCGGAAGCGGTGGTCGCCGCGCTCTGGGCGTCCCCGACGCTGCTCGCGCAGTGCGCCCCCGACCTCGCGCCCGAGGAGCTCGCCCTGCTGCACCGTGCCGAGGGGGCGCCCTGGACGGATCCCGACCTTCCCCTCCTCGACGCCGCGCACCGCCGGATCGGCGATCCCGAGGTCGTCCGCGAGCAGCACCGCCGGCAGGGCGCGGCGGCCGCGGCGCAGGAGCAGATGTCGGCGGTGGTCGAGCACCTCGTCGCGAGCGACGACAGCGAGATGAAGGTGATGTCGATCCTGCGAGGTCAGGATGCGCGCAACGTTCTCGCCGGAGCGGACGTGCCTCCCCCGCTCCCGCCGGACGAACTCGCCGGCCCCTTCGGTCACATCGTCGTCGACGAGGCCCAGGAGCTGACCGATGCGCAGTGGCGCATGCTGATCGCACGGTGCCCCTCCCGCAGCTTCACCGTCGTGGGCGACAGGGCCCAGGCGCGGAGGGAGTTCACCGAGTCGTGGTCCGCCCGCCTCGAACGTCTCGGCCTGCGGAATGTGCGGGTCTCCTCGCTCCGGGTGAACTACCGCGCGGAACCCGGCAGGTCCGCCGCCGGCACCTGGTCGTCGGGGTCCGGGATCTCGTCCGGATCACGGCCCGTCGCGGTGGTCGCGTCCAACTCCTCCGGCGTCGCACCCTCGTCGAGGGCTTCCGTGCGCTCCCATTCCGCCTGAGCGGGATCGTTGCTCGGGTCGGCCTCGGTGGTCGCGTCGCCGTCGCGCAGCGGCTGACCGCCGACGTCGTCGGGTGTCGATTCCATGTCTCCTCCTTCGATCGGGCTGGCCCCAGTCTTCCCGCCGGAGCCGCTGTCATCGAGGGGCTTGAGGAGACCTCGCCGAGCAGCTAGGTTCCCGGAGCGTCGGGAGAGGGCGGGTTCAGTTGCGCCCGGCCATCACGCCGCCGTCCGCGTCCCAGACCGCTCCGGTCACCCAGCCGGCCCGGTCGGACAGCAGGAACGCGGCGACCTCGGCGATGTCCTCCGGGGTCCCCACGCGGCCCAGCGGGTGGAAGGCGTCGAAGCTCGACACCACCTCGTCGACCTCGTCCTTCGGGATAAAGCCTTCGTAGATGGGGGTGCGCACGACCGCCGGGGCGATCGCGTTCACGCGGATGCCGTGCGACGCCAGCTCCATCCCCAGGTGCTGCGTGAGCGAGTGCAGGCCGGCTTTAGCCATCGAGTACGCCGACGACGGCGTCGCGGCGATGGCCTGGTGCGCCCACATGGAACCGAGGGTGACGACGGCTCCGCCGCGGCCCTGCGCGACCATGCCGGAGACCACCGTCTGGGTGACGAAGAAGGTCGCCCGGTTGAGGTCCAGATATGCGTCGTAGTCGGCTTCGGTGTGCTCGAGGAACGGCTTCGGCGCGAAGACGCCCGCCGCGTTGACGAGGAGATCGGCGTCGGCGTGCTCCGCGGCGAGGCGGGCGCGGAGCGCCGCCACACTCGCGGGGTCCGTCAGGTCCGCCTGCACAGTGATGGCGTCGATGCCGTGGCTGACGAGAGACGCCCGCGCCGCCTCCAGCTTCTCCCCGCGCCGGCCGACGAGGACGACGGTCGCGCCCTCCCGTCCGATCCGCTCGGCGATGGCGAGACCCATCCCGCTCGTGCCCCCGATCACGATCGCGGTGCGTCCGGTGAATTCCCTGTCGAGCTCGGCCATTGTGCGGCTCCTCTCCGTCATGGACGGCGAGTGCCGTCTCGTCTCCACGCTACGAAGCGAGAGCCCGCCGCAGTAGACGAGCGCGCATGATGGAGTGATAACGACTGCTTATGACCGGACGGCGGCGGGATCCAGCGAGAGCGCGGCGGTGAGCTCGGCCAGGTCGTCCGCGAGCGGGGAGGAAGGATCCCAGACGGCCTCGTAGAAGATCTCCACGTCCATGCCGCGTTCACGCAGCGTGCGGTGCGGCGCGTCCGGGGACGCGAGCTTCGATCGCGGGATCACCGCCGTGCCGAGGCCGAGCTTGGCCCACTCCTCGAGCACACGGTAGGTCGCGGCCTCGCCGTCGTAGGCGCTCAGCGGAACGTCGTTCGCAGCGAAGAGATCGGTGGTGAAGGTCGTCAGCCCGCACGTGTCCGGCATCAGGATCAGGGGTGCGTCCGTCAGGTCGCTCAGCTCCACGGGGCCGTCCGGCGACGGCTCCTGGTCGACGACGACCACGGGCTCCGCGTCGACGATACGGTGCCGGAACCGCGGCATGGGGGCGACGGACGGGACGAGGATGAGGTCGAGCTCCCCGGCGGAGAGCTCGCGCCGCAGGTCGGCGACGTTCGCCTCGCGGAGGACGAGCTGACGCGGCGCCGGAGAAGCGGGAAGTGCACACACGGCCGTGTAGGCACGAGCGACGATGGCCGGGTTCATGAGCGGGGAGACGCCGACCCGCACCCGTGCATCGGCCGACCGGTTCCAGCGCGCGGCCTCGGCAGCCACCTGGTCCACGGCGAGGAGCGCGCGGTCGATGACCGGGAGCAGATGCGCACCGAACGCCGTCGGGACGACTCCGCGGGGCGAGCGCTCGAACAGGCGCTCTCCCAGACGGTCCTCCAGCTTGGAGATGCCCGTCGAGAGAGCGGGCTGCGTCACGCCGTAGGCACGCGCGGCCGCGCCGAAGGAGTGCGTCTCGGAGACAGCCTGGGCATAGCGGAGGGCTTCGACGCTCACGCGGTCACTCATAGCCCGACGTTATCACCGCGCGACGGGCGGTCGGGCCGTTCGCGGCAACCCGCGCGCGGTCAGGCGTAGCCGAGGTCCGGCGCGCCGACCCAGAAGAGGCCCTCCTTCGCGTCCGCGGGGAGGAGGCCTTCGATCCACTCGGCGACGATGACGAGGACGGCTTCCTCCAGGCGATCCCGCGTCCACCGGCGCGGGCGCGAGGGTACCGCGGGCTCCCAGCCGTCCGCGGTCCACTCGACCCCGAACAGATGGCGCTGCTCGTCGAGACGTCGGTCCAGCGCGAAGGCGTCAGCCCCCTCGAACCGCGCCCAGACGTCGAACGGGCCCTCGCCGTCCTGGTCGACGAAGACGTCGATGAGGATCGCCTCCACGCCGTTCTCCGCCTCGACGGCGGCGCGGTGCAGGTCCCCCAGGGCGGCGGCGACGCGCTCGCTCTCCGTGTCGAGCACGGTGCGCAGGGCACGGGCGTACGATTCCGCATCATCCCCGCGCGCTCCGGGCTCAGCGCTCATCGCTCCGGCTCCGTCTCGGTGTCGAGGTTCCTGCCCACGGCGATCTCGCGGATCGCCGACGCGAGCGCGTCCCTGGACCGTCCGTGCGGGAAGGGGCCGGCTGCGAAGTCCAGCAAGCTGCGGCCGTCGGGGAGAGCCGGCGTCGCGGGATCGACATCGCCGTGCACGAGGAGGGTCCGCACCAGCGGCGCCAGCGCGGTCTCCTCCATATCGCGATCCAGCAGCTGCACGAACGGATGACCCTCCGGGAGCGTCGCGACGGGTGTCGGGCCCGGGATCGCCCCCTTCTCGAGGAGGCGTCGCAGTACCGGCTCGTCCTCCGCGTCCAGCGTGGGGTTGGCGAAGAGGACGTTGACCGGGCTCAGGAACGACAGGGAGGAGGACGCGTCGAGGCGCTGGTCCAAGAGCCAGAGCGCGAGTTCGCGGCGGCGGTCGGCATGCGGGTTGCTGAGCGCGGCGTCGAGGAGGAACCGGTATCCCGGAGCATCGACGACGACGTCGAGGAGATCGTTGAGCGTGCCCGTGAGTGCGAGATCGGGGAACACCCCGAGGCCCGCGTAGACCTGCTCGATCTCCTCCCGCTCGGGCACCCGATCGAAGACGAAGCTCGCGTACGGCGCATCCAGCAGGGTCGGCGGCCCCATGCGGTCCCCCATCCGCAGCGCCCACTGGAGCTGCGGCACCCCCAGGGCTTCGGCGTAAATGGTCTCCAGGGGGTTCGTCGTGTTCACGTCGTCCGGGTCGAGGGCAGAGCGCACCCGTCGCAGCATCCCTTCCGAGGCGCGCCAGTCGACGTCATCCCTCCAGAACACGGCGTGCACGGCGGGCAGGGTCGTCGCGCCGGGGAGAAGGCCGCAGGTCTCAGCGGGGCCTGGGGCCGAAGCCTCGCGATGCACGACCGGGAAGAACCCTCCCGGGTCTCGGTCCACCACGAGCGACAGCAGGTCATCGGGCACCCCGCCGAACAGGGAGAGCTGTTCCTCGAAGGTGGGCTCGGGTCGCGCCGCGGCGTCGGGACCCGTTTGATGGGACAGGAGGAGGCCGCGCCCGTCGTGCGTGAAGTGCCACGTCCAGAAGTGGTCGCCGGTGCGGAAGCCGCCGCGCATCGCATCGGGGACGAGGGAGGCGCCCGCGAGCGGCGGGCCGTTCCACGGCACGGGTTCGGACGCGGGGGCGCCGCCCACGAGGGCGGAGACGTCGGAGATGATCCGGGAGCGGATGCGGAGCTCCCAGGGACTGCTCCCCCGCGCGAGGTCGAGCACGGCGTCCGGTCGCGCGATGACGATGATGACTTCGGGGTCGTCGCCGTAGGAGGGGTCGGGTGTCCCGGCGACGACGGCCACCGCGTGGCCGTTCACCCACCAGAGCGGCGCGGTGAGGAGGCCCGTGGCGCGCATGACGCGGGTGAGCGGGCTACGGCGATCGATTCCGGTCTTCTCGTTGCGGGCGTGGATCTCCCCCGCTGCTCCCCACCGTTCGCCCATGACGCGGATGAGGTCGTCCGCCCAGGCCTGGAGTGCATCGACCGTCCAGCGCTCCCCCGAGGCGAGCACGACGCGGAGCGCCCGACCGTGGTCGTCGCGGAGCCCGCGTCCGCCGATCTCGAACGTCCGATCCGCCCAGTCGGCGTCCTCCGGCGAGCGCTCCCACCACGCTCTGGTGACGCGCTCGATGTCCGCCACGAGGTCGTGATGGTCGCCGCTCGTCGGTACCGCGTAGCCGAGGCGGTCCGTGTCGGACGGGCGGTCCTGCTCCGGGTACGGGCACGCGGCGAAGACCTGCTCGAACCAGGCGCGCCGCTCGTCGCCCTCCCGGGACATCTCGTCGAGGGTGAGCGCGCCTCCGAGGCGATACGGCTGCCGCACCGCGGCGCCGAAACCGAAGTCGTCCATGCCGAAGTCGTTGCGGCGGCCGATCTCCATGAGCGAGGGCGAGACGCACCAGTGCGCTCCGTCGAACCACACCGCGCCGGTGATGACCGGCACAGGTTCGTCGCCGAGCATGCGGAACTCCAGGTCGTGCTCCGCGACCGCGCCGCGGGCGTCTTCGCCACGGGCGGCGATGAGGGCACGGAGGTCATCCGGCACCCTGTCGAGCATGCGCGCGGCCAGGATCAGCCACGCCTCCGCCAGATCCGCTTCCCGTTCGGAGGAGTCCACGACGTCCGCCGCCTCGCCACCGTGCTGCTGCGCCACCTCGGCGAGGAACTGCGCCGGTGCTTCGTCCGCGAACGTCGACGTCGGGTCCTGGATGAGGACGAGGATGCGGCCGTCGTCCGTGAACGTCCAGACCGTCGTCACCCCGCTGCGCGACTGCAGGCTGAAGCGGGATGCCGGGACGTCGACATCGCGCAGCCGCACCTCCCCGGCGCCGAACAGCGTGCTCAGCAGCCAGGCGCGGCGCCGCAGCTCGAGCGGATGCTCGCCGTTCATGAGGAGGTCGTTGTGCATGTCCTCCTCGGGCAGGAGCGCGCTGAGGCTGCCGACGGCGTACTCCCGCGGCAGCACGACCATCGCCTGGCGCAGCATGCTCTGCCGCGGTTCGGCGTCCCAGTTCGTGACCAGCACGCAGTACAGATCGCCGCGGTCCCACATCTCCGCCTCCGGGATGCCGACCGAGACGAGGACGACGTCGAGGATGCCCTCCGGATCCTGGTTCTCCCCCACGAGCGACGGCTTGCGCACCATCGGCGCGCCCCACGCTTCGTGCAGCGTCCGGCGCACGCCCTCCGTCCACTCCTCCGCGTAGGCGGCGAATCCGCCCTCGGGGACCACGAGGTCCGCGGGCGGGTTCGGCTGCAGCGACTCGTCGGCGTCGGGGTCGTAGCCGCCGAGCGGGAGCAGCCAGACCCCCTGCGACTCCTCGACCTCCACCCCCTCGAATGTGAAGGCCTCCCGCGTCTCTCCCGCGAGCAGGTGGGCGACAAGCCGGTCGAGGAACCCGGGGACCTCTTCCCTGCCGAACGGCGGTGTGTAGTACGGGAGGTCCTCCTCCGTCTCGTCGCTCGTGTCCGCGTCGTCCCTGCCGGTGTCGTCGACCATGCCCCACCCCGTCGTCATCGAAACAGCCTTGGGACGAGCATACGGACGCGTGGCGTCAGGCGTCCTCGGAGTCGATGAGCTCGAGGAGCTTCCGCAGCTCGTCCCTGATCTCCGTGTGGTCGTACTGCCCGGCGCGGCTCTCACCCGAGATCACGCCGGAGCGACGCACCTTCTGGAAGTCGCCGAAGGGAAAGCTGTACGCCTTCTTCGTCTCGGGGTTCTCGCTCTTGTCGATGCCGAGGTGCCAGTGGGCGAACTCCGTCCATCCGTGCTCGTCGATGAAGCGGTTCTCGTCCTCTGCGCTGGGCGCTGCCTCGGACCAGTCGTCGCGTTCATCCCGCACGACCTTGCCGTCGCGGACGAGGGAACGCGCGAGCTTCAGCGCCGGTCGGTTCAGTTCGATAGCCATGGGGGGAACGCTAGGACGCGGAGGGACGGTGCCGTACCCCCTTGACGGGGGATGCAGAAGGCCCGGAGACTCGTGCGGGTTTCCGGGCATTCTCGGTCGGGCTGATGGCACAACGTGATCTGGCGCGGGTGGCCGAAGAGAGCACCCGCGGAGGCCCCCGGTCTCAGCCGCCGATCTGCGTGCGCACCGTCCGTCCTGCGAGCACGGCGTACAGGCCGATCGAGACCAGGAGTCCGACCGGCACCGAGAGGTCGAGCCCGCCCAGCGCCGCGCCGAGCGGGCCGGTCCACACGGTCGTCGACAGGAACATCGCGGTGGCGAAGCCACCGGCGACCACGGAGACGAGACCCGGGATGCCGAAGCCGCCGGTGTACCAGAACCTGCCGCCGGGCCGCTCGTCGAACAGGTCGGTCCCGGAGTACCGGTTGCGGCGCAGGACGATGTCGGCGACGTAGACGCCCATCGTGGGCACGGAGATGATCAGCAGGAACTGCAGCATCAGGTTGACGGCGCTGATCAGGTCGGATGCCACGACGAGCACGATCGTGAACGCGCAGCCGAGCGCACCGATGAGGATCGCGGAGGGGATGCGGCGGATCGGCACGCCGATCGACTGCAGGGCCATGCTCGCCGTGTAGGTCGTCATGCCGTTGAGTGAGATGCAGTTCACCAGGACGCCGAGCACGAACAGCGGGGCGAGCCACACCGGCAGCTTCTCGAGCAGGGAGTACTCGATGCCGTTCGCGAGGCTGTCCGGCCCGATGGAGCCGCCCAGCACGACGCCGAAGGCGGTGATGAGCACCGCGGGGAAGAGCTGTCCCAGCGCGGTCGCGCCGATGATGCCGGACGCTGTGGTGTCGCGTGGCAGATAACGGGCCATGTCGGCGCTGTTGCTGAACGACAGCGGCGACGATGCCATCAGCGCGAACGCGATCGTGACGCTCACCCACAGCGGCAGCCCGCTGAGCGGCTCGGGCTGCGCGAACCCCCAATCCAGCGCGGGGGCGATGTAGCCGATGACGAGTGCGAAGATCACGAACAGCCCGATCGAGATCGCCAGATAGGCCTTCAGGATGAGGGCGTGACCGTACACGGCGACGATCACGGTGATCGTCGAGACCACGACCGCCACCAGGATCGATGCCGCGATCGGATCGGGGAAGCCCCACCGCACGAGCAGTTCGCCGCCGATGAACGACGCCGCCACCCAGTTCAGCGCGAGGAAGACCCCCGAGATGAACCAGCCGTAGAACGCGATGACGATCTTGTTGCCGTGGATGCCGTAGATCGCACGCTGGACCACGGAGCCGGACGTGCCGGCTGCCGGTCCGGAGATGGCGACGATGCCCGGCAGCAGAGCGAGCACGCTCGACGCCAGAATCACGAGCAGCGCCTGCCAGATCTCCAGGCCGAGCACGAGCGTCATCGACGCGCCGACCGTGATGTTCAGCACGCTGACGCCCGGTGCGCTCCAGACGAAGAACAGATCGCGCGCTCTCCCGTGCCGTTGGGCGTCGTCGATGAGTTCGATGCCTCGGGTCTCGGGGGTGTTCGCGGAGTCGATGAACTCGGACTCGGATCCGGGCGCGACGGCACCAGGAGCGGGGATGGCGGATGTGTCGGACATGACGGTCCTTCCAGGACGGGCACCCACCTGCGTCAGTGCAGGGGGCGTTCGGGATTCAGGAGCAGAAGCTCATGGGCGCCGGTAGGCGACCTCGCCGTGCACGAGGGTGAGCAGCACGGCGCCGGTGAGCAGGTCGTCGGTCGGCGCGGACAGCGGGTCGATGTCCAGCACGGCGACGTTCGCGAAGAAACCGGGCGCGATCCGGCCGTAGGCGTCGTCGATCGCGCCGACGTAGGCTGCGCCGGACGTCGCCGCCGCGAGTGCCTGCGCGGCGGTGAACGCGCGCTCAGGGTGGTACGGCGGCAGCGTGCGGTCGATCGAGGATCGCCCGGACATCGCGATGAACAGGTTGTGCAGCGCCTCGTGGGGTGCGGTGGGGGCGTCGGTGCCCAGCGCGACGGGAACGTCGACGTCGCGGAACCAGTTCCACGGGAAGCCGTCGTGAGCGCGCTGATCACCGAGCATCGCCATCCAGTTGTCCAGGATGGCGGGGTCGCAGTGCACCGGCTGCATGGAGGCGGCGATGCCGTGCGCGCGCATCCGTGCGACCGTCTCGGGCGCGACCGACTCCAGATGCTCGATGCGCGGCCGGCGGCCGGTGCCGGTGCCGTTCTCGCGCTCACAGGCCTCGACGAGGTCGACGGCGAGTGCGCTCGCCGCGTCTCCGATCGCGTGCATCGCGAGCTGCAAGCCGGCGCGGTCGGCGGCGATCGCGACCGGCGTCGCAGCCTCGCGGTTCCAGATCGGGTCGGCGTTCGAGCCGTCGGCATACGGACGCGCCATCGCGGCGGTGCACGCGTCGATCACGCCGTCGAGGATGAACTTCACCCCGACGACCTTCAGCCACGGCGTGCCCGTGGCTGCGAGTTCGTCGCGCAGCTGCACCGCACGCTCGACCTGAGCGAGATCGGAGGCCGGGTCGCCGGTGGAACTCAGCCACCAGTGCGCGGTGACCGGGAACGGCAGCCGACCGTCGCGGTCGAGCCGACGCCGCAGCGCCGCGATCGACTGCTCTGTCATCCCCATGTCGGCGGCGCCGGTCACGCCGGCCGCCAGGTACGCGCTGAAGGCGAGGTCGAGGTGGCGGTCGACCTCCTCCTCGGTCCGGATGCCGTCGAGATACTCCGCCAGCAGATCCATGGCCGCGGTCTCGAGCAGGAACCCGGTCGCCTCTCCGTCCTCGTCCCGCACGACCTGGCCGCCGATCGGGTCGCCGGTATCGCGGTCGATGCCTGCTGCGCGCAGCGCGGCTGTGTTCACCCAGGTGCTGTGCAGGTCGTTCGCATCGAGGAAGACCGGGATGTCGTCGATCACTTCGTCGATCATCGCCGCGGTCGGCTGGGTGACGCCGTCAGGCAGCGCGTCGAACAGCCAGCTGACACCCTCGATGATCGTCGCGTCCGGGTTCATCGCCCGTGCCTCGAGCAGCCGCTGCTGGATCTGTGCCACCGAGGTGCAGTCGCGGAGTTGCACCTTGCCCTGCGCGTGGCCGAACATCGCCAGGTGCGCGTGCGCCTCGATGACACCGGGCATCACGAACGCCCCGTCAAGGTCCACGACCGCGGCACCCTCTCCTGCCGCGGAGCGGACCTCCGTCTCCGTGCCGACAGCGAGGATGCGATCGCCGCGCACGGCGAACGCGGACTGCACCGGAGCATCCGCGAGCCCGTCGAAGACGATGGCGTTGCGATAGACGGTGGCGGTGTCGGTCATGGTGGTCCCTTCGATCGGGTCAGAGCGCGAGCGTCAGATGCGGGCGGGTGGCGGTTTCAGCCGGAGTGCCGTCGAGCACGTCGGCCCGACGACCGACGGGGTCGAGCACGACAGTGGCCAGGCTGGCCCACCGCTGTCCCATCGGAAGCGCGAGGTCGGGTAGGCAGGTCACCGGAGGCTCGCCGTCGCCGGTCACGAGCATCGCGCGCAGCTGCTCGGCATCCGTCGGTGCGCCGGCCGACAGCAGTCGGCCCCGCAGGAAGTCCCAGCGCTGACCGGAGTCGGGCTGGTACAGCCAGGTCTTCTCGTGCGCCGCTGGTTCTTCGGTGAGGAAGTGATTCGTGCGCAGCCAGGTGCCCTCGGTGATGGCGGGCGCGGAGAACACGCCTTCGGGGCTGATGTCGAGCAGCACGGCGTCGCCCGCGGCGTCGAAGAGCGCGAACGAGCCGGAGCTCGTGACCGGCGCCTCGCGCACCAGTTCGACGGCGTGCGCGACACTGGAGGCCTCCTCGAGCACGAGAGCGGCGAGCACGTGCATCGGGATGCCCTCGGGCCGGTCGGACCGATGCCCCAGGATGTTGAAGTGCAGCGCGACGCCGGCGCTGTTCACGCCGATCTTGCCGAGGATGCCGCATTCGGTGAGCCCGGCATAGTCGTGGACACCGCCGCGAGAGATGATCGTGTGCCAGTACGGCGCGATCTCCATGTGCCAGTCCCACGTCTGCACGCCGAGGGTGCGCGCGCGGCCGTCCGCATCGCGGATCGAGCGCACGATGGTCGAGCACTCTCCTGGCGGTACGGCGACGCTGCGGGACAGGATCTCCGTGCGGCCGTTCAATGCTGCGACGCGCCAGATCTCGACGTCCGCACCGGCGGCGATGCCCTCGATCTGCGCGCGCAGCGCCGGACGGTGGGCGTCGACCGCGTCGAGCAGCCGCTCGGCGTCGTCGCGCACGGTCTTCTCGTCGACGGCGCCGAGGCGGAAGAGCCGATCATACGCGGCGATCGTGCCGGGCAGAGCCGCGCGCAGCTGCATGCCTCGCTCGGCGCCGCGCCGGAGCGGATCCGCGGCATCGGCCGTGATCTGCAGGCGCCGCTCCGGGCGCGGGAAGGGCGACGTCACGAGAGTTCCTCTCCGGGAAGAGCGGGAGTGCGCGGCGGCGCGGTGCGGCGATCGCCGGTCGCCTCGAACGCGGCGGCGAGGCGCAGTAGGGTGGTGTCGTCCCAGCCGCGGCCCGCGATGGTCAGACCCACCGGCATCCCGATGTCTGCCATCGTGCCCATCGGCACCGTGACGGTCGGGATGCCGAGATGACGGATCGCGAGATTGCCGTTCGCGACCCACACGCCGTTGCGCCACCCCGCGTCGGCGGATGCCGGGTTCACGTCCATGTCGGCGGGGCCGACATCGGCGACGGCGGGGAAGATCACGGCGTCGAGGCCGAGCGCGTCCATCCACTCCTCGAGGTCGACGCGGCGGGTCTCCTCGAGCCCGCGCACACCCTCCTCGAGATGCGGGATGTCGGTGAATGAGGCGTACGGGCGCTCGCGGACGAGGGCCGGATACCCGGCGATCTCGTCATCGAAGCCGGTGTAGCGATCCGGGAGGGCACCTCCCGGATGCGGGAAGATGCGCGCGCCATCGACGAGTTCGAGCCGATCGAGCGCGGGGTCGCCGTTCGCGCGCAGGAAGTCGTCCCACGCCCAGGCGGAGAGATCCTCGATCTCGGAGCGCAGGAACCGCTCGGACACCAGTCCCCTGGTGCTCAGGGTCGGCGCCCCGGCGCGGTCGCCCTCGTAGTTGGTGACGACCGGGAAGTCGACGTCGACCACGTGGGCGCCGGCGTCTTCGAGGTCTCGGCGCGCCTGCTCCCAGAGGTCGATGACGGACGCCCGGGTCACGATGCCCTGCCCGGTCGCGCCTCCGATGGTGGTGCCGGTGCCGGCATCCGGATCGGCATTGACGTACATGCGCGGCACACCGAAGCGGCGGCCGGCGAGAACGGAACGAGGGTCGGCCGCGGCGAGGTCTCGGTACGACGACGGACGCACCTCGGATGCGGCAGGAGTACGCACCCACGGCTGGGCGCGCCAGAAGTCGCCGCGGACGTCGGCGTCATCGGCGACGATCACGTCGAGCACCTCGAAGAGATCGGCCATGGTACGGGTATGCGGCACCACGACGTCCATCGTGGGCACCAGTGGCCAGTTGCCGCGCACCGAGATGACGCCACGGCTGGGCGTGTATGCGCAGAGGGCGTTGTTCGACGCCGGCGCCCGACCGCTCGACCAGGTCTCCTCGCCGAGTCCGAAGGCAGCGAAGCTCGCGGCGGTCGCGGTGCCCGATCCGTTCGAGGAGCCGGATCCGAATGCGCTGGTCAGCCAGTCGGCGCTGTACGGACTCTCCGCCCGTCCGTACACACCGCGCTGCATCCCGCCGTTCGCCATCGGGGGCATGTTGGTCAGGCCGAGGCAGATCGCCCCGCCGGCCCTGAGCCGTTCGATCGTGAACGCGTCCCGCTGCGCGACCAGATCCGCGAACGCCGGGGAACCGCATGCCGCGGTGAGCCCTGCGACGAGGTAGCTGTCCTTGGCCGTGTACGGGATGCCGTCCAGCGGGCCGAGCAAGTGCCGGGCCGCCCTGCGGGCATCGGACGCCGCGGCTTCGGCGAGGGCGTCGGGGTTGCGGACGACGACCGCGTTGAGCGCGGTCTCGGTGCCGGGTGCGTCGTACGCGTCGATACGGGTGAGATAAGCCTGCACCAGCGCGACGCTCGTAGCCGCACCGGTCTCGAGCGCTCGCCGCAGGTCCGCGATGGATGCTTCGACCACGTCGATCATGCGGGCACCTCGCTCGTGGCCGGCTGCTGCTGGGTGATGCAGTGGATGCCGCCGCCGCGCGCGAAGATCGGGCGCGCGTCGACGGTCACGATCTGTCGCCCGGGGTACGCGGCTCCGAGGATGTCCCGCGCACGGGCATCGGCGGCGTCCTCGCCGAACCCGCAGGCGATCACGGCGTCGTTCACCACGAGGTGGTTGATGTAGCTCCAGTCCACGTAGCCCTCGTCGTCGCGGAGGGTCTCGGGGGCCGGGACGTCGATGATCTCGAGCGGGCGGCCCGCGGCATCCGTCTGGTCCTGCAGGAACGCCTTCAGCTCCCGCGTGACGACGTGGTCGGGGTGTCCCGCGTCGTCCTGGCGGTGCAGCAGCACCCGGCCCGGAGCGGCGAACGCGGCGACGATGTCGACGTGCCCGTTGGTGCCGAACTCGTCGTAGTCACGCGTGAGGCCTCGCGGCAGCCAGATGGCTGTGGTCGCGCCGATCGTGCGTGCGAGTTCGGCTTCGACGCGGCCTCTGTCGGCGTAGGGGTTGCGGTTCGGGTCGAGCTGCACGGTCTCGGTGAGCAGCACCGTGCCCTCGCCGTCGACGTGGATGCCGCCGCCCTCGTTCACGAGCACCGAACTGATGTGCTCGGCTCCGACGTGTGCGGCGACGATGCGTGCGATGTCGGCCGACACCTGCCACTCGGCCCATGCGGGCGCACCCCAGCCGTTGAAGATCCAGTCGACCGCGCCGAGGGAGCCCGGCCGGTCGTCGTCGAGGACGAAGGTCGGGCCGAAATCGCGCATCCAGAACTCGTCCAGCGGCGACTCGACGATCTCAACGGCCGAGCCGAGCATGTCCCGCGCCCGCGCCATCTCGGTCGGGTCCACGACCATCGTGACCGGTTCGAACTCGGCGATCGCCAGAGCGACGTCGGTCCACGCGCGGTACGCGGTGTCGCGCCAGGCAGCACCGTCGCCCAGGGTGACGCCCACGCGCGGAAACGCCATCCAGGTGCGTTCGTGCCGTGCGCCCTCGTGCGGCATCCGCCAGCCCATGTCATCTCCTTTGCCGACAACGGCTTGTTGGTCACATGACCAATACAGGAATGTTCCTACACTGGAGGCACCATGTCAACATCCGATACGCGTCCACGAACCAGGAAGACGCCGGAGCAGCGCGCCGGCGAGATCAACGACGCCGCGATCGCGATCGCCAGGGAGAAGGGACTGTCCGCGCTGACGCTGCGGGCGGTCGCCAGCAGGGCAGGGGTGGCGCCGGGGCTCGTCTCGCACTACGCATCCAGCATGGACGAGTTGGTCGCGCGCACCTTCCGCGAGCTGACGGCATCCGAACTGGACGACGTCCGCACCCAGGCCGAGACCGAGAGCGAGCCGGCGGCACGGATGGCGCGGATGATCTCCACGGTACTCAGCAGCGATCATGACGACATCACGCTCGTGTGGGTGGATGCCTGGTCCCTCGGCCGCGGCAGCACGGCGCTGTCGGTGGCCATCGACGAACAGATGGGCGCCTGGCAGTCGTTCATCGCGCAGCTCATCGAGGATGGCCGGCGCTCCGGCGTGTTCCGCACGGATGACACGGATGCCGTGGCCTGGCAGATCCTCGCGATGATCGACGGCATCGCAGCGCATGCGCTGACGCGCCGTACCGACGCCGCGCTGTTCGCCGCCCGGTTGGCACAGGCCTGCGAGACTCTGGTCGGCGCGCCCCAGGGGACGATCGCGGAGCTCCTTCCCACGCGCTGACGGCCGCGGAGGGCCGCATAAGGCGTGCCCTCTTCGTGCCCTCGGCGATCCCGGGAAGGCAGAAGGGCCGGAACCTCTTGCGAGATTCCGGCCCTCAAATGGTCGGGCTGACAGGATTTGAACCTGCGACCCCTTGACCCCCAGTCAAGTGCGCTACCAAGCTGCGCCACAGCCCGTTGTTGTTCTGCACTCTCGCGCAGGCAACTCCCCTATCTTAGCCGCACCGGAGGCCTCTCGCGAACCGAGGCGTTGCGGGGTGTCGGAAGCTGCTTGTACCGTCGCCTGCATGTCGACGATCACGACCGCGCTGGCGACGACCGCCCGCTGGGATGACGTGCAGCACGCGCTCACCGGCGGCGGTGACGGGGCGAGCTGCCAGTGCATCTGGCCGGTGCTGCCGAACAAGGACTGGAATCAGACCACCACGCCTCAGCGCACCGAGATGTTCCGCGCCGAGATCGACGAGGGTCCCCCTCCGGGACTGGTCGCGTACGTCGACGGCGAGGCCGCGGGCTGGATCCGGATCGGACCGCGCACCCGTCAGGCCCGGATCCCCCGCACCCGCATGATCGCCGCGTCGAGCACCGAGCCGTTCGACGACGAGTCCGTGTGGGCGGTCACCTGCTTCGTCGTCCGCAGGGAGCATCGGGGCACCGGGCTCAACGCGGAGCTTCTCGATGCCGCGATCGCCTTCGCGCGGGAGTCCGGCGCCCGCCTCATCGAGGGCTATCCGGTCGATACCCGCGGCGAGAAGAAGCGCGCGAACGATCTGTACCACGGCACACTCGGGACGTTTCTCCGCGCCGGCTTCGAGGAGAAGGCGGTGATGAAGCCGGGGCGCGTGCTCGTCGCCCTGGAAATCACACCGAACGAGAGCGATAGCGTGAAGGCATGAGCGCCGCGAACCCCTCTCTCGATGATCCCGACCTCGGACCGCTCCACCGGGCGACCTCCGAACTCGACGACGGTTCCGTCCTCACCCACGACTGGTTCGTCGGCGGCGTCGAGGTCGAGGGCCGCACCTACGAGCTGATGGTCGAGGGCGCGTCGCCGGACGAGGTCGCGCCGCTGCTCCCCCGGCTGCGCACGGTCGTCGCCGCGCTCCCGGGACTGCGCCGGGTCGCCTCGGACGCCGTGGTCACGACGTTCAGCACCGGAGACCCCGGCCCCGCCGAGCTCGACGAGGCGGCCGACGACTTGGAGCTCGAGACCATCGAGGCCGGAGCCGACGGCACCGTCGTCCTCCACTTCACGGACACCTGCGGCGAGCACTTCCCGGAGGGCTACTGGCCCGCCGTGCACCTCGATGGCGAGGGCGCCGTGGCCACGGTCACCGTCGAGTCCTGAGTCGGCCCGGTCCGATCGACCGCCTTCGAGACGACATGCCCCTCCGGTCATACGATGGAGGGATGCAGCGCCGCACCCTCCCTCCCGCGATCGTGTGGGCGTTCGTGCCGTACGTCGTGGTCTCTCTCCTGCACGTTGTGCTTCTCGCGCTCGGCCACGACCTCGCGGGGCCGACGAAGCTGCTGCTCATGCCGCTGCTCGCGGTGCCGGTCCTCGTGGCGGCGCGACGGATCCACCCGCCCGTCACGGTGGCCCTCCTCCTCATCGCCCTGCTCTTCTCCTGGCTGGGTGACGGCGCGGGCGCGCTGTTCCCCGCGGCCCCCGAGCTTCCGCTCATGCTGGGCTTCTTCGGTCTCGCGCACATCGCCTACATCGTCCTCTTCGCCCGCCACTTGGCGCGCCGCCGCCTGCCGTGGTGGACAGCGATCTATGCCGCCTGGTGGCTCGCGATGATCCTCCTTCTCGGCCCGCACACGGGCCCGCTCCTCATCGGGGTCGCGCTGTACGGCCTGCTCCTCGCGGGCACCGCCGCGTTCGCCGCACGATGCCATCCGCTCGTCGTGACGGGCGGCGCGTTCTTCCTGGCGAGCGACACGATCCTCGCTTTCCGACTCTTCCTCCCCGACGCCCTCCCGGCCTGGAGCAGCCCCGCCGTGATGCTGACATACACGCTCGGCCAGGGGCTGATCGTCGCGGGCGCGCTCGTCTCCCTGCAGCGGAGGGCCGCCTGATGGTCGACAGCGCGCGGGTGGACAGTTGGCTCTGGGCGGTGCGCGTCTACAAGACCCGGTCAGCGGCGACCACCGCATGCCGCGCGGGGCATGTGCGCGTCAACGGCGACAAGGCGAAGGCCGCGCAGGCAGTTCGCGTGGGCGACGAGCTCCGCATCCGCATCGCGGGCTTCGATCGGATCCTGATCGTGCGCCAGATCCTCGTCAAGCGTGTGGGCGCGCCGCTGGCCGCCCTCGCGTACGAAGACCGAACGCCGGAACGCGAGCCGCAGGCAGCCCTCGGCGTCCGGGACCGCGGCGCCGGACGACCTACGAAGCGGGAGCGTCGAGACATCGATCGCCTCCGCGGACGGGGCGATATACAACAGGACTGAACCCTTCCTTCATTCGAACATAGGTTCTAAACTCGAGGTATGACGAACCCGCCGACCGCAGACCTCGACCTGGAGGAGCGGCGACGCGTGCGTGATGCCTGGGCGGAGACTCGCCGGCGCATCGCGGTGCTGGAGGCGGAGGCCGCGGAGCTGTTGGTCGCGCAGATCGCTTTCCACGATGAAGACGTGGCGGCGGCCCCGCATCACCGCGACGCCATCCACCGCTCTATGGTCGCCGAGTTCGCCGCGGCGGGGCGTGTTTCGACCGGCACCATGGAGTTCGCGTTCGCCGACGCTCTCGCCCTGAGCACGGCGCTCCCCCGCGTGCGGCAGGCCTTCCACGCCGGGGCTCTGAGCTCCGCGCATGTCCGGGAGATCGCACGGGCGAGCGCGATCGTGGCCGAGGCCATCCGCAACCGCGTCGTCGCTCCTGAGACGATGGCGCTGTTCGAGACGGCGGTGCTCGTCGTCGCCGAGGCCGAGACTGCAGCGCGCACGCGAGTGCATGCCCGCCGCGTAGCCTCCGCTCTGGTCGGCGAGACCATCACGGAGCGACACCGCCGCGCCGCAGACGAGCGCTGCGTCACGGTGCGATCGGTCGACGACGGCCTCGCGGTCCTGACGGCGATCCTCCCGGAATGGGCGGCCGTGGCGATCGCCGACCGGCTGAGTCAGCTCACCCGCACGGTGATCCAGGCCCGCGATGCGGGCGGAGCGACACCTCCCCTGACTCCGACGCACGACGATCTGCTGACTGCTCAGAACGTCGCGACGGATCACTCGTGCGGCGCTCCTCGGCCGGACACCACGATCTCCAGCACCGATGGCGGCACCTTCGCCCTCGACCCCGAGGCCGAATCGGCCCCCTCAGACACCCGCACCTGGAGCCAGGTGCAGGCCGACCTGCTGACCGATCTGCTCCTCACCGCCGATCCGAGCGCCGTCGAGGGCGAGGGCCTGGCCGGCGTACGCGGGCGCCTGCAGGTGACCGTGGCGGCGACGACCCTCGCGGGTCTCGACGACCGTCCGGCCGAACTGGACGGACACGGCGCCCTGCACCCGGACATCGCCCGCGCTCTGGCCGGACGTGACGGGGGGTGGACGCGCTTGTTCCTCGATCCGCACGGCCAGGTTGTCGAGACGGACGCGTACAGCGCGACCGAGAGCATGCGCCGACTGCTCCGAGCCCGCGATCAGCACTGCCGGTTCCCCGGATGCCGCCAGCCGGTACACCGCTGCGACATCGACCACACCTGGGATCACGCGAAGGGCGGTCCGACCCGCGTCGACAACCTCGCGCATCTCTGCCGCGGACACCATGTGCTGAAACACCCCGATATCCCGGAGCCTCAGCGCTGGACGGTGCGTCAGCATTCCGGCGGGGTTCTCGAATGGCGAAGTCCCCTCGGCGCGATCCACACCGATCACGCCCCGCGTCGGGTCGCGTTCGTCTGAGTTTCTCGGGTCGCTTCGACTGCCCGCGCAGCGCAAGCGTCGACAGTACAGCGCCCCATGCCTCGCGTCCGCGCGGACTCCCAGAGCCAACCGAGACAGACCCCGACGGCGAACGAACACACACCAGAGCCGATCGAGACGGACCCACGGCCGAACGAGCACACCCCAGAGTCGATCGAGACAGACCCGGACGGCCGAACGAGCAGACCCCCCCCGAGCCGACCGGGGTGAGTCCCCGAACAGCCCGCCGCGGGCTAAGCGTCGAGGAGGCGGAGGAGCCAGCCGCTCGAGCGCACCTGGGCCCCGGCGGCCTCGACGCGGGACTGCAGCTCGCGGTCACTGGTCACCGCGAGAACCGGCGACGCGCTCGCGACCCGGCGTTCGACCTCGGCCACGATCGCGTCGTCACCGGCGCCCTCCGCGCGCACGACGTCCAGGGCCAGGCTCGCGACGCCGGCTTCCGCGGCCGCGGCATCCGCAGGTGATCCCTCGGCGGAGGCCTCCGCGATGTCGCGCGCGCGACCTTCAACGACGAGCGACACCTCCGGAAACCAGGCGTCGCCGGCGAGTCCGAGGTCGTCCGCGGGCACGGAGAGGCCCGTCAGTCGGTCGCGCAGTCGTGCGGCCGCTCCGGCGCGATCCTTCCACCAACCGTCCGGGACCGACCCCACGACGTTGGCAGCGTCGACCACGACCACCGGATGAGCCGACAGTTGAGCTCGCAGCATCGGCCACGCCGCGCCGAAGCCGGGGTGCAGGGGCAGCCCCTCCACGTCCTCGACGGGTACCCACGACAGCGCGACGCTCTCCGGGTCGCTGATCACGGGGTCGAACGGCGTGCGCACATCGGCGACGACGGTGGTGTACGACCAGATGCCGAGATCGAGCACACTCGTGAAGCGGGGCCGCACCGCACCATCCGGCACTCCCGCCTCCTCCTGCGCCTCGCGCACGGCACCGACGATGGCCGCCTCACCCTCGTGCAGCGCTCCCCCGGGCAGACCCCAGGTGCCGCCGAAGTGGCTCCACGCGACGCGATGCTGCAGCAGGATGCCGCGCTCCGCGTCGACGGCGAGGAGACCTGCGGCGCCGAAGCGCCCCCAGTACCGCTCGCCCGTGTCGGCGACCACCCAGGCGTCGCCCGGATCGCGAGGCCCCTCGGGGCGACGCGGTTCACCGGCGGCGGGAGGTACGACAGTCACCCCCTCAGCTTTTCACAGCATCGGGGCTCCGGCGCCACCGCCGCGACATGCGCGGCAACGAGTCAGCGCTGACGCTTCTCCCGCACCCGCATGTTGATCACGATCGGAGTGCCCTCGAACGAATACAGCTCCCGCAGGCGGCGCTGGATGAATCGGCGGTAGCCCGGGTCGAGGAAACCTGTCGTGAACAGCACGAACGTCGGCGGACGGGTCGAGGCCTGGGTCCCGAAGAGGATGCGCGGCTGCTTTCCACCGCGCACCGGGTGCGGGTGCTCGGCGACGAGCTCGGCGAGGAACGCGTTGAACTTGCCGGTGGGAATCCGGCGATCCCAGTTCTCCAGCGCCGTCTCCAGCGCCGGGACGAGCTTGTCGAGGTGACGACCGGTCTTCGCCGAGATGTTCACGCGGGGGGCCCACGCGACATGCGCGAGGTCCTGCTCGATCTCGCGCTCCAGGTAGCGGCGACGGTCGGCGTTCTCCAGGTCGTCGTCGTTCAGGCGATCCCACTTGTTGAACGCCAGGACGAGCGCGCGGCCGGACTCGAGAACGAGGTCGATGATCCGCACGTCCTGCTCGCTGATCGTCTCGGAGACGTCGAGCACCACAACGGCCACTTCGGCCTTCTCCAGCGCGGCGGAGGTGCGCAGCGACGCGTAGAAGTCCGCACCCTGCGCCATGTGCACGCGGCGACGGATACCGGCCGTGTCGACCAGGCGCCACATCTTGCCGCCGAGCTCCACGACCTCGTCCACCGGATCACGGGTCGTGCCGGCGAGGTCGTTGACGACCACGCGCTCCTCCCCCGCGGCCTTGTTCAGCAGCGAGGACTTGCCGACGTTCGGGCGCCCCAGGATCGCGACACGGCGCGGGCCGCCGATCTCCTGCTTCGCGACGGCGGACACCTCGGGGAGCTTCTTCAGCACGGCATCGAGCAGGTCCGCGACACCGCGACCGTGGATCGCGGAGACCGGGTGCGGCTCCCCGAGACCCAGGTTCCACAGGGCGGCCGCTTCCGGCTCCTGACGCCCGTCGTCGATCTTGTTGGCGACGAGGAAGACCGGCTTGCCGCTCTTGCGCAACAGCTTCACAACGTGCTCGTCGGTCGACGTGGCGCCCACCATGGCGTCCACGACGAACAGCACGACATCGGACAGGTCGATCGCGACCTCGGCCTGTGCCGCGACCGAACGGTCGATGCCCCGGGCGTCGGGCTCCCAGCCGCCGGTGTCGACGACCGTGAAGCGGCGATCGTTCCACTCGGCCTTGTACGTGACGCGGTCGCGGGTGACACCGGGGGTGTCCTCCACGACGGCCTCGCGACGGCCGAGGATGCGGTTCACGAGCGCGGACTTGCCGACGTTCGGCCGCCCGACGATCGCCACCACGGGCAGCGCGGGGCTGTACTGGATGCCGTCCTCGCCGAGGGTGATGCCCGCGAGGAGCTCCGCGTCCTCGTCGTCCAGCTCGTAGTCGGCGAGGCCGGCGCGCAGGGTCTCCGCGCGCTGCTCGGCCAGCTGCTCGTCGAGCTGGTCCATCTTCTCGGCGAGCTGGTCGGGACCGCCTTCGTATTCGTCGTCAGCCACGGTGTGCTCCTCGGAGTCGTTCGATCACCGAGAGAACGGCGTCGATGGTCTGGGGGAAATCGAGTGCGGTCGAGTCGACGACCTCCACGCCTTCCGCGGCGTTGAGGAAGTCGACGACCGCGCTGTCGGAGGCGTCGCGCTTGTGCAGGGCGTGCGCGACGGCGGCGGCGTTCTCGCCTGCGAGCTCGCCCGCGCGGCGGGCGGCACGCACCTCCGGTGCGGCGGTCAGCAGGATGCGGACAGGCGCATCGGGTGCCACGACGGTCGTGATGTCGCGACCTTCGACCACCACGGCCGGGTACGGCGCCTCGGCGACCAGTGCCCGGAAGAGCTCGTTGACCTGGGTGCGCACCTCGGGCACCCGGGCCACGCCGCTCACGGCGCCGGACACGCGGGGCTCGCGGATCGCCTCCGTCACGTCCACGTCGCCGACACGTACCGTGCGATCATCCGGGTCGAGCCCGAGGCGGACCGGGAAGTCGGCGGCCGCGGCGCGTACGGCCTCCGCGTCGTCGGTGTCCGCGCCGCGATCGAGCACGTGCCAGGCGAGAGCCCGGTAGGCCGACCCGGTGTCGAGGTAGCCGAAGCCCTCGCGACGCGCGATCGCCTTGGACACGCTCGACTTGCCGGACCCGGCGGGACCGTCGATGGCGATGAACTTCGTGGCGGAGACGGTGGAAGTGTCAGTCATTGGTGTTCCCTGCGATGCGCCAGCCGCGTTCCTGGAGCCCGGTGATCGCGCCGTGCAGCGCCGCGGGGTCGACACTGATCTCGGCGAGGCCGAACTGCGCGCCGGGAGAATGCTCCAGCCGCAGGTCCTCGACGTTGACGCCCAGCTCGCCGAGCTCGCCGAACAGGCGCCCCAGCTGACCGGCGGTGTCGTCGACCATGACGACCAGTGTCTCGAAGCGTCGGTTCTGTCCGTGCTTGCCGGGGAGGCGCTCGACACCGTCGTTGCCCTGGCGGATGGTCTCCGCGAGCACGCGTCGGGCACCCGGTGCGCCCGGAGCGCGCAGCGCATCGGCGACCTCGCTCAGATCGGTCGCCAGCGCGTCGAGGATCTCGACCACGGGACCGGCGTTGGCGCCGAGGATCTGCACCCACAGCTCGGGAGCGGACGCGGCGATGCGCGTGGTGTCCCGCACGCCCTGCCCTGCCAGGCGGAGCGCGCCCTCCTCGGCCCCGGCGAGACGCCCGGCGAGGAGACTCGCGATGACCTGCGGCACATGCGAGGTGAGGGCGACGGAGCGGTCGTGCTCCTCGGGAGTCATCTCCAGCGGCATCGCGCCGACATCGAGGGCCAGCGCCTCGACCAGCGCGAGGTCCCGCGCGGTGGTGTCCTCGTCGCGGCACACGACCCACGGCCGTCCGATGAACAGGTCGGCTCGCGCCGAGATCGCCCCGCCGCGCTCCCGGCCGGCGAGCGGGTGGGAGCCGATGTAGCGGGCGAGGTTCACACCGCGGTCACGGAGCGTGCGGAACGGCTCCAGCTTCACGCTCGCGACATCCGTCACGACGGCGTCGGGGTAGCGCTCGAGCTCTGCCTGGATCACGTCGGCGGTCACATCCGGCGGCACGGCCACGACGACGAGCACCGGGGCGTCGTCATCCTGCGGAAGGCGTCCGGCGCCGTAGTCGACGGCGAGGCGCAGCTGCGCGGGGGACGCATCCGTGAGGACCACGTCGATGCCCTTCGCGCGGAGGGCGTGGCCGACGCTGGCACCGAGCAGCCCGGCGCCGACGATGCGCACGGTGCCGGACAGGCGCGGCGCGACGGCACCGGCCTTCCGCGCCGCGGGCGCACTCGTCGTCTGGGTCATTCGCTCTCCTGCTCGCCTGGCGCCTCGGCGACACCGGATTCCCGGCGCGCGAGGGTCAACAGCGCGCCGAGTTCGATTTTACTCAGTTCCCGCGTCCGGCCCGCCGGGAGGGTTCCCAGGTGAAGCGGACCGAACTGCCGCCGCACCAGTTCGGTGACCGGATGACCGACCGCGGCCATCATGCGACGCACGATCCGGTTGCGTCCCGAGTGCAGCGTGAGCTCGACGAGGCTCGAGCCCGCCGACGTGTCGAGCAGGCGGGCCTTGTCGGCGGCGATGGGGCCGTCCTCCAGCTCGATGCCCTTCGTGAGCTTCGAGATGGTCTGCGCCGTCACCGTCCCCTCCACCTTCGCGATGTAGACCTTGGTGACGCCGAAGGACGGGTGCGCGAGGACGTGCGCGAGCTCGCCGTCGTTGGTGAGCAGCAGCAGGCCGCTGGTCTCGGCGTCCAGGCGCCCGACGTTGTAGAGCCGCTCCTCGTAGTCCTTCGTGAAGCGCCGGAGATCCGGACGACCGCTCTCGTCGCGCATGCTGCTGACCACGCCCGTCGGCTTGTTCAGCATCACGTAGCGCTTGGACACGTCGAGCTGCACCGCAGTGCCGTCGACGTCGACGAGGTCGCGCTCCGGGTCGATGCGGCGGCCGAGCTCGGTGACCACCTGGCCGTTCACGCGGATACGCCCCTCGACGATGTACTGCTCGACGACCCGACGGGACGCGACGCCGGCGGCGGCCAGCACCTTCTGCAGTCGGACGCCCTCGGGGGCTGCGGAATCGTGGGCGTCGGTGGTCATCGGACCGTCCCTTCGTCGAAGCCGTCGGCGCCGTCATCGAGGAGCGGCGAGATCGGCGGAAGCTCATCCAGAGAGTTGATGCCGAGATGCTGGAGGAGCGCATCGGTCGTGCCGTAGTTGATCGCCCCGGTCTCGGAGTCGGCGAAGAGCTCGGTGATCAGGCCTCGTGCGAGGAGCGTGCGGACCACGGAGTCGACGTTGACCGCGCGGATCGAGGCGACCTGGCTGCGGGTGACGGGCTGCTTGTAGGCGATCACCGCGAGCGTCTCCAACGCGGCCTGCGAGAGCCGGGCCGGAGCCTGGCCGCCGACGAACTCCGCCACGACCGGATCCAGGTCTTCGCGGACGTAGAGCCGCCATCCGCCGCCGACCTCCCGCAGCTCGAAGCCGCGCCGCGGACCCGCGCCCCGGCCGTCGTAGTCCTCGACCAGCGACTCGACCGTCTGCCGGACGGCGGGCACCGGCGCGCCGACCGCCGCGGCGAGAGCCACCAGGCCGATCGGCTCGTCGACGATGAAGAGGATCGCCTCCACGCGCTCGCTGAGGGGCAACTCGGCACCCGTCACGGCGTCGGGCTCCTCGCGGAGCCCGGTTTCCGTCTCGGTCATGTCATCGGTCATAGTCGGCCCCCAGGGTCGCGAGTGTCTCGTCCGACCAGGAGTCGGCGGCCCAACGGAGCGTCAGCTCCCCGAGCGGTTCCAGTTGTTCGAAGGACAGCGCCGCGTGCCGGTACAGCTCCAGCACCGAAATGAAGCGGGCCACGACGATGCCCGGCTCGGTGACGCCGGCGACGAGCTCGCGGAAGCTCAGCGACTCGGTGCCGCGCAGCAGCGTGACGACGATCGCGGCCTGCTCGCGGATGCTGACCAGGGGCGCGTGCAGGTGGTCGAGCCCGACGTGCGGGATCTCCTTCGGTGCGAAGGCCAGCAGTGCCAGAGCCGCGAAGTCGTCGGTCGTGAGCGACCAGACGAGCTCGGGTGTCTGCTTCCGGTGCTTCTCCTCCAGCGGCACCGCGCGCACGTGGCGGCGGTCCTCCCGCTGCAGGCACCGTGCGAACCACGCGGAGACCTCCTTGAACGCGCGGTACTGCAGCAGACGGGCGAAGAGCAGGTCGCGCGCTTCGAGCAGGGCCACGGCCTCGGCGTCGACGAGCTCGCCCTGCGGCAGCAGACCCGCCACCTTCATGTCGAGCAGGGTCGCGGCGACGACGAGGAACTCCGACGCCTGGTCCAGCTCCTCCTCGTCCTCGAGGTCGGCCAGGTACGCGATGAACTCGTTGGTGACGGCGCTCAACGACACCTCGGTGATGTCCATCTCGTGCTTGGAGATGAGGGTCAGCAGGAGGTCGAAGGGGCCGTCGAAGTTCGACAGCGAGACCCGGAAACCGGTGTCGTCGGCGGCGGCGGACGATGACTCCGCGGCGTCGACGGCGTCGGCGAGTGCCGGGACCTCAGCGGTTCCGAGCTCGTCAGGCGACGGCGCCACGGGCGACCAGCTCCCTGGCCAGCCGCAGGTATGCCTGTGCGGCCGCGTGCTCCGGAGCGAACTCGGTGATCGGGACCCCCGAGACCGACGCATCCGGGAACTTCACGGTGCGGCCGATCACGGTCTCCAGCACGTCGTCGCCGAACGCCTCCACGACGCGTTCGAGCACCTCGCGCGAGTGCAGCGTGCGCGGGTCGTACATGGTCGCCAGCAGCCCGTCCATCTCGATGGAGGGGTTCAGGCGATCGCGCACCTTGTCGATGGTCTCGATGAGGAGCGCGACGCCGCGCAGCGCGAAGAACTCGCACTCGAGAGGGATGATGACGCCGTGCGCCGCCGTCAGCGCGTTCACGGTCAGCAGGCCCAGCGACGGCTGGCAGTCGATGAGGATGACGTCGTACTCCCCCGCCACCTGCCGGAGCACGCGGGCGAGGATCGTCTCGCGGGCGACCTCGTTGACGAGGTGCACCTCCGCGGCCGAGAGGTCGATGTTCGCGGGGAGGACGTCGAGACCGGGCACGTTCGAGTGCACGATCGCGTCGTGGGCGTCGCGCTTCGTGTCGAGCAGGAGGTCGTAGACCGTCGGCACGTCGTGCGTCTGGATGCCGAGACCGGCGGACAGGGCGCCCTGCGGGTCGAAGTCCACCGCGAGCACCTTGCGACCGTACTCCGCGAGGGCGGCGGCGAGGTTGATGGACGTCGTCGTCTTGCCGACGCCGCCCTTCTGGTTGCAGAGGGCGATGATGCGAGCGGGGCCGTGCGACTTCAGCGGCGCCGGGATCGGGAAGCCCTGATACGGACGGCCGGTGGGTCCCATGGGAGTGTCGTCGGCCTTCTGTGCCTTCGCCCTGGACTTCGCCGCTTTCTCAGCCACCGGTTCTCCTGCTCCTTCGTGCTTGCTCGATTGTAGCGGCCATGCGTTCCCCGGTCGTCCCGGCGCGCGGCGGGCCGCCTCGGGAGGAGGCGCGGATCCGCGCGGGATCAGCGTGCCCGGGGGTGCGAGGTCGCGTAGATGTCGCGGAGGGCGTCCACCGAGACGTGTGTGTAGATCTGCGTCGTCGCGACCGAGGAGTGCCCCAGCAGCTCCTGCACCACGCGCACGTCGGCGCCGCCCTGCAGGAGGTGGGTCGCGAAGGAATGCCGCAGCGTGTGCGGGGAGACCTCGGCGGTGAGCTGCGCGCGCTCCGCGGCGGAACGGATCACCAGCCAGGCGCTCTGCCGCGAGAGCGGAGCGCCCCGCGCGCCGAGGAAGAGCCGGGCCGACGCACGTCCCTTCGCCGCGAGGCCCGGGCGGACTCGGGTGAGATACGCGTCGACCGCGGCGCGGGCATACGACCCCACGGGGACGATGCGCTCATTCGAGCCCTTTCCCCGCAGGCGCAGCACCTCGCCGTGCGCCATGTCGTCGACGTCCAGACCGACAGCCTCCGACACCCGGGCACCCGTCGCGTAGAGGAGCTCCAGGAGCGCCCTGTCGCGGATGCCGAGCGGCTCCTCGGCCGACGGCGCGGCGAGCAGCCGCTCCACCTGGTCGATCGTGAGGGCTTTCGGGAGCCGGCGCGGGGTCTTCGGCGGGCGGAGGCGCCCAGTCGGATCGTCCGCCTCGATGCCCTCCCGGGCGAGGAACCGGTGCCAGCCGCGCACCGAGGACTGCAGGCGCGCCAGGCTCGTCGCCGCGGGCGGCGGCTCCGCCGAGGCACGGTCGGCGACGAAACGGTCGACCACCATGGACGTGATGTCCGCGGTGTCGTCGATCCCCTCCGCCGTGAGCCAGTCCCGGTAGCCCACGAGGTCCCGCCGGTAGGCGCCGACCGTGTGCGCGCTGAGGCCGCGTTCGATCGTCACGTGACGCAGATACGCGTCGAGGGCGCGATCGAGCAGCATCCTCAGCCTCGGTCGCGCAGCCTCTGCGCCGCGGCCAGCACGCCGATGGAGAGGATGCCGTTGCGCAGGCGTCCTGCCATCACTCCCGCGACGGCGTCTTCCAGCGGCACCCAGGCGAGCCGGATGTCCGCCTCCTCGTCCTCCCGGTCGTGCGCGGTCTCCGCGGCCGAGAGCCCGGTCGCGAGGAACACCCGGATGAGCTCGTCGTTGCCGCCGGGCGTCGTCCACGAGGACACCAGCGGCTCCCAGTGGGCGGCCACGAGGTCGGCCTCCTCCGCGAGCTCGCGACGGGCGGCCGCCATCGGCTCCTCGCCCTCGATGTCGAGGAGGCCCGCCGGCAGCTCCCAGTCGCGGTGGCGGATCGGGTGACGGTACTGCTGGATGAGCAGCACCCGCCCCTCGTCGTCCAGCGCGAGGATCGCGACGGCGCCGGGATGGGCGACGTACTGCCGCACGATCTCGCCCTCGCCGTAGCGGACACGATCGGAGCGGACGTCCCAGACGCGCCCTTCGTAGACGAGGTCGCTGCTCAGGACCTCCGGCTCGAAGGGCTCGTCGCGCAGCGACTCGTCCACAGGACCCGTCCCCGACTCACTCATCGACGGGCACGTCGAACAGCTCGCTCGCGCGGTGCCGGGCGATGGCCGCGCCGACGAGACCGCGGAACAGCGGGTGCGGGTCGGTCGGACGCGAACGCAGCTCCGGGTGCGCCTGGGTGGCGATGTAGTACGGGTGCACGTCGCGCGGCAGCTCGACGTACTCGACGAGATCCAGCTCCGGGTTGAGGCCCGAGAACACCAGACCGGCCTCCGACAGGCGATCGCGGTAGGCGTTGTTCACCTCGTAGCGGTGACGGTGACGCTCGGACACCTCGGCGGCGCCGTAGACCTCGCGCGCCAGCGAGCCCTCGGCGAGAGCGGCCTGGTAGAGACCGAGCCGCATGGTGCCGCCCAGGTCGCCGCCGTCGAGGATCTCGATCTGCTCGGCCATGGTCGCGATGACGGGCTCCGCGGTGTCCGGATCGAACTCGCTGGACGAGGCTCCGGCGATACCGGCCACGTCGCGGGCGTACTCGATGACCATGCACTGCAGGCCGAGACACAGGCCGAGGGTCGGGATCCCCTGCTCCCGGGCGAACTTCAGCGCGCCCAGCTTGCCCTCGATGCCGCGGATGCCGAAGCCGCCGGGCACGCAGATGCCGTCGAGCTCGGCCAGCTGCTCCTGCGCGCCCTCGGGCGTCTCGCAGAGGTCGGATGGGATCCAGCGGATGTTGACCTTGGTCTCCTGCGCGAAGCCGCCGGCCTTGAGGGCTTCGGTCACGGACAGGTAGGCGTCCGGCAGGTCGATGTACTTGCCGACCAGACCGATCGTGACCTCGTGCTTGGGGTTGTGCACCGCGTGCAGCACCTTGTTCCAGCGCGTCCAGTCGACGTCGTCGGCCTTCTGGTCGAGACCGAGGCGGCGCACGATGTAGGAGTCCAGGCCCTGCTCGTTGAGGGTGGAGGGGATGTCGTAGATGCTCGGCAGGTCGACGGTGTTGATGACACCCTCGACATCGACGTCGCACATGAGGGCGATCTTGTTGCGGTTGCTCGCGCTCACCGGGCGGTCGCTGCGGAGCACGAGCGCATCCGGCTGGATGCCGACCTGACGGAGCGCGGCGACCGAGTGCTGGGTCGGCTTGGTCTTCTGCTCGCCGGACGCCCCCATGAACGGCACGAGCGAGACGTGCACGAAGAACACGCTGTCGCGACCGAGCTCGTGACGCAGCTGGCGGGCCGCCTCGAGGAAGGGCTGCGACTCGATGTCGCCGACCGTGCCGCCGACCTCGGTGATGATCACGTCGGGACGCGGGTCCTCTGTGGCCTGCAGCCGCATGCGGCGCTTGATCTCGTCGGTGATGTGCGGGATGACCTGCACGGTGTCGCCCAGGTACTCGCCGCGGCGCTCCCGCGCGATCACCTGCGAGTAGATCTGACCGGTCGTGACGTTGGCCGCCTCGGACAGGTTGATGTCGAGGAAGCGCTCGTAGTGGCCGATGTCGAGGTCGGTCTCCGCACCGTCGTCGGTCACGAAGACCTCGCCGTGCTGGAACGGGTTCATGGTGCCCGGATCGACGTTCAGATACGGGTCGAGCTTCTGCATGACCACGCGGAGTCCGCGGGCGGTCAGGAGGTTGCCCAGGCTGGCCGCGGTGAGCCCCTTGCCCAAAGACGAAACGACACCACCAGTCACGAAGATGTGCTTGGTCGTGTCGTTCTTGGGCCCCGCAGAAGAAGAGTTCATCACGGGCTTCTATCCTAACAGTTCGTTCAGACGCCGAGGCTGAGAAGCTCACGGGCGTGGGTGAGTGCGGCATCGGAATCCGCGAGTCCGGAGAGCAGGCGAGCCATCTCGGCCTCGCGCTCCTCCCCGTCGAGCCGCCGCACGCTGGAGGCGGTGACGGCGCCGTCGTTCGATTTCACGACGGTCAGGTGGTTGTTCGCGAAGGCGGCGACCTGCGCGAGATGGGTGACGGCGATCACCTGCGACTTCTCGGCGAGTCGGGCGAGTCGTCGACCGACCTCGATGGCCGCGGCACCGCCGATGCCGGCGTCGACCTCGTCGAACACGAAGGTGGGAACCGGGTCGGTCGCCGCGATGACGACCTCGATCGCGAGCATCACGCGCGACAGCTCGCCGCCGGACGCACCCTTGGCGACGGAGCGGGGTTCGGCGCCGGGGTGCGGCGCGAGCAGGATGGCGACGTCATCGCGCCCGTGGGTGCTCTCGGCACCAGGCGCCACGGACACCTCCAGGCGTGCGTCCGGCATCGCCAGCGCGTGGAGCTCGGCGGTCACGGCCTCGCCGAGCCGGACGGCGGCCTCGCTCCGGGCGGCGGTGAGGGCGTCGGCTCGGGCGTCGAGCTCCGCCCTGGCCGCGTCGCGCTCGGCGGTGAGGCGTTCCAGACGCTCCCCGTCGTCGTCGAGCTCGGCCAGCCGTGCGGAACCGGTCTGCCACAGTGCCAGCGCCTCCGCCAGCGAACCGTGCTGACGGATGAGGACACCGAGCGCGGCCCGGCGTTCCTCGACGGCTGCCAGCTCGTGCGGGCCGGACTCGTCGAGGTCGGCGAGGAAGCCGGAGAGCACGCCGGCGGCGTCGGCGATCCGGTAGCCGATGTCGGCCAGGGTCTCGGCGACCTCCGCCAGCTTCGGGTCCGACACGCGCTCGATCGCTCGGCGTGCCTCCGCGACCAGCGCCGACGCATCGGGCTCGCCCTCCTCGTTCGAGAGGGAGCCGTGGGCCAGGGCGGCCGCGAGCCGCAGCTCCTCCGCGTTCGCGAGGCGTTCGGCGCGGGCCGTCAGCTCCTCATCCTCACCCTCTTCGGGAGCGGTGGCTTCGATCAAGGCCAGGTCCTCCCGCAGCCGGGCGGCCTCCTCGGCGCGCCGGTCGCGGTTCGCGGTGATGTCGACGATCTCGGCGTCGAGCGTGCGCCAGTGCTCGAACGCGGCCTGATACTCCTCCAGCGCCCGGGCGATGGCCTCGCCGCCGAAGCGATCGAGGGCGTCGCGCTGCGCGGCCGCCGATCGCAGCCGCAGCTGCTCGGACTGTCCGTGCACCACGATGAGCTCGTCGGCGAGCGAGGACAGCACACCCGCCGGTGCGGCGCGGCCGCCGACGCTCGCACGACTGCGGCCTTCGGCGCTGAGGGTGCGCGAGACGTACAGCTCCGCAGTCCCGGCGCCTGCCGGCTCCAGCTCTCCCCCGGCCTCGGCGACGATGTCGGCGACCTCACCGGTCTCCGGCACGATCCACACACCGGCCACCGACGCCTGCGCCGCGCCCTTGCGCACGGCGCCGGAGTCGGCGCGCTGTCCGAGAAGCAGGCCGAGACCGGTGACCACCATGGTCTTGCCCGCTCCGGTCTCGCCGGTGATGGCCGTGAAGCCGGGCCCGAGCGGCAGGACGGCATCGGCGATCACGCCGAGCCCCTGCATGCGCATCTCCTCGATCATGCCTCGCTCCTCCGTTCCTGTCCGCGCCATCCCTCGACGGGCAGCTGGAACTTGCGGACGAGACGATTCGTGAACGCGGTGGGGTGCAGTCGCGCGAGGCGGACCGGGCGCGATGAGCGACGGACGACGACGCGGGCACCCGGCGGAAGGTCGTGGGAACGACGGCCGTCGCACCAGAGGATGCCGGAGCCGTCCGTCCGCTCCAGCATCTCGATCGCCACGGCCGCGTCGGGGCTCACCACGAGCGGCTTGGCGAAGAGGGCATGGGCCGACAGCGGGACGACGGCGATGGCCTCGACCGTCGGCCAGATGACCGGGCCGCCGGCGGAGAAGTTGTAGGCGGTCGAGCCGGTCGGGGTGGAGACGACCATGCCGTCGCAGCCGAAACTCGACAGGGGGCGCCCGTCGATCTCGAGCACCACCTCGATCATGCGCTCCCGGCTCGCCTTCTCGACGGTCGCCTCGTTCAGAGCCCAGGTCTCGAAGACGACGTCGCCCGAGGCGTCCTTCACCCGCACCGACAGCGCCAGGCGCTCCTCGACCTCGTAGTCGCGGGCGATGACGCGGCGCATCGCGTCGTCCATGTCGTCCCGGTCGATCTCCGCGAGGAAGCCGACGTGGCCCATGTTGATGCCGAGCACCGGGGCGCCGCTGTCGCGGACGAGTTCCGCCGCACGGAGGATCGTGCCGTCGCCGCCGAGCACGATCGCGAGCTCGAGGGACGCCGGACCGGCGGAGGCATCCAGCACCTCGACGTCCGCGAAGAACGCATCGACCGCGGAGAGCTCCGCGTGGTCGTCGGCCGCCAGGACGGGGCGCACTCCCGCGCCGCGGAGGGCGTCGATCACCCGGCGGGCGGCCGCGACGGTGTCGACGCGACCCGCGTGGGCGACGACCAGGATCCTGCGCTCGTTCATCGTCCCCCTGCCAGCCGGTTGATGGTGTCCATCCATTCTGTCGGATTGCTGCCGCCGCCCGGCACGAGGTGGACGAGATACTCCGCATTGCCGTGGGTTCCGAGGATCGGGGAAGAGACGATCCCCGCCATCCCCATCCCCGCGTCCCACGCGCTCCACGCCACCCGGGCGACGGCATCGGCACGGGTGGCGGGGTCGGTGACGAGACCGCCGCGCACCGCCGTCCGGCCGACCTCGAACTGCGGTTTGACGAGCAGCAGGACATCGGAACCCGGCGCCGCGACGGCGACCACCGCGGGGAGCACGAGCTCGAGCGAGATGAAGGAGAGGTCGCCCACCACCAGGTCGGGCGAGGCGGACTCCCCCGTCGCCGCGGCGAGACTGTCACGGGTCATGTGCCGCACGTTGAAGCCCTCGACCGCGGTGACACCGGGGTCTGCCGCGATCGACGGGGCGAGCTGGCCGTGACCGACGTCCACAGCGAGCACGCGCCGCGCGCCGCGCTCCCGCAGCACCTGCGTGAAGCCGCCGGTCGAGGCTCCCATGTCGAGCACGAGGCGCCCCTGCACGGGAATGGTGAAGCCGTCGAGCCCGGCGATGAGCTTGTGCGCGCCGCGGCTGACGTAGTGGTCGGCGCCGGCCACCGTGATCGTGTTCTCCTCGCCGACCGCGGTCGAGGCTTTGACGACCGGGCGACCGTCGACGCTCACGAGACCGTCGGCGATGAGGGTGGCGGCGTGCGTGCGCGAACGGGCGAGTCCTCGGGAGGCGAGGGCGGCGTCGAGTCGCGTCATCGTGGTCCCGGAGTCTCCCGCTGTTCCAGCCGGGATCCGCTCTCGAGCCGTCGAGAGAGTTCGTCGTGCAGGGCCGAGTACAAGTCCGCGCGTGCGGAGAGCGGCTGACCTTCGATCAGGCGCAGACGACTCCACAGGCCGTCCGTCGGCGCGCTGGTCGTCGTCTCGTCACTCACGCTTCCACTGTACGCGGCGCCGCCGACGGCCGACGGCGCCACGCGTGGCTCAGGGGCGGTGGAACGGGTCGGCGTACAGCCGTTCGGGAACCCGCAGCACGAACACCGGCGTACCGGACGCCCAGATGGCCGCGGCGCCGGCGCGGAGGAGGTCGAGCTGCTCGCCGGACTCGGCGACGATCTCGACGTCCGCTCCGTGGACGCGGACGGCGGCACCGTTCACGTCGAACACGCCGTCGGTCACGACGGGCTCGGGATACGGCTCATGCAGGCCACGCAGATCACCGAGGATGTAGGTCGGGCGTGAACCTTCCGGCGCGGCGAGGACGTGCTTGGGACGGTCGATGCCGGTCAGCACGAGCGCGGACTCGATGCCGGCGCGGCTGGCGCCCATGATGTCGGTGTCCAGGCGGTCGCCGATGAACAGAGCCTTCGCGGCGCCGAAGCGGGCGAGCGCCTCCTCGAAGATCGGGGTCTCCGGCTTGCCCGCCACCGTCGCCAGGCGACCGATCGCGGTGTGCACGGCGGAGACGAGGGTGCCGTTGCCGGGGGCGACGCCGCGCTCGCGCGGGATCGTCCAGTCCGTGTTCGTGGCGATCCAGGGGATGCCGCCCTCGTCCTCAGGGACCTTCAGCGCGAACGCCGCCTCGGCGAGGTCCGTCCAGGCCACCTCGGGCGCGAACCCCTGGACCACGGCCTGCGGAGCGTCCTCGGCGCTGCGCGTCACCGTGTACCCGGCCTTCTGCACCTCGTCGACGAGCCCGTCGCCGCCGACGACGAGGATGGTCGCCGGCGCGGGAACGATCCCGGACAGCAGACGCATCGCGGCCTGCGGGCTCGTGACGACGTCCTGCGGAGCGACGTCGAGCCCGAGACTCGTGAGATGAGCCGCCACGGAGGCGTCCGTGCGCGAGGCGTTGTTCGTGATGTAGCCGAGACGCACCGCGTGCGCCGCAGCGTTCAGGCTCTCGACCGCGTGCGGCAGAGCCCCCGGACCGGCGTAGACGACGCCGTCGAGATCAGCGAGGACGGTGTCCAAGCCCTCGAGAGGCGTCCGTCCCGCTCGAGACCTCCGTGCCTTGGGTGTGAAGAGCCCCACTACGCCTCCGGCTTCTCGGATGCGGAGGGCGAGTCGTCCTCCGTCTCGTCGTCCTCGCCGAGCAGCTCGCGCACCTCGTCCTCGATGGACGGCTCGGCGGGCTCGGGGGTCTCGTTCGTGTCGGAGGAGGACGAGTCGTCCCCGGTCTCCGGGTCGGAAGCCTCTTCTTCCTCGGAGTCGGTGTCGTCGGCGGAGTGCTCCTCCTCGTCGGAGAACTCGTCCTCGACGAGACCGTCCTCGACGTAGAGCTCCTCGTCGCCGGCCTCATCCACACCGAGAGCTTCCGCGGCGACCTCGGCGCGGTGCGCCCAGAACTCCGCCTCGTCCGTGCGGCCGAGATCTTCCAGGACGGCAGCGCGCGCGGCGAAGAGCGCGGGGCTCCACTCGAACGCGCGATCCGGGTCGAGCTCCGGGATCTCGAGCTCCCCGAGGGCCAGCTCCAGGTCGCCCTGGTCCAGCCGGGCACCCGACATCGCGATCGCGAGAGCCACGCGCACGGGGGTGGTCAGAGCCGATCGGTCCACGGCGCGGCCGGTCTCGAGGGCGCGGTCGGGACGTCCGATGCCTCGCTCGCTGTCGACCATGAGGGCGATCTGGTCGTCCTTGCCGGAGATCCGGCGATAGGTGCGGAGCTCCCGCAGGGCCAGGGCGAAGTCACCCGTCGCGTAGGCGGTGATGCCCAGGGTCTCCCGGACGATCGCGATGCGCCCTGCACGACGTGACGCCGCGAGTGCGTGCTCGTGCGCCAGGGTCGGGTCCTCGTCGATCAGCCGAGAAGCCATCGCCAGATGCCGAGCGACGAACTCCGCGTTCTCCTTGCTGAGCGTCTTCAGCTCGTTGCGCGCGGAGGGGTGCAGGTCGCGCGCCGTGACATCCTCCGGGACGCGGGGCTCGTCGAACCGCGGACGCTCGCTCGCCGCGTTGGCAGGACGCTCCCGCCCCGCACCGCCGCGCTGCGGGAAGGACCGAGACCGGTCACTCCCCCGCTCCCGGTCGAATCCGCCCTCGCGGCGCGGAGCGCTGTCACGATTGTTGTACCCGCCTTCACGACGCGGGGCACCACCGTCACGGTTGTACCCGCCCTCACGGCGCGGGGCACCACCGTCACGGTTGTACCCGCCCTCACGGCGCGGGGCACTGTCGCGGTTGTAACCACCTTCACGACGCGGGGCACCACCGTCACGGTTGTACCCGCCCTCGCGACGAGGGGCACCACCATCGCGGTTGTACCCACCCTCACGACGCGGGGCACCACCGTCACGGTTGTAACC
Source organism: Microbacterium meiriae (assembly GCF_025143875.1). Taxonomy (NCBI): domain Bacteria; kingdom Bacillati; phylum Actinomycetota; class Actinomycetes; order Micrococcales; family Microbacteriaceae; genus Microbacterium; species Microbacterium meiriae. Next base: position 897 of record NZ_JAMBDU010000028.1, on the reverse strand, counting down.
GCCTTCACGACGCGGAGCGCTGTCGCGGTTGTAACCGCCTTCACGACGCGGAGCGCTGTCGCGGTTGTACCCACCATCACGACGCGGGGCACTGTCACGGTTGTTGTAACCGCCTTCGCGACGAGGGGCACCACCGTCACGGTTGTACCCGCCCTCGCGACGCGGGGCACCATCCCGGTTGTTGTAACCGCCTTCGCGACGAGGGGCACCACCATCGCGGTTGTAGCCGCCCTCGCGACGCGGGGCACCATCCCGGTTGTTGTAACCGCCTTCGCGACGAGGGGCACCACCATCACGGTTGTAGCCACCTTCGCGACGGGGCGCACCATCACGGTTGTTGAAACCGCCTTCGCGACGCGGGGCACCACCATCGCGGTTGTAACCGCCTTCACGACGCGGAGCGCTGTCGCGGTTGTAACCACCTTCACGACGCGGGGCACCACCATCACGGTTGTAACCACCTTCACGACGCGGGGCACCACCATCGCGGTTGTAACCGCCTTCACGACGGGGCGCACCATCGCGGTTGTTGTAACCACCCTCACGACGAGGCGCACCATCATCGCGGTTGTAACCGCCTTCACGACGCGGAGCGCTGTCGCGGTAACCACCTTCACGACGGGGCGCACCATCGCGGTTGTTGTAACCACCCTCACGACGAGGCGCACCACCATCGCGGTTGTAACCGCCTTCACGCCGAGGGCTTCCGTCGCCGGAGCCGGCACGAGAACCGCCGTCGCGGTATACGGGGCGACCTCCGGAAGGACGTTCGTTGCGCTGGTTCCCGTCGTTGCGACGTGGACGGCGCTCTTCCTCTTCCGGCATGGTGCTCCCTGTTCTCTGTTCTCTTCGCTCGTAAACGCAAAATGGCCACCCAACGATGGGTGGCCATTTCGA
>NZ_JAMBDU010000027.1:0-52594 GCF_025143875.1 Microbacterium meiriae | reverse complement strand
CCCCCCCGCCGGGGGGGCGGGGGGGGGGGGGGGCGGCGCCCGCGCCCCCCCCCCCCCCCCCCCCCCCCCCGTGCCGCCGGACGTTCGCCGGCGGAGATCACCCGGATCGTCGTCACGAAGTTCCACCCCGCCTCCCTGGTGCGCGATCTGCACGCCCTCGGAGTGCACGCGGTGGGGGAGAACCGACAGCAGGAGCTCACCGCCAAGGAGACCGAGCTGGCCGGTCTCGACCTCGAGTGGCACTTCATCGGACAGGGCCAGACGAACAAGGCCTCCGCGATCAGGCGGAGTGCCGACGTGATCCACTCCGTCGACCGTGACCGCTTCGCCGACGCCCTGCACCGAGCCGCCGTGGACGACGACGTGCTCGACGTGCTCGTGCAGGTGAATCTGACGGAGGACGAAGGGCGCGGAGGCGTCGCCCCGGCCTCCGCGGTGGCGTTGGCCGAGCACGTGCTCACCCTGCCCTCACTGCGCCTCCGCGGCGTCATGGCGGTGGCTCCTCTCGATGAGGAGCCCACGGCCGCCTTCGACCGCCTGCGGCGGATCGCCGACGACGTGCGATCGGTCGCCCCCGAGGCGACCTGGATCTCCGCCGGGATGACCGGCGATTTCGCCGAGGCGATCGCCGCCGGCGCGACACACCTGCGGATCGGTTCCGCAATCACGGGCCCGCGCCCCGCCCGGGGCTAACCTGTGACAAGACCAGCCCGAAACGTTCGAACCGGAGGACACGATGGGTAACCCGCTGAAGAAGACCATGGTGTATCTCGGCCTCGCCGATGAGGAAGAGGTCTACGAGGAGGAGACGTCGGCGCCCGCCCGTGCCCAGCGCGAGCGTGAGCGTGACCGCGAAGAGCCGGCTCCGGCTCCCGTCACGCCGCTCCGTCGTCCCGTCGCCGTCCGCCAGCCCGCAGCAGGAGCCGTGAACGAGATCCTCACCGTCCACCCGAAGCAGTACCGCGACGCCCAGCTGATCGCGGAGAGCTTCCGCGAGGGCGTCCCGGTCATCATCAACCTCTCCCAGATGAGCGACGCCGATGCGCGCCGCCTCATCGACTTCGCGAGCGGTCTCTCCCTCGGCCTCTACGGTCGCATCGAGCGGGTGACCTCGAAGGTCTTCCTGCTGTCGCCGGAGAACATCGCGGTGTCGGGTCACGGGGGCATCGCGCACGCAGACGCCGAGTCTGCGGGCTTCGACCACTCCTAGACCGTGCAGCTGGTCTCGGTCCTCGCCAGCATCGTCCATCTGATGCTGCTGGTGTACATCCTCGTGCTCTTCGCGCGGCTCATCCTCGACTACATCCCGATGTTCAATCGGGAGTGGCGTCCGAAGGGTTTCGGCCTCGTGGCCGCTGAAGCGGTCTACACCGTCACAGATCCGCCCATCCGGTTCTTCCGGCGGATCATCCCTCCGCTGCGCATCGGCCAGCTGTCGCTGGATTTCGGCTTCGCGCTGACCCTGCTGGTCGTGCTGATCCTGATGAACATCGTCCGGTTGTTCATCCGCTGACCACCCCGCGTGTCGCGCCCGGGAACCGCCGCGAGTTGTCCGAGCCTGGGTGTCGCGGCATCGCGACGCCAAGGCTCGGGGGCTATGCTGGCACCCAGGTGCGCGCCCCGGGTTCGCGCCACATCACGAACACGCCATACATCGGTACTGGCAATCGAACTCATCGAAAGAGGAGCCACCCATGGCACTTACCCCGGATGACGTCGTCACCAAGCAGTTCCAGCACGTCCGCTTCAAGGACGGCTTCGACCCGGACGAGGTCGACGACTTCCTCGACGAGATCGTCATCGAGTGGCGCAAGGCCCTCGAGGAGAACGCCGAGCTGAAGGCGAAGCTCGCCGCGTACGAGTCGGGTTCCACCCCTGCTCCCGCCGCTGCCGAGCCGGCTGCCGCCACTCCCGCTCCGGCCCCCGCGGTCGAGGCACCCGCTGCCGACGCCGCACCGACCGGCTCCGCGACCGCCACCGCCGGCATCATCGAGCTCGCGCAGCGTCTGCACGACGAGCACGTCGCCGAGGGTGAGGCGAAGCGCAACCAGCTCATCTCCGAGGCCGAGGCCGAGGTCGCCCGCATCCGCACGGAGGCCGAGGCGAAGCAGCGCGAGGAGACCGCACGTCTCGAGCGCGAGCGCAACACGCTGGAGGCCCGGATCACCGAGCTGCGCAACTTCGAGCGCGACTACCGCTCGCAGCTCCGCGGCTACATCGAGGGCCAGCTCCGCGAGCTCGACGAGAAGTCGGCGTCCACGGACTCCACCCCGGTCTCCGCGATCGGCCTGTAAGGCGCCCTCTTGTCAGGACGTCGTCCCCTTCGTCGGTCGGCGGCCGGTGCGATCGTTGCGATTCTCGCAGCGGTCGTGCTGGCCGCCGATCAGTTTGTGAAGTACCTCACGATCGAGAACCTGCCGCTGCACGAGGAGGTCCCGGTTCTCGGAGAGTTCCTGCAGCTCTACTACGTGCGCAATCCCGGCGCGGCGTTCTCCCTCGGTTCCGGCGTGACCTGGATCTTCACGATCGCTCTCGCCGTGGTGGCGGGTGTCATCGTCTGGAAGGCGTTCGGGCTGCGTTCGCGCCTCTGGGCGGTCGTCCTCGGCTGCCTGCTCGGCGGCGTGCTGGGCAATCTGTCGGACCGACTGTTCCGCGAGCCCGGTTTCCCCGTCGGCCACGTGGTCGACATGATCTCCATGCCGTGGATGATGCCGGCCATCTTCAACGTCGCCGACATCTTCATCGTCACCGGGATGATCTCGGTCGCCTTGCTCGTCGTGTTCGGACTGCGCTTCGACGGCACGCGGGAGAAGGACCACGCCCCGGTCGAGACCGACGAGGACGCCGAGGCGGCCGCCGCGTCCGAGGGGCGCTGAGCGTGGAGTCCCGGTCGCTGCCCGTCCCGGACGGGCTCGATGGCACGCGCGTCGACGCCGCCCTCGCCAAGCTCCTCGGGTTCTCGCGGACCTTCGCGGCCGAGGTGGCCGGATCGGGCGGCGTCCGCCTGGACGGCGTCACCCTCGACAAGTCGGACCGCCTGCGTGGCGGTGCCTGGCTCGACGTCGAGTGGGAGCCGAAGGAGGGGCCGAAGATCGTCCCGATCGCGGTGCCCGAGCTCGGCATCGTGTACGACGACGACGACATCGTCGTCGTCGACAAGCCGACCGGCGTCGCCGCCCATCCCTCGCTCGGGTGGGAGGGCCCCACGGTCGTCGGTGCTCTCGCCGCCGCCGGGTTCCGCGTCGCCACGAGCGGCGCGCCGGAGCGTCAAGGCGTCGTGCACCGGCTGGACGTGGGGACGAGCGGGCTCATGGTCGTCGCCAAGAGCGAGGCCGCCTACACCGCGCTGAAGAGAGCGTTCAAGGAGCGCACGGTCGAGAAGGTCTATCACGCGGTGGTGCAGGGGCATCCGGACCCGCTCGTGGGTACGATCGACGCCCCGATCGGTCGGCACCCGAACCACTCCTGGAAGTTCGCGGTCGTCCCGGACGGCAAGCCCTCCGTGACGCACTACGAGACCCTCGAGGCGTTCCCCGGTGCCTCCCTGCTCGAGATCCACCTGGAGACGGGCCGCACCCACCAGATCCGCGTGCACATGGCCGCGCACCGCCACCCGTGTGTCGGCGATCCGCTGTACGGTGCCGACCCGACGCTGTCCGCCCGGCTCGGTCTCACCCGGCAGTGGCTGCACGCGCATCAGCTCGCCTTCGCGCATCCGACGACGGGGGACTGGGTGCAGTTCACCTCGCCCTATCCGGACGACTTCCAGCACGCACTGGACGTGCTCCGCGGAGAATAGGTCCCGCGGAGCGTCGCTTCCGCGGTGTCGGTGGTCTCCGCCACACTGACCGCATGAGCATCGTGGTGCGTCCGGCGACGGTCTTCGACGACGTCGCGGCGGTGGTGGGACCGAAGAAGCCGACGTCGAACGTCTGCTTCTGTCTGAGCTACCGGATCGGCAACAAGGAGAACGTCTCCCTGCGCGGTCCCGCGCGTGCCGACCGGGTGCGCGAGCTCTGCCACCAGGACCCTCCTCCCGGTGTGCTCGCCTACCTCGACGACGAGCCGGTCGGCTGGGCGGCGCTGCATCCTCGGCGCGACACGAGCTTCGCGCGCAACCGCCTCATCCCGCACGTCGACGACCTCGACGTGTGGTCGCTGTGGTGCTTCCGAGTCCGGCCGGGGCACCGCAAGCAGGGCGTGTCGCATGCGCTCATCGAGGGAGCCGTCGCCTACGCCAGAGAGCGCGGCGCCCCCGCCGTCGAGGGGTACCCGGTCGACAACGCCGGGGCGAAGGTGAACCTGACGATGGCGTACGTGGGCACGCGGCGTCTCTTCGAGAGCGCGGGATTCCGCAAGGTCGCGGACACGGGCTCGGTGCTCGACGGGTTCCCCCGCGTGCTCATGCGGCTGGACCTCCGCGAGGACGCGTGAACCGGGTTCCGCGGCGCGCTCGCTGAGGGAGCGCGACGCATGCCGGTGTCCGGGGCCGAACGTAGACTCGAAGCATGGCATCCGACTCCTTCGTCCACCTGCACGTGCACAGCGAGTACTCGATGCTCGACGGGGCCGCGAAGATCAACGCGATGACCCAGGCGGCCGCCGATTACGGCATGCCGGCGATCGCGGTGACGGACCACGGGAACACCTTCGCGGCGTTCGAGTTCTACAACGCCGCGCGCAACGCCGGCATCAAACCCATCGTCGGTCTCGAGGCCTACGTCACCCCGGGCACGCACCGCAGCGACAAGACCCGGGTGCAGTGGGGCTCGGCGGACCAGCGCAGCGACGACGTCTCGGGTTCGGGCGCCTACACCCACATGACCATGTGGAGCCAGAGCACCGAGGGCATGCACAACCTCTTCCGGCTGAGCTCGCTGTCGAGCATGGAGGGCTACTACTTCAAGCCCCGCATGGACCGCGAGCTGCTCCAGACCTACGGAAAGGGTCTCATCGCCACGACGGGGTGCCCGTCGGGGGAGGTGCAGACCCGGCTCCGGCTCGGCCAGTACGACGCCGCCAGGGCCGCGGCGGCGGAGTTCCAGGACATCTTCGGCAAGGAGAACTACTTCGCCGAGATCATGGACCACGGTCTCTCCATCGAGCGCCGTGTCATGACCGATCTGCTGCGGCTCGCGAAAGACCTCGGCATCCCGCTCGTGGCCACCAACGACTCGCACTACACCCACCAGCACGAGGCCGACGCCCACGCTGCCCTGCTATGCGTGCAGTCCGGCTCCACGCTCGACGACCCGAACCGCTTCAAGTTCGACGGCGACGGCTACTACATCAAGACCGCCGCCGAGATGCGGCAGCTCTTCCGGGACCACCCGGAGGCCTGCGACAACACGCTCCTGATCGCCGAGCGCTGCGAGGTCGAGTTCAACACCTCGGCGAACTACATGCCGCGGTTCCCGGTCCCGGACGGCGAGACCGAGGACAGCTGGCTGATCAAGGAGGTCGAGAAGGGCCTCCACTACCGGTACCCCAGCGGCATCCCGGACAAGGTGCGCAAGCAGGCCGAGTACGAGACCGGGATCATCCTGCAGATGGGCTTCCCCGGCTACTTCCTCGTCGTCGCCGACTTCATCAACTGGGCGAAGGACAACGGCATCCGCGTCGGCCCGGGTCGTGGCTCCGGTGCCGGCTCGATGGTCGCCTACGCGATGAAGATCACGGATCTCGATCCCCTCGAGCACGGTCTGATCTTCGAGCGCTTCCTCAACCCCGACCGCGTCTCGATGCCCGACTTCGACGTCGACTTCGACGATCGTCGCCGCGGCGAGGTCATCGAGTACGTGACCCGGAAGTACGGCTCCGAGCGCGTCGCGCAGATCGTCACCTACGGCACGATCAAGTCGAAGCAGGCCCTCAAGGACGCCGGTCGCGTGCTCGGGTTCCCGTTCAGCATGGGGGAGCGGCTCACCAAGGCGATGCCCCCGGCGGTGATGGGCAAGGACATGCCGCTAGACGGCATGTTCGATTCCGCGCACCCCCGCTACAAGGAGGCCAGCGAGTTCCGCGCCCTCATCGAGACCGATCCGGAGGCGAAGACCGTCTTCGACCGGGCTCTCGGGCTCGAGGGGTTGAAGCGGCAGTGGGGCGTGCATGCCGCCGGCGTCATCATGTCGTCCGAGCCCCTGCTCGACATCATCCCGATCATGCGCCGGGAGCAGGACGGCCAGATCGTCACGCAGTTCGACTACCCGTCGTGCGAGTCCCTCGGCCTCATCAAGATGGACTTCCTGGGCCTCCGGAACCTGACGATCATCTCGGACGCGCTGGACAACATCCGGATGAACCGCGGCGAGGAGCTCGATCTGGAGCACCTCGGGCTCGATGACCCCGCCGTCTACGAACTGCTGGCCCGTGGCGACACCCTCGGCGTGTTCCAGCTCGACAGCCCGCCGCTGCGCTCGCTCATGCGACTCATGAAGCCGGACAACTTCGGCGACATCTCGGCCCTCATCGCGCTGTACCGTCCTGGACCGATGGGAGCGAACTCCCACACCAACTACGCGCTGCGCAAGAACGGTCAGCAGGAGATCTCCCCGATCCATCCCGAACTGGCGGAACCGCTCGCGGAGATCCTGGAGGAGTCCTACGGACTCATCATCTACCAGGAGCAGGTCATGGCGATCGCGCAGAAGGTCGCCGGATTCAGCCTCGGTCAAGCCGACATCCTGCGCCGCGCGATGGGCAAGAAGAAGAAGTCCGAGCTGGACAAGCAGTACGCGGGGTTCGCGGCCGGAATGACCGAACGCGGCTTCGGCGAGGGGGCGGTCAAGGCGCTCTGGGACATCCTCCTGCCGTTCTCCGACTACGCCTTCAACAAAGCGCACTCCGCTGCGTACGGTCTCGTGTCGTACTGGACCGCGTACCTCAAGGCGCACTACCCGGCCGAGTACATGGCCGCGCTCCTGACGAGCGTCGGCGACTCGAAGGACAAGATGGCGCTCTACCTGAACGAGTGCCGCCGGATGGGCATCAAGGTGCTGCCGCCGGACGTCTCCGAGTCGATCAACTTCTTCGCGGCCGTCGGCGACGACATCCGCTTCGGTCTCGGCGCGGTCCGCAACGTCGGCACGAACGTCGTCGACGGCATCGTGCAGTCCCGCAAGGACGAGCGGTTCACGTCCTTCCATCACTTCCTCGACAAGGTTCCCCTGCACGTCGCCAACAAGCGCACGGTCGAATCGCTCATCAAGGCTGGTGCCTTCGACTCGATGGGGGACACCCGCCGGGCGCTCCTCGAGATCCATGAAGACGCCGTGGAGGCGGCGGTCGACAGGAAGCGGAACGAGGCGCAGGGCGCCATCGGCTTCGATTTCGACAGTCTCTACGACGGTATGGAGGAGGCGGCGCCCGCGAAGGTGCCCCCACGTCCGGAATGGATCAAGAAGGACAAGCTCGCGTTCGAGCGCGAGATGCTCGGCCTCTACGTCTCGGATCATCCGCTCGCCGGTCTCGAGGTGCCGCTCGCGAAGCACGCCTCGATCTCCATCCACGACCTCAACAACTCCGAGGATCTGCAGGACGGTGATCAGGTCACCGTGGCCGGCCTCGTCACCAGCGTGCAGCATCGTGTGGCGAAGGCGAGTGGGAACCCGTACGGCATGATCACCGTGGAGGACTTCAACGGTGAGGTCACCGTGATGTTCATGGGCAAGACCTACCTCGAGTTCCAGCACACCCTGCAGCAGGACGCCATCCTCGCGGTGCGTGGACGGGTCTCACGCCGTGACGACGGGCTGAACCTGCATGCGCAGTCCGCGTTCGCACCCGACATCGGCTCCTTCGACGCTGCAGGCCCGCTGTCGCTCGTCCTCGCCGAGCAGCGCGCCACCGAGCGGGTCATGACGGAGCTGGCCGAGGTCCTCCGGCGGCACAGCGGGGACACCGAGGTGCTGCTCCGCGTGCACCGCGCGGGCACGGCGAAGGTGTTCGAGGTGCCCATGCCGGTGAAGGTCTCGGCCGACCTCTTCGGTGACCTCAAGTCTCTGCTCGGACCGACCTGTCTGGGGTGAGCGGGTAGGATCGGGAGCCGTCGAGAGCACCGGAGAGTCGTGGTGCGCCGACGAGGAAAGGACGACTATGAGCACGGATCTTCCCGAGCCGGACGCCGAAGCGGTGTTCAGCGATGAGGACGGCGTCCTCTACGACGACGAGGTCACGCCGGAGTACGGCATCCTCGGCTTCACGCTGCGCGAGCTGATGATCGTGGGCGTCTGGCTGGTCTCCTTCCTCGTCTCCTTCTTCCCGCTCAGCGGCGGCATCTCCCTGTGGGGCATCGGCATCCAGTGGATCCTGCCGATCGGCGTGCCCACGGTGGCCGTCTTCCTCCTCGTCCTCCGGCGCTTCTCGCCGGACGGCATCCGTCGCGTCGGTTCGCTCGGCATCGACCAGTTCGCCTCCGTGGCGTTCTCGGTCGCGGCCTGCGTGTGGGCCGGCAACCTGTGGCTCGCCCTCTCGGCGGTCATCTCCACGGGGAACTGGGGGCTGCCCTGGAACGCGGTCGTGCAGGTCATCACCTCCGCCGCCCTCGTCGTCCTCACCGTCTTCGCGCCTCTCATCCCGGGGCTCAAGGAGGATTTCCAGGGGCGGCTCGTCACGCTCGCCCACCGCAACGCGAACCCCGTGCGCCCGGTGATCGCACGCCCGCGTCCCGAGGCGACGCCGAGTGGATCGGCGGCCGAGGCGGCTGTCGAGGCGTCTGCGGACGCCGTCCCCCCGAGCTCTCCTGCGGCGGATGAGACGGCCGTGATCGCCGATGCCCACCTCGAGCCGACCCCCGCGGACCAGGACGACGCCGTCGACGTCCGTGAGACGGCCACCGCCGACCGCGGCGCCTCCGTGGACGACGCGGATCGCGTTCCGCTCACCGCACACGCCTCGGGTGGGGGGACCGGAACCGTCCCTGTCACCTCGGAACCCGAGTACACCCCGGTCTACTCGCGGCGTTCCCGCGGGGAGCAGCCCGAGATCGTGTCCGACACCGGCAGCATCGAGTCGCTGCTCGGCGCCAAGGCACTCTCCGAGGAGGAGCTCGCCGCCGCCCAGGAGCCGACACCGGACGACGCGACCGCTGTGCACCCGGTGATCAGCGACCACGCCGATCCGCAGGCTGCCGCTCCGCGACAGAGTGCTGCTGAGGCGCAGCCCTTCTGGATCCTCGCCCCGACGGAGCGCGACGTGCACGACGAACGCGGAGAGCCGATCTTCCGCATCGGCCCGACCGCCTGGGCACTCGTGATCGAGGACCGGGGCGGCGCCTTCGTCGTGCGTCACGACGACGGCCGTATCGGCTACCTCCACGACATCGCCGGCATCACGAAGGGCTGACATGCGCACGATCGATCTGCGGGGGCGCGAGCTCTCGCCCGCTGACATGCTCGCCGCCGTCCCGCGCGCGACCCAGGCTCGGGCCGAGGCGCTCGACACCGCGGCGCGCCTCGTGGACGACGTGCGGGAACGCGGCGAGGACGCGCTGCGCGAGCAGGCGGAGCGCTTCGACCGCGTCGTCGGTCACGCGGTTCGTGTTCCGGAGTCCCACCTCGCGGAAGCCCTGTCGGATCTCACTCCCACGGTCCGCGCAGCGCTCGAGGAGGCCATCCGCCGTGTGCGTCTCGCCTCGGCCGCGCAGGTCCCCGCCCCGCAGGTGACGCGGATCGGCGAGGGAGCGACCATCACGCAGCGGTGGCAGCCGGTGTCTCGCGTCGGGGTGTACATCCCCGGGGGCAAAGCCGTCTACCCGTCCAGCGTGGTCATGAACGTCGTCCCCGCGCAGGTCGCCGGGGTGCAGCAGATCGCCCTCGCCTCGCCGCCGCAGGCGGATCAGGACGGCCGTGTCCACCCGACGATCCTCGCCGCGGCGGCGCTGCTCGGCGTCTCCGAGGTCTATGCGATGGGCGGGGCCGGAGCCATCGGAGCACTCGCCCACGGCGTCGCGAGCCTGGGACTCGATCCGGTCGACGTGGTATCCGGACCGGGCAACAACTACGTCGCGTCGGCGAAGCGTGCCGTGGCCGGGGTCGTCGGCACGGACTCCGAGGCCGGCGCGACCGAGATCCTCGTCGTCGCGGACGCCGCGTCCGACCCCCGTCTCATCGCCGCCGACCTCGTCAGCCAGGCCGAGCACGACGAGCAGGCCTCGGCCGTCCTCGTGACCGACGCGGTGGAGATCGCCGAGCAGGTCAGGGCCGAGGTCGAACGGCAGGCTGCGCGCACCCGGCACAGCGAGCGCGTCGCGGCGGCGTTGTCCGGGCCGCAGTCGGCGATCGTGCTCGTGGACGACAGGGCGGCGGCGATCGCGTTCAGCAATGCCTACGCCCCGGAGCACCTGGAACTGCACCTCGCCGACGCGGAGGAGGCGGCCGCCGTCTTCACGAGCGCGGGTGCCGTGTTCGTCGGCGATCAGACGCCGGTCAGTCTCGGCGACTACATGGCCGGCAGCAACCACGTTCTGCCGACGGGCGGTCAGGCGCGCTACGCCCCGGGCCTCGGTGCGTACACGTTCCTCCGCCCGCAGCAGGTCGTGTCGTACGACCGCGACGCCCTCGCCGCCGTCCGGGACGGCGTCGTCGCGCTGGCCGACACCGAGGTGCTCCCCGCCCACGGCGAGGCGATCGAGGCCCGTTTCACCGCGTAGGATCTGTCAGATGCACTGCCCCTTCTGCCGTCACCCCGATTCCCGGGTCATCGACTCGCGCACCAGCGACGACGGGCTCTCCATCCGTCGTCGTCGCCAGTGTCCGGAATGCGGGGGACGTTTCTCGACGACGGAGACCGCGAGCCTGAACGTCATCAAGCGCTCGGGCGTCATGGAGCCGTTCAGCAGGGAGAAGGTCATCTCCGGAGTGCGGAAGGCCTGTCAGGGGCGTCCCGTGACCGAGGCAGACCTCGCGATCCTCGCGCAGCGCGTGGAGGAGGCGGTCCGGCAGACCGGTGTCTCCCAGCTCGACACGAACGAGATCGGCCTCGCGATCCTCGGACCGCTCCGGGAGCTCGACGAGGTCGCGTTCCTCCGCTTCGCGAGCGTCTATCAGGCGTTCGACTCGCTCGAGGACTTCGAGTCCGCCATCGGCGACCTCCGGGCCGACCACGCCAAGGCGGAGGCGGCGGACCGGTAATCTGGCAGGGATGTATCCGCTGCTCTTCCGCGCCGTCCTCTCGCGCTTCGATCCCGAGTTCGCCCACCACGCCGGTATGGCGGTGATCCGCGTGCTCGGTGTGCCGCCGTTCTCGTGGGCCACGCGCGCGATGACCCGGCCCGACCCCTCCCTGCGGGTCGAGGCGCTGGGGCTGACGTTCCCTTCGCCGTTCGGCGTTGCGGCCGGGTTCGACAAGAACGCCGTCGGCGTCCGTGGCCTGGCAGCCCTCGGCTTCGGGCACGTCGAGGTCGGAACGGTCACGGCCGTCCCGCAGGAGGGCAATCCGAAGCCCCGGCTGTTCCGACTGGTCGAGGACCGCGCGGTGATCAACCGCATGGGCTTCAACAACCGTGGTGCGGATGCCGCAGCCCGTCGTCTCGCACGGCTTCGTCGTGGCGCGCCCGACACGGTGATCGGCGTCAACATCGGCAAGAGCCGTGTGGTGGACGTCGAGGACGCCGTGGCGGACTATGTCGCGTCGGCCACCCGACTGGCCCCGCTCGCCGACTACCTCGCCGTCAACGTCTCGTCGCCGAACACCCCTGGACTTCGCGGTCTGCAGGCCGTCGAGACGCTGGCGCCGTTGCTGCGGGCCGTCCGCGAGGCAGCCGGGGCGACCCCGCTGCTCGTGAAGATCGCCCCCGATCTGCCGGATGACGAGATCGCCGCGATCGCGCGCCTCGCCGTCGAGGAGGGGCTCGCGGGCATCATCGCGCACAACACGACGATCAGCCGGGACGGGCTCCGCACCGATGCGGCCGCTGTCGAGGCGGCCGGCGCGGGCGGTCTCTCCGGTGCTCCGCTCAAGAAGCGGTCGCTCGAGGTCCTCCGGGTCGTCCGCACCGCGGTCCCCGAGGACTTCTGCGTGATCGCGGTGGGCGGTGTCGAGACGGCGGCGGATGTGCAGGAGCGTCTGGATGCCGGGGCCACCCTGGTCCAGGGCTACACGGCGTTCCTCTACCGCGGACCGTTCTGGGGCCGCGAGATCAACCGGGGACTGGTCAGTCCGGGTACTGCCCGCGCTTGACCTGCGGCTTCGGCAGGCGCATGAAGCGCATCTGCAGGGCGCGCATACCCGCGTACCAGCCGAGGCCCTTCTCGACGCGGTCGTTGCCGAACTTCGCGGCCGCCTTGCGCTTGACCCGCATGCCGAGGAGGATCATGCCGCCGATCGCGATGACGAGGTACGCCATCATGAACAGGTACGCGTAGAACGAGATCATCATGTTCGTCGGCAGCAGCGAGGCCAGGATGACGAGCACCATGACCCCCATGACGAACTCGGCGGGGTGCCAGCCGGCGTCCACGTAGTCGCGCACCCACCGACGCTGCGGGCCCTTGTCGCGCGCGGGGAGGTACTTCTCCTCGCCTGCGGCCATGCCCGCCTGCGCCTTCGCGCGGCGCTCGTTGAGCTCGGCGCGGGCCGCGGCCTTGGCCTCCTTGGTGTTCGCCACGAGGGGGCGGCGACGGGCGGCCTCCTGCTCGGCGCGGGTCGGCGTCGCGCGTCCCTTGCCGACGGCAGGCGTCTGGGGGGCGTCGTCGTTCGTCGAAGGGGAGGCGGGGGTAGTGGCCACGAGGTTCCTCGGTTCGCTGGGGTGGGTCGCCTTAAGATTACTCGCATGACCTCACCTGCTCTTCCCAGCGAGTCCGACGCCGCCGTCCTCGAAGCCGTCGCCACCGGTATCCCCTCCGCGCTGTCGGACCTCGGGAACCTCGTGCGCATCCCCGGCATGGCCTGGCCTGCCTTCGATCAGACGCAGCTGGAGCGCAGCGCCGACGCCGTCGCCACCCTCGCGCGTGGCACCGGCGTCTTCGACGAGGTGACCGTGCTCCGTGCCGACATCCCCGGCACCGACGAGCAGGGTCAGCCCGCGGTGCTCGCGACGCGCGCGGCCCGGAATGGCAAGCCGACGATCCTCCTCTACGCCCACCACGACGTGCAGCCTCCGGGGGACGACGCCCTGTGGGAGACGCCGCCGTTCGAGCCCACCGTGCGGGACGGCCGCCTGTACGGCCGCGGCGCCGCAGACGACAAGGCGGGGATCATGGCGCACATCGGGGCGATCCGCGCGGTCGCGGAGGTGCTCGGCGACGACCTCGACCTCGGCATCGCGATGTTCGTCGAGGGGGAGGAGGAGTACGGTTCGCGGTCCTTCGCCCAGTTCCTCTCCGACAACAAGGACGCCCTCCGCGCCGACGCGATCGTGGTCGCGGACTCCGGCAACTGGGACTCGGTCACGCCCGGCCTGACCGTCTCGCTCCGTGGCAACGCGCGCTTCACCATGAAGGTGCGCACGCTCGACCACGCCTCGCACTCCGGGATGTTCGGCGGAGCGGTGCCCGATGCCATGATGGCGACCGTGCGGCTCCTCGCCACACTGTGGCACGAGGACGGCTCCGTCGCCGTCGAGGGGATGACGGCGCGGGACGCCGAGACCCCCGAGTACACCGAGGAGACGCTGCGCGACGAGGCCGGGCTCCTGCCGGGGACCACGCCCATCGGTGACGGCACGATCCTCAGCCGCATCTGGAACAAGCCCTCCGTCACGGTCATCGGCATCGATGCGACGAGCGTCGCCGCGGCTTCGAACACCCTGCTCCCTGAGGTGACCGTGGTCATCAGCGCGCGTGTGGCCCCCGGACAGTCCGGCCAGGACGCGTACGAGGCTCTCGAGCGTCACCTCCGCGCACACGCGCCCTTCGGTGCCGAGCTGACCTTCTCCGACGTGGACCTCGGCAACCCTTTCCTCGTGGACACGAGCGGGTGGGCCGTCGCGCTCACCAGGGATGCCATGCGGGACGGGTACGGTGTGCCCCCGGTGGATCTCGGTGTCGGCGGGTCGATCCCGTTCATCGCGGATCTCGTGCGGGAGTTCCCCGAGGCGCAGATCCTCGTCACCGGCGTGGAGGATCCGCACTCCCGCGCGCACAGCCCCAACGAGTCGCTGCATCTGGACACCTTCCGGCACGCCGTGGCGACCGAGGCGCTGCTGCTCGCCCGTATGAACGCGCGTGAGATCTGAGCCTTCCGTCCCCACCGGCGGTAGAATCGTCGAAGAGCCCGTACCCGGCCCGTCATGAGGAGCGACATGAGCGACACCATCCTGTCCGCAGAGACCACCAGCGCACACGGCGTCAAGCTGACGGACGCCGCCGCTACGAAGGTGAAGAACCTCCTGGAGCAGGAGGGCCGCGACGACCTGCGTCTGCGCGTCGCCGTGCAGCCCGGCGGCTGCTCGGGCCTGATCTACCAGCTCTACTTCGACGAGCGTTTCCTCGAGGGGGACGAGACGGTCGACTTCGACGGCGTCGAGGTCATCGTCGACAACATGAGCGTTCCCTACCTCGACGGCGCCTCGATCGACTTCAAGGACACCATCTCGGAGCAGGGCTTCACGATCGACAACCCGAACGCGGCGGGCAGCTGCGCCTGCGGCGACAGCTTCCACTGACAGGTTCTTCCCGCGAACGGCCGTCGTCACCTCGCGTGACGGCGGCCGTTCCGCTTCTCAACCTGCATGGTTGGCATGAATCAGGTGTGAGGTTGCTCTAGACTTGAACATGCCTTGTCCGCGATCTGAAAGGTGCATCGTGCCCTCGAAACGCCGCCTTCGTTGGGCCGCACTCCCTGTGGGAGTTGTGGCAGCTGTGGCTCTGGCGGGATGTACTCCCACCGAGCTGAACGGCTTTCTTCCGGGCTTCGTGGACGGTGGTCCGGCAGCAACCAACCAGACGGAGCGCGTCTCGTCCCTCTGGGTGAACTCCTGGATCGTTCTCCTCGCGGTCGGCGTCGTCACCTGGAGCCTCATGGCCTGGGCTGCGATCGCGTACCGCCGGCGCAAGGGCCAGACCGGCCTCCCGGTGCAGATGCGCTACAACATGCCGATCGAGATCTTCTACACGATCGTGCCGCTCATCCTCGTGCTCGGCATGTTCTTCTTCACGGCTCGCGATCAGACCGAGATCGAGACGAAGTGGGATGACCCCGACGTCGAGATCACCGCGATCGCCAAGCAGTGGGCGTGGGACTTCCAGTACAACGGTGAGACCGAAGAGGACACCGTCTGGACGATGGGCATCCAGGCCCAGCCGGACGCCGCAGGCAACATCGACCAGTCCGAGCTGCCGACGCTGGTGCTCCCGGTCGACCAGAAGGTCACGATCAACCTCCAGTCGCGCGATGTCATCCACTCCTTCTGGATCATCGACTTCCTCTACAAGAAGGACATGTTCATCGGGAAGGACAACTCCTGGTCCTTCATCCCCACCCGCGAGGGCGAGTACGCCGGCAAGTGCGCCGAGCTCTGCGGCGAGTACCACTCGATGATGCTCTTCAACGTGAAGGTCGTCTCGCAGGACGAGTACGACGCCTACCTCGAGTCCCTCGAGGAAGAGGGCAACACCGGGGACATCACCGACGCGTACGACCGTCTCTCGAACCTCCCCGGCACCTCCGGGAAGACCGAAACCGAGGAAGGAGAGGAGTAAGCCATGTCGACCACTGAAGCTCCTCGCACCGACGAGGCACCCCGCTCCCGTCCCACCACCTTGCCCGCGCGTCAGGCCGCTCTGATGAGCTCCTCGCGCGTGGAGCAGAAGGGCAACATCGTCGTCAAGTGGATCACCTCCACTGACCACAAGACGATCGGGTACATGTACCTCATCGCCTCGGTGATGTTCTTCCTCCTCGGTGGCGTGATGGCGCTTGTCATCCGTGCTGAGCTGTTCGCTCCGGGGATGCAGATCGTCCCGACGAAGGAGCAGTACAACCAGCTGTTCACGATGCACGGCACGATCATGCTGCTGATGTTCGCGACGCCGCTGTTCGCCGGCTTCGCCAACGCGATCCTGCCGCTGCAGATCGGTGCTCCGGACGTCGCCTTCCCGCGTCTGAACGCCTTCGCGTTCTGGCTGTTCCTGTTCGGCTCGACCATCGCGGTCGCCGGCTTCCTCACCCCGCAGGGTGCGGCCTCGTTCGGGTGGTTCGCCTATCAGCCGTTGGCCAACGCGTCGTTCTCGCCAGGAGCGGGCGGAAACCTGTGGATGCTCGGTCTCGGCATCTCGGGCTTCGGCACGATCCTCGGTGCAGTGAACTTCATCACGACGATCATCACGATGCGCGCGCCCGGCATGACGATGTGGCGCATGCCGATCTTCAGCTGGAACACGCTCATCACCAGCCTGCTGATCCTGATGGCCTTCCCGGTCCTGGCCGCGGCGATCTTCGCCGCCGCCGCCGACCGTGTGCTCGGTGCCCACATCTACGATCCGCAGAACGGCGGAGTCCTGCTCTGGCAGCACCTGTTCTGGTTCTTCGGCCACCCCGAGGTCTACATCATCGCGCTGCCGTTCTTCGGCATCGTCTCGGAGATCTTCCCGGTGTTCAGCCGGAAGCCGATCTTCGGATACAAGACCCTCGTCTACGCGACGATCGCCATCGCCGCGCTGTCCGTGGCCGTGTGGGCGCACCACATGTACGTCACCGGCTCGGTGCTCCTGCCGTTCTTCGCCCTGATGACGATGCTCATCGCGGTGCCGACGGGTGTGAAGATCTTCAACTGGATCGGCACGCTCTGGCGAGGTTCGGTGACTTTCGAGACGCCGATGGTGTTCGCACTGGGCTTCCTCGTCTCGTTCGTCTTCGGTGGTCTCACCGGTGTGATCCTCGCGGCCCCGCCGCTGGACTTCCACCTCAGCGACTCGTACTTCGTCGTGGCGCACTTCCACTACGTGGTGTTCGGCACGGTGGTGTTCGCCATGTTCGCCGGCTTCTACTTCTGGTGGCCGAAGTGGACGGGCCGCATGCTCAACGAGCGCCTCGGCTACGTGCACTTCTGGATGCTGTTCGTGGGCTTCCACATGACCTTCCTCATCCAGCACTGGCTCGGTGTCGACGGCATGGTCCGGCGCTACGCGGATTACTCCGCGGCGGACGGTTGGACCTGGCAGAACCAGGTCTCCACGATCGGCGCGATCATCCTCGGTGCCTCGATGCTGCCGTTCTTCCTGAACGTCTGGATCACGGCACGCAAGGCGCCCAAGGTCACGGTGAACGACCCGTGGGGTTACGGCGCCTCGCTCGAGTGGGCCACCTCGTGCCCGCCGCCGCGGCACAACTTCACGTCGATCCCGCGCATCCGTAGCGAGCGTCCGGCCTTCGACCTGAACCACCCGGAGGCCGCGGAGTTCGCGACCACCGCACCCGGCGAGCGAGAGGGCCACTGAGTCATGCGCGACAACGTCATCATCTGGTGGGTCCTGACCGCGTTCTTCGCCCTCGTCGGCGTCGTCTACACCGGCTGGAACATCCTGGCTCACCCCGGCCTTCCGCTCGTGAACCAGATCGAGTGGGTCGGCACGGTCGCCCTGTTCTTCTCGGCCTTCATGGGCGCCATGGTCGCGTTCTACCTGGACCGGACGCACAAGGCGCAGAACGGCGAGCTGCCTGAGGACATCCTCACGTCGGACATCGACGACGGCGACCCCGAGCTCGGCGAGTTCAGCCCGTGGTCCTGGTGGCCGCTGGTCCTCGCGGCATCGGCCGGCGTGTTCGTCGTGGGCCTCGCGGTCGGGCACTTCCTCCTCCCGATCGGTCTGGCCATCTTCGTGGTCGCCATCGTCGGCTGGGTCTACGAGTACTACCGCGGTAACTTCGCCCGCTGAGTCCCCGCACACGAGGAAGGCCCTCGGATCACTCCGGGGGCCTTCCTCGTTTGGGCGCCGTGGTCAAGCCCGGGTACGGATCCGGGGGATGCCGGTGAGCGGGTCGATCGGGCGATGGTGCACGCCGTCGGCGTCTTCGACGGGGTACCCCTCGCGGACCCAGTACTCGAAGCCGCCGATCATCTCGCGCACGCGATAGCCGAGGCGCGCGAACTCGAGCGCACCGCGCACACCACCGTTGCACCCCGGGCTCCAGCAGTACACGACCACGTCGGCGTCGCGGGGGATCTCTCGCGGCGCCCTGTCCGCGATCTCGCTGTGGTGCATGTGGACGGCTCCGGCGACGCGCCCTTGAGCCCATGCTTCGGTCGAGCGCACGTCGACCACGACGAGGGGGCGGCCAGCGGCGCGATCAGCATGGACGTCGCTCGGGTCGGTCTCATAGGCGAGGCGGGCAGCGAAGTAGTCGGCACGGTCGATCATGAGTTCAGATTACGGAACGTGGGCGCCGCACGGATGAGTGTTCCCGTCGCGCATCGCACGAATCCTGCCGATCCTCCTCAGAGCGGTGCGGTCATCTGGATCCGTCGGCCGTGGACGGAGAGGTTCAGCCGTTCTTCGACGCCGACGAGCGCGCGCAGGAAGTCGGTGTCCGGCGCGGACTCCTCGAAGCCGCACCGGGCGTAGAAGGGGGCGTTCCACGGCACGTCCGCGTAGGTGCGCAAGGTGAGGCGCCGATGGCCTCGACGTCGCGCCTCCTCCTGCGCGGCCACCACCAGCGCGCGTCCGACGCCGCGGCGGGCGTGCTCCGGGCGCACGGAGAGCTGCTCCAGGTGCGCCTCCCCGTCCACCTCGAGGACGTGCGCGAAGCCGACGGGCGTCGCGGGATCGCCGGCATGCTCGTCGGCGGGGGAGGGGAGAGCCGCCACCAGGACGAACCCCGGGGCATCCTGGCGTTCCTCGTTCGAGGTGGGGGGTGGCCACGACCGCGCCCCGAAACGCTCGATCAGGATGAGGTCGGCGGCGCGCTCGAGCTCTTCGAGAACGACGTGGTCGGCGGCGGTCGCGAACCGGATGAGTGGCCTCATCGGGCGGTGACGAGCTCGCGCTGCGCGGAAGAGGCCACCAGGACCCGCGTACTGATGACATCCATCAGGGTGGCGCCGGCGGCCTGGAGAGCCTGCTCCACGGTCTCCACGCACCCCGCGGCCCGCGCTGCGTCGTCGCCCGGAGCCGTGGCCGTGCCGTCATCCTCGAGGGGGCAGGCTCCGGCGAGGAAGACGAGACGGGCGTCCGCGGGTGCGGTGGCTGCATAGGCGTCGGGGGCATCGGCGAGCTGGGGTGCGTGGAGGAGACGGACGACGGATGACATGATTCGATCCTCTCATCGGGGCGAAGACGACGAAGGCCCCGTCCGAGCGGACGGGGCCTTCACGAGGGGGGTGACGATTACTCGTCGTCCTCCGACTTCTTCTTCCGAGGCTTCTTGACCGGCTCGGTGGAGATCACCGAGCTGGGCGTGTTCGGAGTCTCATCGACGTGCGTCTCGTCGACAGTGAGCGGGGCGTCGGGGAAGCCGGCACGCTCATGAGCGCCCTGGATCTCTGCGACCTCCGCCGCCTCGTTGCCCTCGGTGACGTGGTGCTGGTGAGCGTCCGCGGCATCGATCTCGGCCTGCGTGAGCGGGGCGAGGCGATCCTCGAAGAACCAACGCGACATCGCCGAGCGGAGGTTCTCCGTCCACGGGATGCGGCCCTTCGCGTTCGGACGGACGACGAGCGGCTCGTAACCGTCGATGTCGATGAGCTTCCAGCGGTCGTACTTGTCGACCGGCTGGTGCACCTCGATGAACTCGCCGCCGGGGAGACGCACGATGCGGCCCGACTCGAAGCCGTGCAGGACGATCTCGCGGTCCTTCTTCTGGAGCGCGATGCAGATGCGCTTCGTGACGAAGTAGCCGATGATCGGGCCGAGGAACAGCAGCGCCTGCAGCGTGTGGATCACACCCTCCATGGTGAGCATGAAGTGCGTCGCGATGAGGTCGGACGAGGCCGCCGCCCACAGGACCGCGTAGAAGATGACGCCGGCGACGCCGATCGCGGTGCGGGTGGCCGCGTTGCGCGGGCGCTGGGCGATGTGGTGCTCACGCTTGTCACCGGTGACCCACGCCTCGATGAAGGGGTAGATCGCGACGATGACGATGAACAGGCCGAGCACGGCGACCGGGGCCAGGATGCCGAACGACCAGGTGTGGTCGAGGAACACGATGTCCCAGTTCGACGGCGCCAGACGGAGCGCGCCGTCCGCGAAGCCGATGTACCAGTCGGGCTGCGTACCCGCCGAGACGGGGGAGGGGTCGTACGGTCCGTAGTTCCAGATCGGGTTGATCTGGAAGAACGTCGCGATCAGCACGATGGTGCCGAAGACGATGAACAGGTAGCCGCCCATCTTGGACATGTAGACCGGCATCATCGGGTAGCCCACGACGTTGTCGTTCGTCCGGCCGGGGCCGGCGAACTGCGTGTGCTTGTTGATGATCATGAGCATCAGGTGCACGGCGATGAAGGCGATGACCAGCATCGGCAGCAGCAGGATGTGCAGGGTGTACAGGCGTCCGACGATGTCGGTACCGGGGAACTCGCCGCCGAAGAGGAGGAACGAGGTCCAGGTGCCGATCAGCGGGAGACCCTTGATCATGCCGTCGATGATCCGGAGGCCGTTACCCGAGAGCAGGTCGTCGGGGAGCGAGTAGCCGGTGAAGCCCTCCGCCATCGCGAGGATGAACAGCACGAAGCCGATCACCCAGTTGAGCTCGCGCGGCTTGCGGAACGCACCCGTGAAGAACACGCGGAGCATGTGCACACCGATTCCGGCGATGAACACCAGCGCGGCCCAGTGGTGGATCTGGCGGACCAGCAGACCGCCGCGGAGGTCGAACGAGATGTGCAGCGTCGACTCGAGGGCCGACGACATCGCGATGCCGCGCATGGGGGCGTATGCGCCGGTGTAGTGGGTCTCCACCATGGAGGCCTGGAAGAAGAACGTCAGGAAGGTTCCGGAGAGGAACACGACGACGAAGCTCCAGAGCGCGATCTCACCGAGCATGAACGACCAGTGGTCGGGGAAGATCTTGCGACCGAGCTCCTTGACGAAGCCCGAGAGGCTGGTGCGCTCATCGATGTAGTTCGACGCGGCGCCGACGAAACGGCCGCCGAGAGGCGCCTTGGTGTCCTTCTCGTCCTTGGACAGCGTTGCGGTGCTCAATGGCGCTCCCAGAAGCTCGGGCCGACGGGTTCGGTGAAGTCGCTGCGTGCGATGAGGTAGCCCTCGTCATCCACGGTGATGGGCAGCTGGGGCAGCGGCCGGGCGGCCGGGCCGAAGATGACCTTCGCGTGGTCCGTGACGTCGAACTGCGACTGGTGGCACGGGCACAGCAGGTGGTGGGTCTGCTGCTCGTACAGCGCGACGGGGCAGCCGACGTGCGTGCAGACCTTGGAGTAGGCGACGATGCCGTCGTAGGACCAGTCCTTGCGGTCCTCGGCCTCAGTGAGCTGCTCGGGGCGGAGGCGCATCATCAGCACGATGGCCTTGGCCTTCTCCTCGAGGTAGCCCTCGTCGTGCCCGAGCTCCGCGAGGTCCTCGGGGATGACGTGGAAGGCGGAGCCGAGCGTCACGTCCGCTGCGCGGATGGGGGTGCCGTCCGGGTCGCGCACCAGGCGCATGCCCTCGTCCCACATCGTGTGCTTCAGCAGCGCGACCGGGTCGCCCGCGGTGGGGTCGTCCGGCGTCGAGTGCGGAGCGAGGCCGCGGAACAGCGTCACGCCGGGGATGATCGACGCCACGATCGCGGCGAACAGCGAGTTGCGGATCATCGTGCGGCGTCCGAACCCGGACTCCTCGTTCGCGTCGGAGAACGCCTTGATGGCGGCCTCACGCGTGGAGTCCTTGCCCCGGGTGGGGTGGCGGTGCTCGATGAACTCCTTGTCGGACATCAGCGCCTTGGACCAGTGGATGGCACCGATTCCGAGGGCCAGCAGCGCGAGCGCGATGCCGAGACCGATGAAGAGGTTGTTCTGACGGATGTCGATGAGCGCGCCGCTCTCGATCGGGAACAGCATGTAGGCGGCGACCGCCCAGATGCTCCCGGCGAGGGACAGGTAGAACAGCGTGTAGACGGTGCGGACCGCGGTCTTCTCGGCGCGCGGGTCCTTGTCGGTCATCCGCTCGCGGTGCGGCGGAAGACCGGGGTTCTGCACGGGATCGCTGACTGCGACACCCAGCCCCGGAGAGGGCTGGTAGGCCCTGTCAAGAGCCTGCGAGTCGTCGTCGTGTGCCATGGTGCTCCTCGTACGTTCCTCTTCGATGAATAAGCGTCAGTTGGACTTCGCCGTGATCCACACGGTGATGGCGACCAGAGCGCCGATACCGAAGATCCACACGAACAGGCCCTCGGAGACCGGTCCGAGCGAGCCGAGGGAGAAGCCGCCGATCTGGACGGACTGCTGCTGGAAGAGCAGAGCCGAGATGATGTCGCGCTTGTCCTCGTCGGACAGGTTCATGTCGCCGAAGACCGGCATGTTCTGCGGGCCGGTGACCATGGCGGCGTAGATGTGCAGCGCGCTGGTCTCGGTGATCGCCGGAGCGTACTTGCCCTCGGTCAGTGCGCCACCGGCGGCGGCCACGTTGTGGCACATCGCGCAGTTGACGCGGAAGAGCTCGGCGCCGTGCGCCACGTCGCCCTCGCCGTCGAGGATCTTCTCGGAGGGGAACTCCGGTCCGGGGGCCTCGGACTGCACGTAGGCCGCCATCGCGAGGATCTGCTCCTCGGTGAACTGCGGCTCCTTCTGCGGGGCCTGCGGTCCCTGCATCTGCAGCGGCATGCGGCCGGTCGACACCTGGAACTCCACCGCGAGCTCGCCGACGCCGTAGAGGCTCGGGCCGTTGGGGGTGCCCTCCAGGTCGAGGCCGTGGCAGGTAGCGCAGTTGGCCGTGAACAGCTTCTCGCCGTCCTCGACCGTCAGCTGCGTCGATGCCGTGGGCGCGTCGTTGGCGGCGAATGCCGCGGTCGCACCCGCGTACACAGCGCCGGTGATCATGAGGCCTGCTCCGATGAGCGCGGCCGCCGCCAGTGGGCTGCGACGACCGCTCGAACGGCGCTTCTTCTCTCGTGCCATCTCGGGGATCAGCTCCGCTCTTATTTCAGGAAGTAGATAACGAAGAACAGCACGATCCAGACGACGTCGACGAAGTGCCAGTAGTAGGACACCACGATCGAGGAGGTCGCCTCCTTGTGCCGGAAGTTCTTGACGGCGTACGCGCGGCCGATCACCAGGAGGAACGCGACGAGTCCGCCGGTGACGTGGAGGGCGTGGAAGCCGGTGGTCAGGTAGAAGGCCGAGGCGTAGGCGTCAGCCTGGATGGGCATGCCCTCCGCGACCAGCTGTGCGTACTCCCAGACCTGGCCGGAGACGAAGATCGCGCCCAGGGCGAAGGTGAGGAAGAACCACTCGACCATGCCCCAGCCGAACAGGCGACGGCGGCCGGCGCCGTTCTTCTGTCCCTTGCCGATCTTGTACGGCTGCAGGTCCTCCGCCGCGAACACACCCATCTGGCAGGTGAACGAGGAGAGCACGAGGATCGCCGTGTTCACTGCCGCGAAGGGGACGTTCAGGAGCTCGGTACGGTCGGCCCACAGCTCGGGTGAGGTGCTGCGGAGGGTGAAGTAGATCGCGAAGAGTCCCGCGAAGAACATCACCTCGCTGCCGAGCCACACAATGGTGCCGACAGCTACCGGGTTGGGCCGCTTGATGGTTCTCGCCGCCGGGGCATACGTCGCTGAGGTCGTCACCCCTCCATTATGGCCGATCCGCGAGCGTGATTCTTGCACCCCCGGCCCTCGATTCGCCCGTCGGTGACTTAGGGGACCCTAAGAAAACACTGCGAATACCCGGTGAATACGCGGGAAACGCCGCACATTCGGTGTCTGCGCGCCCGCTCGGATCGCACTGCACGTTTTCTCCGCGCCGATAGGATCGCACACATGGCTGATTCCCTGACCTGGTCCGACGTGCTCACCTCTCTCCTGGAGCGTCGCGACCTCAGCGTCTGGGAGTCCACCTGGGCCATGCGGCAGATCATGCAGGGTGGGGTCTCCGAGGCGCAGCTCGCGGGGTTCCTCGTGGCGCTGCGCGCGAAGGGCGAGACGATCGATGAGATCGTCGGCTTCCGTGACGCCATCCTCGAAGCGGCCGTGCCGCTTCCGGTCTCCCCGAATGTGCTGGACATCGTCGGCACGGGTGGGGACCGCGTGGGTACGGTGAACGTCTCGACGACGGCGGCCGTGATCATCGGCGCGACAGGCATCCCGGTGGTCAAGCACGGGAATCGGGCGGCGAGTTCCGCGTCCGGCTCCTCCGACGTCCTCGGTGCGCTCGGCCTCGAGCTCTCGCTCGACCCGGCGGCCGTCGCCTCGATCCTCGACCGGACAGGCATCACCTTCGCCTGGGCCGGGGCCTTCCATCCCGGGTTCAAGCACGCGGGTGCCGTCCGGTCGCAGCTCGGCGTGCCGACCGTGTTCAACATGCTCGGTCCGCTGTGCAACCCGGCGCGCGCGGAGGCGAACGCGGTCGGCGTGGCACAGATGGAGCGGGTGCCGCTGATCACCGGCGTCTTCCGCACGCGGGGGGCCACGGCGCTGGTGTTCCGCGGCGACGACGGCCTGGACGAGCTGACGACCACAGGGCACAGCAGGATCTGGGAGGTCACCCGCGGGGACATCCATGAACACGATCTCGACCCGCGCGACCTGGGCATCCCCCTCGCCGACCTGTCCGACCTCATCGGCGGGTCTCCCGCCCACAACGCGGACGTGCTCCGGCGGACGCTCGCGGGGGAGCAGGGGCCCGTCCGGGACATCGTGCTCCTGAACGCCGCCGCCGGGATCGTCGCCTTCGAGCTCTCCCAGGACGCGACCCAGGTGCAGCGGCCGATCCTCGAGCGCCTCCGCGACGGGCTCGCCCGTGCATCCGCTGCCGTGGACGACGGGAGTGCACTGGCCAAGCTCGACCAGTGGATCGGCGTGAGCCGCGAGCTGGCGGCCCCTCAGGAGTGACCATGGATCCGGTCGACGCGCTGCTCGAGATCGCCTCGCTGCTGGAGCGGGAGCGGGCGTCACGCTACCGGGCCAAGGCCTTCCGTCAGGCGGCCGCGACATTCCAGGACCTCCCTGCCGATGTGCAGGACGACCCGACCCGTCTTCGGGCGGCCAAGGGCATCGGCGAGTCGACCTTCGCCGTCATCCGGCAGGCTCAGGCCGGTGACGTGCCGGAGTATCTGATCGAACTGCGCGGGGACGTCGAGCCTGAGCGGGTGTCTGCGCTCCGTGGAAAGCTGCGCGGGGACCTGCACGCTCACACCGAGTGGTCAGACGGGACGACCTCCATCGAGGTGATGGC
The DNA here is from genome assembly GCF_025143875.1 of Microbacterium meiriae. Classification (NCBI taxonomy): domain Bacteria; kingdom Bacillati; phylum Actinomycetota; class Actinomycetes; order Micrococcales; family Microbacteriaceae; genus Microbacterium; species Microbacterium meiriae. The sequence continues at coordinate 27,327 of NZ_JAMBDU010000027.1, read as the reverse complement.
CGCCGCAGCCCGCGCGCAGGGGCATGAGTACCAGGCCATCACGGATCATTCGCCGCGCCTCCGCGTGGCCCGAGGTCTCTCGGTGGAACGGCTGCGTGAGCAGATCCCGCAGGTGCGGGCGCAGTCGGGGGACGGATTCACGTTGCTCGCCGGCATCGAGGTGGACATCCTCGAAGACGGCGCCCTCGATCAGGACGACGCCGTGCTCGCTGAGCTGGATGTGGTCGTCGCCTCCGTGCACTCGAAGCTGCGCATGGACGGCCGGGCGATGACGAAGCGGATGATCGCCGCGGTGTCGCATCCGCGGGTGAACGTCCTCGGGCATTGCACGGGTCGTCTCGTGCAGGGGGACCGTGGCACGCGCCCGCCTTCGGCCTTCGACGCCGCGGCCGTCTTCGCGGCCTGTGCGGAGAACGGGGTCGCCGTGGAGATCAACTCCCGTCCCGAGCGTCAGGATCCGCCGGACGAGCTCATCGCGATCGCGCTCGACGCCGGTTGCCTGTTCTCCATCGATTCCGACGCACACGCCCCCGGCCAGTTGTCGCTCCTGGACCACGGAGCCGAGCGGGCGGAGCGTGCCGGGGTGCCGGCATCACGCATCGTCACCACGTGGGGCCTGTCGCGTCTGCTCGCCTGGGCGGAGTGACGGGCGCCCTCGTCAGGCGTCCGCGACCGCCTTCGCCGCCTCGGTGACCGCGGTGACGGCGCGGGCCATGGAGCTGCCGAGGTTCCAGCGCTCGGCGAGGGCCGTGGCCGCCTCGGCCTCGTCCGGCGTGAGGGCATGCAGGGCGACACCCGGGGCGGTGATCGGGAGCGACGTGGCGACGGCGACGACGGTCGGAGCGACGTCCAGGTAGGCCTGCGCGTCGAGGATCTTCGCGCGGATGCCCGCGCTCATGCCCTCACCCGCGTCCGCGGCCTCGCGGATACCGAGCAGATCGCCGTGCTTCTGCAGGAGCGTGGCGGCCGTCTTCTCGCCGATGCCGGCGACACCGGGGAGCCCATCCGACGCGTCCCCGCGCATCGTCGCGAAGTCCGCGTACTGCGTCGGCAGGACACCGTACTTCGTGACGACCGTCGCGTCCGTGACGAGTTCGAGATTGCTCATGCCGCGGGCCGTGTAGATCACCCGGACGTCCCGGGCGTCGTCGACGAGCTGGAAGAGGTCGCGATCGCCGGTCACGATGTCGACCGGCATCGTCGCGTTCGTCGCGAGGGTGCCGATCACATCGTCCGCCTCATGCTCGGCGACGCCGACGATGGGGATGCCGATGGCGGCGAGCGTCTCCCGGATCAAGGGGATCTGCGCCTCCAGCGGGTCGGGGACCTCCTCGACGTCCGGCGCACCGGTGACGACCTCGACCACGCGGTGCGTCTTGTAGCTGGGGATGAGGTCGACCCTCCACTGCGGACGCCAGTCGTCATCCCAGCACGCCACGACGTGGGTCGGCTGGTAGGTCGTCACCAGCTTGGCGATCATGTCCAGCAGGCCGCGTGCGGCGTTGATCGGGGACCCGTCCGGGGCTGTGACCTTGTCGGGCACCCCATAGAACGCGCGGAAGTAGAGGCTGGCGGTGTCGAGCAGCATGAGGCGTTCGGCGCGGGTCATGGATTCAGGGTAGAGCGTGTCCCATCGGGCGCTCAGCAGCCGGCCGCCGCGGGTCGTTCCTCACACGTCCGCGCCACGAGCGCGGTGGTCGCCTCGTAGATGCGGATGTCCTGGGACGCTCCCTCTATCGACAGCTCACCGGGAACCGCGAACCAGCCGCCGCCGACGTCGACCTGCGCCGTGTACGCGACCGTCGTCCTCGTCGAATAGGTGCCCCGTCGCGCATAGGTATAGCTCGTCTCGGTCGGCGTGAACGGCGCCTGCCCGAGCATCGACCAAGTGCGACCGCCGTCGGGCGTCACCGCCGTCGTGCCGTCGCCGTGGTCGAAGACGACGCGAACGGGCGTGAAACGCACCGTCACGGGCCGGTCGAGGAGTGTGCCGGTCGCCGTGTGTGCGGCGACGGTCGCCACGAAGTTGGTCGGCATCCCCACGACGCCCACGTTGCCCGGCTCGGCCGTCGTGGTCACGGGGGCGGGTGCGAACTGCGCGACATCCTCGATCGTGAGCGGCGTCCCGGACTCCTCCGTCACCCGCACCGCGTACATCCCGCACGACCGGCTCAGCACCGTGTCGGTCCGGCACGCCTTGCTTTCCGTCTCGGGGACCGCAGGGGGCCTACGGTTCGAATGCGTCCATAGATCGGAAGGGTGAGTCGCGGCGGAGACGCTCACGGTCGAACCGTCCGTCCCAGCTAGGAAATCTGAGAATCCCGGCGAATCGGCCCCAGAAGCGAACTGCACTAAGAGCATGATCACGACTACGAACCTGGGCACGAAGCATCCTCAATGCGGTTTGCAGTGTCGACAGTCAGAACTCCGTGCGGATGCGCCAGCAACAAGAGCTCCAGAGCGTAGGCACTGGGACGGTCAGGAGAAACGCCAGAGGTGCCGTCTTGGTTTGTGATTCGGACCTTCGACACATCTAGGCATGCAGATGCGCGGATGCGTTCGAACGGGGGCTCGCTTTCTTGCCCCTCAAAGAAGATGATGCTTGTATTCCCCGCCAGTACTTGCCCTTCCGCGTGCATCCGCGAGAAGTTCTTTCGATCCGATGCCTCCACCCCGCCACTGGACAGCTCAAACAACGGCTCGAACGTCGATGGGTCTCGGGTGTCGACGCGATTGAGGGCGTCGATGTAGTCGGAGAAGGTGGCCTCGGCGGCGGCGAAGGCCTCTTCTTCGGACGAGAACGCGGGGGAGGGAGTCGGCGTGGGCTCCGCAGTGGGGGTACACCCGGAGAGCATCGAGACGCCGACTGCCAGCGTGGCGAGCAGGCGGAAAGCGGTGGGCGAGATCACCGGGCCACCGTATGCGGAATGCCGAGCTCGCTGCCGACGTTATCCACAGAGCGGCTGCGAGGAATCGGCTCCTTCATAGGGCGGCAACTTCTGGTAGCCTGAACTGTCACTCGTGGCGTGTACACGCATGCCCAGGTGACGAACACACCACAATCCACCTGCTGCGAAGCACATCCCGACCGTGCGCGGTCATGCTCCGCAGCCCGAGTATCCATTCACAAGGACAACCCACTACATGACTACCGCAACGACCGCCCCGGCCACCAAGCAGGTCGCCATCAACGACATCGGATCTGCTGAGGACTTCCTGGCCGCGGTCGAGAAGACCCTGAAGTTCTTCAACGACGGCGACATCATCGAAGGCACGATCGTCAAGATCGACCGCGATGAGGTCCTGCTCGATGTCGGCTACAAGACCGAGGGTGTCATCCCCTCGCGCGAGCTCTCGATCAAGCACGACGTCGACCCCAACGAGGTCGTCAAGGTCGGCGACGAGGTCGAGGCCCTCGTCCTCCAGAAGGAGGACAAGGAAGGCCGCCTGATCCTCTCCAAGAAGCGTGCGCAGTACGAGCGCGCCTGGGGAGACGTCGAGAAGATCAAGGAGAACGACGGCGTCGTCACCGGTACGGTCATCGAGGTCGTCAAGGGTGGACTCATCGTCGACATCGGCCTCCGTGGCTTCCTCCCGGCCTCGCTCATCGAGCTGCGCCGCGTCCGCGACCTCACGCCGTACCTCGGCCAGGAGATCGAGGCGAAGATCCTCGAGCTCGACAAGAACCGCAACAACGTCGTCCTCAGCCGCCGTGCGCTCCTCGAGCAGACGCAGTCGGAGTCGCGCACCACGTTCCTGAACAACCTGCACAAGGGTCAGGTCCGCAAGGGTGTCGTGTCGTCGATCGTCAACTTCGGTGCGTTCGTCGACCTGGGCGGCGTGGACGGCCTCGTGCACGTCTCCGAGCTGTCCTGGAAGCACATCGAGCACGCCTCCGAGGTCGTCGAGGTGGGCCAGGAGGTCACCGTCGAGATCCTCGAGGTCGACCTCGACCGCGAGCGCGTCTCCCTGTCGCTGAAGGCGACGCAGGAGGACCCGTGGCAGGTCTTCGCCCGCACCCACGCGATCGGTCAGGTCACGCCGGGTAAGGTCACCAAGCTCGTTCCGTTCGGTGCGTTCGTCCGCGTCGCAGACGGCATCGAGGGCCTCGTCCACATCTCCGAGCTCTCCAGCAAGCACGTCGAGCTGGCGGAGCAGGTCGTGTCGGTCGGCGAAGAGGTCTTCGTCAAGGTCATCGACATCGACCTCGAGCGTCGCCGCATCTCGCTGTCGCTGAAGCAGGCCAACGAGTCGGTCGACCCCAACGGCACCGAGTTCGACCCGGCTCTGTACGGCATGCTCGCCGAGTACGACGAGAACGGCGAGTACAAGTACCCGGAGGGCTTCGACGCCGAGACCGGTCAGTGGAAGGAAGGCTTCGACGCCCAGCGAGAGGCATGGGAGCAGGAGTACGCTGCGGCCCAGGCTCGCTGGGAGGCGCACAAGGCTCAGGTCGCGAAGGCGGCCGAGGCCGAGGCTGCGGCCGGCGACGACTTCGGCGGCCAGTCCTTCTCGAGCGAGACGGCCGGCGCCGGCACGCTCGCCGACGACGAGGCTCTCGCGGCTCTGCGCGAGAAGCTCTCGGGCGGCAACTCCTAAGTAACACTCCGAAAAGGGTCGTCACCCCGCTTCACGGCGGGTGTGACGGCCCTTTTCGTATGCCCGGACCCCCGGAAACCGCTGCGTGACGCAACGTTACGGCCGCATTCGTAACAATCCAGCGCCTCCGACACGATGGGGACATGACCGCCCTCCTGCCCGCTGCGTCGAGCACTGCCGAGGCCCCGAAGGGGTCGGGTTCCGCGCAGCCCGTCCGCCTCGACGGCATCGCGCGCTCGTTCCCGCTCGCGCAGGGCCGGCGAGAGGTGCTCCGCGGCATCAACCTCGACATCGCCGCCGGGGAGATCGTCGCCGTCGTCGGTCCGTCGGGATGTGGGAAGTCCACGTTGCTGCGCCTCATCGGCGGCCTCGACGCTCCCACCACGGGCACGATCCGGCTCGACGGTTCGAGCGTCGCCGACGTGGACGAGCGCACCGCTGTCGCGTTCCAGGAGCCGCGGCTGCTTCCATGGCGCACGCTCGCCCAGAATGTCGAACTGGGACTGCCGCGCGGGACCGGCCGGGTCGCCGGACGGACACGTGTGCGTGAGCTGCTGCAACTCGTCGGACTGGAGCATGCCGCCGACCAGCGCCCTCGTGAAGTCTCCGGCGGCATGGCCCAGCGCGCCTCGCTCGCCCGCGCTCTCGCCCGCAACCCCGGGGTGCTGCTGCTGGACGAGCCGTTCGGCGCGCTCGACGCCCTCACCCGTCTGCGCATGCACGACCTGCTGCTCAAGATCCACGCCGCCGAGCCCACCACGGTGCTGCTCGTGACCCACGACGTGGAGGAGGCCCTCTACCTCGCCGACCGCGTGCTGCTGCTGCGCACCGTCGGCGCGGGAGACGACGAGTCGTCCGTCGCGCGGACGGTCGACGTCCCCGGCGTCCGCCCCCGAGACCGCGCCGACCGCGGCCTCGCCGACCTGCGCGCCGAGCTCCTCGAAGGGCTCGGCGTCGACACGCACCACCACACCCCCGAGGAGAACCGATGAGCACCATCACCCGCCGCATCATCCCTGCGATCGCCGTCGCCGGGACGATGATGCTCGTCGCCACCGGCTGCGTCGCCGGCGAGAACGCGACGGCCGACGCCGAGTCCACGCCCGCCGGGAGCGGCGAGTGGTCCGCCGACACGCTGTCCATCGACTTCGCGACCTACAACCCGCTCAGCCTCGTGATCCGCGACCAGGGCATCCTCGAGGACATCCTCGGCGACGACGTGACCGTCGAATGGGTGCAGTCCGCCGGGTCCAACAAGGCCAACGAGCTGCTGCGTTCCGGCTCGGTCGACGTGGGTTCGACGGCGGGCTCGGCCGCGCTGCTCGCTCGCGCCAACGGTTCCCCCATCCAGGTCATCGACATCTACTCCCAGCCCGAGTGGTCGGCCATCGTCGTCGGTCCCGACAGCGACATCACGTCGGTGGAGGACCTCAAGGGCGCGTCCGTCGCGGCCACCAAGGGCACCGACCCGTACTTCTTCCTCCTCCAGGCGCTGGAGGAGGGTGGGCTGTCGCTCGCGGACGTCGAGGTGCAGAACCTCCAGCACGCGGACGGGCGGGCCGCGCTCGACGGCGGGTCCGTCGACGCGTGGGCGGGTCTCGACCCCATCATGGCCGCTGCGGAGCAGGAGTCGGGCGACACGCTCATCTACCGCAACGTCGACTTCAACACCTACGGTTTCCTCAACGCGACCGAGGACTTCATCGACAACCACCCGGATCTCGCACAGGCCGTCGTCGACGCCTACGAGGAGGCGCGCGTCTGGGCGCTCGAGCACCCGGAGGAGACGGCCGCCCTGCTCGCCGACGTCGCGGGCATCGACCTCGAGGTCGCGACCACGGTGATCCAGGAGCGGTCGAACCTCGACGTGAGCGGCGTCCCCGGTGACGACCAGCTCGCCGTTCTCGAGAAGATCGCGCCGGTGCTCGTCGAGTCCGGCGATGTGCAGGGCGGTCAGGCATCGGTCGACAAGGCGCTCTCCAGCATCATCAACGACACCTTCGCGACGAAGGCGGGCGCAAGCGAGTGACCGGTTTCGAGGAGCGGGTGGTCGTCCCGGCGGAATCGCGGGACGCGCTCGAGTTCGCGAAGGGTGCTCCCCGCGGGAAGCCCGGGGGAGCACGGCGTGGCCTGCCGCCTGTCGTGCGGATCCTCGGGGGCTTCCTGCTCCCCGCCGTGATCCTCATCGCCTGGCAGGTGGTCACGACGGCCGGGCTCATCGAGCCGTACCGACTCCCGACGCCCGGATCGGTCTTCCAGGCCGGAGTGGAACTCGCCGAGACCGGACAGCTCTGGACCCACATCGCCATCTCGGTCCAGCGGGTGCTGCTCGGATTCGCGATCGGCTCGGTCATCGGGCTCGCCGCGGCCGGCATCGTCGGACTCTCGCGGTGGGGTGACGTTCTGCTCAGTCCCACCCTCGCCGCCGTTCGCGCCGTCCCGTCGCTCGCCTGGGTGCCGCTGCTGATCCTGTGGATGCAGATCGGCGAGGAGTCCAAGGTGACCCTCATCGCAATCGGCGCGTTCTTCCCGGTCTACACGACGGTCGCCTCGGCACTGCGTCACGTGGACCCGCAGCTCGTCGAGGCGGGACGCTCGTTCAGCCTGCACGGCTGGTCGCTGTTCCGCACGGTCCAGCTCCCGGCCGTCGTGCCCTCCGTCGTCGCGGGGCTGCGTCTCGCGCTCGCGCAGGCATGGCTGTTCCTCGTGGCCGCCGAGCTCATCGCTTCGTCCATGGGGCTCGGGTTCCTGTTGACGGACTCGCAGAGCACCGGGCGTGTCGACCGTATCCTGCTCTCCATCGTGTTGCTGGCGCTGCTCGGCACGATCACCAACGGCGTGCTCGCACTGCTGGAGAAGTACCTGTTGCGGCGATGGACGTGACGATGACCGAGGCCCGGCTGCAGGAGGAACGGGTCTATCCTCCGTCGCCCGCGTTCCTCGATGCCAACGTGACCGCAGAAGCCTATGCCCGCGCGGCCGCTGATCCTCTGGCCTTCTGGGAAGATGCGGCCCGCCGGCTGGACTGGGTCGAGCCCTGGCACCTCGTGCACGACTGGGAGCCGCCTCTCGACGGTGCGGTCCCCGCGGCGCGATGGTTTCTCGGCGGGCGGCTCAACGTCGCGGTGAACTGCGTCGATCGGCATGTCGATGCCGGACGCGGAGACAAGGTCGCCCTCCACTTCGAGGGGGAGCCGGGCGACCGGACCTCGGTGACCTACGCCGACCTGCAGCGTCGTGTGGCCCAGGCGGCGCACGCGCTGGAAGACCTCGGGATCCGACCGGGCGATCGCGTGGTGATCTACCTCCCCGTGCTCGTGGAGACCGTGGTCGTCACGCTCGCGTGCGCGCGGATCGGAGCCGTCCACTCGCTCGTCTTCGGAGGGTTCTCCGCGGAGGCCGTGCGGTTCCGGCTCGAGGACACCGGGGCGAAGCTGCTCGTGACCAGCGACGGCCAGTTCCGGCGGGGGACGGCGACCGAGGTCAAGTCCGCCGCCGACGCCGCCGCTGCGGGACTGCCGGACCTCGAACACGTCCTCGTGCTCCGTCGTACCGGACAGGTCGTCCCGTGGACCGACGGCCGTGACGTGTGGTGGCACGACGTCGTCGACACGGCACCGAGCGAGCACCAGGCTGAGGCCTTCGATGCCGAGCACCCGCTGTTCATCATCTACACCTCCGGCACGACAGGGAAGCCGAAGGGGCTCGTGCACACCTCCGGCGGCTACCTGACGCACGCGAGTTGGGCGCACTGGGCGCACTTCGACGCCAAACCGGATGACGTTCACTGGTGCACGGCCGACCTCGCCTGGGTCACCGCGCACACCTACGAGATCTACGGACCGCTGTCGAACGGGCTCACCCAGGTCATCTACGAGGGCACGCCGGACACTCCGCGTCGCGAGCGGCACCTGGAGATCATCGAGCGCTACGGCGTGACGGTCTACTACACGGCGCCGACACTCATCCGGACGTTCATGACCTGGTTCGGCGACGAACTGCCGGGCGGACACGACCTGTCGAGCTTGCGGCTGCTCGGCACGGTGGGTGAGGCGATCAATCCGGAGGCCTGGGTGTGGTTCCGCCGGAACTTCGGGCGGAATGAGCTCCCCGTCATCGACACATGGTGGCAGTCGGAGACCGGTGCCGCGATGATCGCCCCCTTGCCCGGCATCACGCCCCTGAAGCCCGGCTCCGCGTCGGTCCCGCTTCCGGGCATCGACGTCGCCGTGGTCGACGAGAACGGTGACGAGGTGGCGCCGGGCCGATCCGGGACCCTGGTCGTCCGGCGCCCGTGGCCGGGGATGGCGCGGACCGTCTGGGGGAACCCGGAGCGCTACCGCGACGCGTACTGGTCCGCGTACGCCGGAGTGGGGGCGCACGGCGGCTACTACGTTGCGGGAGACGGGGCGACCCGCGACGCCGATGGCTTCATCTGGATCCTGGGGCGGCTCGACGACGTCGTGAACGTCTCCGGTCATCGCCTCTCGACGATCGAGATCGAGTCGGCGCTCGTGGCGCACGAGACGGTCGGCGAAGCCGGGTCCGCCGGTGTGGCGGACCCGGTCACCGGGCAGGCGGTCGTGGCGTTCGTCACCCCGTCCGGCCGGGCGGAGATCGACGCGCACGCGCTGCGCGCTGAGGTCGCCCGCTCGATCGGTCCGGTCGCGAAGCCGAAGCACGTCGTCGTCGTGCCCGATCTGCCCAAGACGCGCTCGGGGAAGATCATGCGCCGCCTCCTCGCGCAGCTCTGGGACGCGGAACAGGATCGGCGGGCGGGACGGACCCCGCAGGCGCTCGGCGACACGACGTCACTGCAGAACCCCTGGGCCGTCGACGACATCGCCGGCGCTCTCGCCGCAGAATCGAGGACATCATGACCGACGACCATCGTTTCGGGTTCCGCACCCGCGCCCTTCACGCCGGGGGCACCCCGGACGCCGCCACCGGGGCGAGGGCGGTGCCGATCTATCAGACGACGTCGTTCGTCTTCGACGATGCGGCCGACGCCGGAAACCTCTTCGCGCTGCAGAAGTACGGCAACATCTACTCGCGTATCGGCAACCCCACGGTCGCCGCCCTGGAGGAGCGCCTGGCTTCGCTGGAGGGCGGAATCGGTGCGGTCGCGACCGCCTCCGGCATGAGCGCGGAGTTCATCACGTTCGCCGCCCTCGTGGGCGCGGGCGATCACGTCGTCGCCGCGGCGCAGCTCTACGGGGGCACGGTCACGCAGCTCGACGTGACACTGCGTCGCTTCGGCGTGGAGACGACCTTCGTCAGCTCCTCCGACCCGGCTGACTTCGCCGCGGCCGTCCGTCCCGAGACCAAGGTCGTCTACGTCGAGATGATCGGAAACCCCTCGGGCGAGATCGCCGACATCGAGGGTCTCGCCGCTGTCGCCCACGAGGCAGGCGTGCCGCTCGTCGTGGACGCCACCCTGGCCACCCCGTACCTCGCGCGTCCGCTGGAGCACGGGGCGGACATCGTCATCCACTCGGTCACGAAGTTCCTCGGCGGTCACGGGACGACCCTCGGCGGCGTGGTCATCGAGAAGGGCACCTTCGACTGGGGCAACGGCAAGTTCCCCCAGATGACCGAACCGGTGGCCTCCTACGGCGGCATCTCCTGGTGGGGCAACTTCGGGGAGTACGGGTTCCTCACCAAGCTGCGCTCCGAGCAGCTGCGCGACATCGGCCCGGCGCTGAGCCCGCAGTCGGCGTTCACGCTCCTGCAGGGCGTGGAGACGCTGCCCCAGCGCATCGACGCTCACCTCGCCAACGCCCGGGTCGTCGCCGAGTGGCTGGCGGCAGACCCCCGCGTGTCCTACGTCACCTGGGCAGGGCTCGAAGGCCATCCGCATCATGAGCGTGCCGCCCGGTACCTGCCGCTGGGACCGGGATCCGTGTTCGCGTTCGGGGTCGCCGCCGAGGACGGCCGCGCTGCGGGGGAGGCGTTCATCGAGAACCTGCAGCTCGCGTCCCATCTCGCCAACATCGGCGATGCCCGCACCCTGGTCATCCACCCGGCCTCCACGACGCATCGCCAGCTCACCGAGGAACAGCTCGTCGCCGCCGGCGTGCGCCCCGACCTGATCCGCATCTCCGTCGGCCTGGAGGACGCGGAGGACATCATCTGGGACCTCGATCAGGCCCTCACCCTCGCGACGGGAGCCCACCGATGAGCACGACCTCCGCCGGCGACGCCTGCACCCTTCCTGCGACCACGGACGCGACCAGCTGCGCGCTTCCCGTCACCGTCGAACCGGGCCGCACGTGGACCGGACCCTCGCAGCCGCAGCGGTTCGGGCTGCTGCGCCGGGCACGATCCATCGCGATCGTCGGTGCCTCCGGGAATCCGTCACGGGCCTCGTACTTCGTCGCGACCTACCTGCTGTCCAGCACGGACTACGACGTCTATCTCGTGAACCCGAGGGAGACCGAGATCCTCGGACAGCCGGTCTACCCGTCGTTGAGCGCCCTGCCCGTGCAGCCTGACATCGTGGACGTGTTCCGTCGTCACGACGACCTCCCGGGGGTCGCGCAGGAGGCCATCGACAGCGGGGCGAAGACCCTGTGGCTCCAGCTCGGCTCCTGGAACGAGGAGGCCGCTGCGCTCGCCGAGGCGGCGGGCCTCTCGGTCGTCATGGACCGCTGCATCAAGATCGAGCACGCCCGCTTCCACGGCGGACTGCATCTCGCCGGCTTCGACACCGGCGTGATCAGCTCCCGACGGCAGCTGCTCGCGCGCTGAGGGGGCTGCGCCGCGCCCAGGAGGCTCAGGTGCAGATCGTGTCCGCCGTGGTGCGGTGCAGCGTCACGGGAACCTGAAGGTCGGTGAGGTGCCAGTCGAGGCTGCGTCCGGTGAGCCGGGGCAACGAGGAGCACGTCCACGCGGGGTCCGGCGTGACGTGACTGCCCGGGAGCACCCCCGCAGCGTTCCACGAGGTCCACGTCCGGGGAAGGCCCGTCGCCTTCTTCAGATCCACGTCGACGTCGACGTGGTGCGACCCGCCCGGGGCGTTCGTGCTGATGTAGAAGTGGCCGGAGGTGTCGCTGATCTCCTCGTAGCGGATCGCCGTGATCGCGCAGGTGGTGGGGGCGGCCGTGGGGCTGCTGTACGCCTTGCACGTGTTCCCCGTGAACGGGGACAACCAGGCGGATGCCGCCGTCACCGTTCCCTTGACGACCGCGCGGTCCGTCCACGCCGCGCTGGTGGTGGGAACGCTCGCCTGTGCGAGCGACACGAAGACGACCACCACCGCGAAGGCGAAGCCGGCCAGCGGGACCACCAGTCGTCGCGCCGGGGTCACGTCGTCAGGGGCTTCCGCGCCGGGTGCTCCACGGGGCTCATCATGCTGAGACCGAGCAGCCCCAGGAGCCCGAGGAGCAACGGGAGGGCGACAGCGGGCGTCGTCATCCGCATGATCGCGGTTCCCCACCCGGGAAGCTGCACCGCCGGCTTCCACACGTCGCCGCTCACCGGATAGTCGAGAGCGTCGGAGAACTCGTTGGCGTCGCCCTTCATGGTGATGGTGCGCGCGCCATCGGCGGCTTCGATGGCGGTGATGCGATGGGTGACCAGGGAGTCGGTCAGCGCGCTCGGCAGGCTGACGACGTCACCCACCTCCAGAGAGTCGGCGGGGACCTTCGTGGCGATGAGGAGATCGCCCGTCATGATCTCGGGCTCCATCGAGCCCGAGATCACGACGAGCGGCTGGAGGACTCCGATGGCCGTGGCGCCCCAGACGACGCCGCAGCCCACCCCCATGACGGCCAGCGTCCAGAGAACGGGCAGGGCGAGCCGGCGGAGGAGCTGCACCACGATTCGTCCTTCGTCTCGGCTGCGGCGGTGGGTGGTCAGTTGGTCGCGGTCGCGGAGACCGTGACGAGGATCGTGCCGGTCTTGCCCTGGTTGCTGGTCGCCCAGTCCGCCGGAGTGGTGACGACGAGCTCGAACTCATCGGCGGCGGTGGACCCCGAGGAGGTCAGCGACGCCGCGAGTCCGGTGATCGTGGCGGTCGGCTTGACCGTGAAGTCGGTCGCCGTGGTGCCGGGGGCGTACTCGACGGTGGAGGTGAGCGCGGCGTTGACGGAACTGACGTTCTTCACCCAGAGCTTGATGGTGCGGGTCTCGCCGGGAAGCAGGTTCGCCAGCTTCTCGGCGGGGACGACGAGCTCGATGCTGTTCTTGGCCGCCGACTCCTTCCAGGTGGTTCCGTCGACGGAACCCTGGAGGTTGAAGGTGGCTCCCGCGGCGGGGGCGCTGAAGAAGGTGTTGTCCGTCCACGCGGCGCTGGTGAGCGCCGCGCCGATGCCGCCGGTCGCGAGCACGGCCAGCGCGAACGCCATGATCGGGCGTCGCCGGGAGCGTCGCTCGGTGCGGTGAGGGCGTGTGGAGGCATCCGTGTTCGTCATGGTTTCGACGTTACGCAGCACACCTCAGGGGACTGTCAAGTCTTCCTCAAGAGGGGCCGAAGCTTTCCCGATTGTTCCGTTTCCGCGTCGTGCGGCCCCGGGCCCGGAGCGTGGCAGGATGGTCGGATGCCGCTCATCGCTCTCACCGGAGGCATCGCGTCGGGGAAGTCCACCATCGCGAACCGGCTCACCGAGCTCGGCGCGGTCGTCGTCGACGCGGATCAGATCGTGCGCGAGGTCCAAGCTCCGGGATCCGAGGTGCTCCGCACGATCGCGCGGACGTTCGGAGACACCGTCATCGCCGAGGACGGATCCCTCGACCGGGCTGCCCTCGGGTCGACCGTGTTCGCCGACCCGGACCGGCTCGCTCAGTTGAACGCCATCGTGCACCCTGCGGTGCGGGCAGAGTCCCAGCGCCGTTTCGACGCGGCGTTCGCCGCCGACCCGGAGGCTGTCGTCGTGTACGACGTTCCGCTCCTGGTGGAGGCTCGTGTCGATGACCCCTGGGATGAGATCGTCGTCGCGCATGCGCCGGAGGACGTCCGTCTCGAGAGGCTCGTCGGCCTGCGCGGAATGACTCCCGAGGCCGCGCGCGACCGGATCGCCGCCCAGGTCTCCGACGAACGGCGGCTCGCGATCGCCGACGTCGTGATCGACACCTCGGGGTCGATCGAGCACACCCTGGATCAGACCGACGCGCTCTGGGACCGGCTCCGCGCGCGCTGAAGGACAGCCGCCCGCCGGAGGCTTCCGACCCGGCCGGCCCCGATGTCGGAGGGGCGGCATACGCTTGAGGTATGCAGCCCACCCGCAGTGTCCGCCCTTTCGAGGTCATCAGCGAGTACGCCCCCGCCGGTGATCAGCCGCAGGCGATCGCCGATCTGGCTTCCCGCATCAATGCGGGCGAGACCGACATCGTGCTGCTCGGCGCCACCGGAACAGGCAAGTCCGCGACCACGGCCTGGCTCGTCGAGCAGGTGCAGCGCCCCACACTCGTGCTGGCGCATAACAAGACCCTCGCCGCCCAGCTCGCCAACGAGTTCCGTGAGCTCATGCCGAACAACGCCGTCGAGTACTTCGTCTCCTACTACGACTACTACCAGCCCGAGGCCTACGTCCCGCAGACGGACACCTTCATCGAGAAGGACTCCTCGATCAACGCGGAGGTCGAGCGCCTTCGCCACTCGACGACGAACTCCCTGCTGAGCCGCCGCGATGTGGTCGTGGTGTCGACCGTGTCCTGCATCTACGGCCTGGGCGCGCCGGAGGAGTATCTGCGCGCCATGGTCGCGCTCCAGGTGGGGGAGCGGTACGACCGCGACGCCCTGATCCGTCAGTTCATCGCGATGCAGTACAACCGCAACGACGTCGACTTCTCGCGCGGCAATTTCCGGGTCCGCGGCGACACCATCGAGATCATCCCGGTGTATGAGGAGCACGCCATCCGCATCGAGCTCTTCGGCGACGAGATCGAGGCGCTGTACTCGTTGCATCCGCTGACGGGCGAGGTCATCGAGAAGCTCGACGCCGTGCCGATCTTCCCCGCCTCGCACTATGTCGCGGGCACCGACGTCATCCAGCGCTCGATCGGCACGATCGAGCACGAGCTGGAGGAGCGGCTCAAGGAGTTCGAGCGGCAGGGTAAGCTCCTCGAGGCGCAGCGCCTCCGGATGCGGACGACCTTCGACCTGGAGATGCTGCAGCAGCTCGGCTTCTGCTCCGGTATCGAGAACTACTCGCGCCACATGGACGGGCGCATGCCGGGGGAGCCCCCGCACACGCTCCTGGACTTCTTCCCCGACGACTTCCTGCTCGTCATCGACGAGTCGCACGTGACGGTGCCGCAGATCGGTGCCATGTACGAGGGTGACGCCTCCCGCAAGCGCACGCTCGTCGACCACGGCTTCCGCCTGCCGAGCGCGATGGACAACCGACCGCTGCGCTGGGACGAGTTCAAGAACCGCGTGGGGCAGACCGTCTACCTGTCGGCGACCCCGGGCAAGTACGAGATGGGCATCGCCGACGGTGTGGTGGAGCAGATCATCCGCCCGACGGGACTGGTCGACCCGGAGATCATCGTCAAGCCGTCGAAGGGACAGATCGACGATCTGCTCGAGGAGATCAGGCTTCGCGTGGAGCGGGACGAGCGCGTCCTCGTCACGACCCTCACGAAGAAGATGGCCGAGGAATTGACCGACTTCCTCGGGGAACACGGCGTGCGGGTGCGCTACCTGCATTCCGATGTCGACACCCTGCGCCGCGTCGAACTGCTCAGCGAGCTGCGCGCCGGTGTGTACGACGTCCTGGTGGGTATCAACCTGCTCCGAGAGGGACTCGACCTCCCGGAGGTGTCGCTCGTCGCGATCCTCGACGCCGACAAGGAAGGGTTCCTCCGCTCCGGGACGTCACTCATCCAGACCATCGGCCGGGCAGCGCGTAACGTCTCGGGCGAAGTGCACATGTATGCGGACAACATGACCGACTCCATGGCCAAAGCCATCGAGGAGACCGACCGTCGGCGCGAGAAGCAGATCGCGTACAACAAAGAGCACGGGATCGATCCGCAGCCGCTGCGCAAGCGCATCGCCGACATCACCGAGGTGCTGGCGCGCGAGGGGCAGGACACGGCGGAGCTGATGTCCGGGCGAGGCCGTGCGTCGGGCAAGGGCAAGTCGCCCACGCCGAACCTGCGGCGCACCGGCATCGCTGCCGAGGGAGCGCAGCAGCTCGAAGCCACGATCCAGGACCTCACCGATCAGATGCTCGCCGCTGCCGCGGAGCTGAAGTTCGAGCTCGCCGGGCGCCTGCGTGACGAGGTGCAGGATATGAAGAAGGAGCTCCGCTCGATGGAGCGGGCCGGGCACGCGTAGACGGAGACCAGATGGACGCGGCAGGAGAGGAACTCGCGGACCGAGTCCGGGCGCTGCTCGGCGCTGACCCCTCGATCGAGGAGAGGCGGATGTTCGGAACCAGGGCATTCCTCGACGAGGGCCGCATCCTCGTCGGAGCACGGAAGGACGGCACGCTCCTCGTCCGCGTGGATGAGGAGAACGGGGCCGTCGCCGTGACCCAGCCGGGAGCTTCTCGGGCCGTGATGGGGTCGCGCACCATGGGGTCGGGCTGGATCGACGTCGCCGCGTCCGCGATCACCGATGATGCGGCGCTGATGATGTGGATCGACATGGCCCGAGAGTCCGTGGGGGCCGCCACCGCGGACGGCGACTGACCCGAGCAGTTACGGGCAGTGCACCAGGGTCTTCGGCCCGGAGCGGTCGATCTCGTGTTCCGTCATCGGTGCTCCGCAGAGCGGGCAGGCGCGTTCGGCGCGTTCCGCGGCGCTCGGCGGCGGCGTCTTCTCGTAGGGCCCGACGGAGGCCGGGCCCGCAAGACGCACGAGGTTGGTGTTCACCCAGGCATAGAGGCCCCCCGCTTCGCGGATGCGGGTGCGAAGAGGGGGCCGGCTGGAGTCGCGTGACATGTTGATTAGTGTACTAATGATTCGTGCAGATGTATAGTCGGGATCGTGACCGACACCGATGATCTGCTCCGCCTCGAGAACCAGCTCTGCTTCGCCGTGGTCACGGCGGCGCGGAACGTGGTGGCGATCTACCGGCCGATCCTCGAGCCGCTCGGGCTGACCCATCCGCAGTACCTGGTGATGCTCGCCCTCTGGGAGCGGGCTCCGCGAACCCTCAACGACCTCGCCGCCGACCTCGCGCTGGAGCCCGCGACGGCGTCGCCCCTCGTCAAGCGGCTCGAAGCCGACGGCCTGGTGGCCCGCCAGCGCAGCAGCGAGGACGAACGCCGACTCGAGATCACGCTCACGGATGCCGGTGCTGCCCTGCGTGCCAGGGCGGTGGACGTGCCGCGGCAGGTGATGGCCGCCGTGGGGATGGACATCGACGAGGTGGCAGCACTGCGGGACGGACTGGGCGCCTTCGCGGGGCCCCGCCCCGCCCACCCCTGACCGTTCCGCGGCATCCCGATATGAAGCGCTGGTGCTCGCCTGCGCACCCCTAGGGTGGGAGGCATGTCGCGCCCCGAGCCTCCGGTCCCCGCGCCGGAGCGTGTGCGTCGACCGGGGCCGCCGATGCTCCTCGGCCTCGCCGCCGTGGCCGGACTGTTCGGTCTCCTCATGTTCGCCGCGGCCGTGCAGGGCACCCCGCAGTTCGCGTCGACGGAGGCCGAGAGCACATCGCCGCCCCAGGAGAACGTCGTGCTCCCCGCCCCGACGGCGACGGAGACACCGCTGCCTCCGGAATCATGGGGGGATCCGGTTCTCGCGCAGGTGCTCGGCATGGTCTTCGGTCTCGTGCTGGGGCTGGCCGTCCTCGCGCTCGTCGTCGTGGTCGTTCGCCAGCTCATCCGATTCCTCGTGCGGCTGTGGCGGGACCGTCCGCTCGCACGCCGCGATGCCGCGGCTGCCGGGCCGGGTGCCAGCCCCACGTCGCCGGATATCCTCCCTGACGAGGTGACCATCCGCCGCGGGGTCTCCGATGCGCTTCGCACGGTCAGCGAACGACCAGTACCCGGTGACGCGATCGTCGCGGCGTGGATCGGCTTGGAGGAATCCGCCGCCGACGCCGGTCAGGGGCGCGCTCCGACGGAGACGCCGGCAGAATTCACCGCCCGGGTGATCGGCGGGCGCCACGGCATCGCCGCGGACGTCGCGGTCCTGCAACGCCTCTATGAGCGGGTGCGCTTCGGCGGGCTGATCGCAGACGAAGGCGACCGGCGGAGCGCCGCCGACGCGCTTCGCGGCATCAAGGCGGGGTGGCGATGAGAGGGAGGATCGTCCTGGCTCTCCTCAGCGCCCTCGTCGCCGCTGGTCTTCTCGTCGTGATGCTCACCTTCGGAGTGCCCGCCCCCTTCGCCGTCGCATGGACCCTCATCCTGCTCGCTATCGTCGCGGCCACCCGCCAGGCCTTCGTCGACGAGGTGGTCGTGTGGCCGCCGGAGGCGCCCCGAGCGGAGGGCCGTGGCTCGGACGTGTCGCGGTTGGCGTGGGCGATCAACACCCGCACCGGCGTCGCGGGCCATGTCGTCGTCCGACGCGTGCAGGGCGTGGTCCGTCGGCGCCTCGCGCATCTCGGCCTCGACCTCGATGACCCTCAGGACCACCCGCGTATCGACGCGGTGCTGGGAGACGGTGTCCGCGCCTCCCTGCATGCGCGAGAAGTGCAACGCGTGGACATCGAGCGCGTCCTCGACGCCCTCGACCGCATCCCCATCGACACGGAGGAGACAACATGACCACCGACGAAACCACGCAGATCGCCGATGTCGGACGCCGCGTGCTCGCGGGCGTCAAGACGGCCGTCGTCGGGATGGACGAGCCCCTGACGATCGCGCTGGCCGCGATCCTGGCGGGCGGCCACGTGCTCTTCGAGGACGTTCCCGGCCTCGGCAAGACGCTCGCCGCGCGCAGCCTCGCGGGTGCGCTCGGGCTGGACTTCCGTCGGCTGCAGTGCACACCCGACATGTTGCCGGGCGATGTCACCGGTTCCTACGTCTACGCGCCTTTCACCGGGGACTTCGCCTTCCGCCCCGGTCCGATCTTCACGGGACTGCTGCTTGCGGACGAGATCAACCGGACGACGCCGAAGACACAGTCGGCGATGCTCGAGGCGATGGCCGAGCACCAGGTGACGGTGGAGGGCAACAGGTTTCCGCTCCCGCGTCCGTTCCACGTGATCGCCACATCGAACCCGATCGAGTACGAGGGGACGTACGCGTTGCCGGAGGCGCAGCTCGATCGCTTCATGGTGCGGCTCGCGGTGGGGTACCCGCAGCCGGAGGAGGAAGCGCGGATCATCCTCGACCGTGTGGAGCGGCAGAGCCCGGATGTCGAGGTCGAGCCCGTAGTGGACGCCGACGGCCTGCGGCGGATCCAAGCAGCGGTCGAGGGCATCCACGTCGACCGCGATGTCGTGCGATACGGTGTCGAGCTCACGCGGGCGACACGCGAGGCGGCGACGGTGGCCGTCGGCGCCTCCCCGCGTGGTTCGCAGGCGCTCATCCTCCTCGGACGCGCGCTCGCCGCGCTGGACGGGCGGGCATATGTACGGCCGGACGACCTCAAGCGCGTCGCGGTGCCGGTCCTCGCGCATCGATTGACCCTGACGCCGCAGGCCTGGGCACAGGGAGTGGACCCGCGGACGGTCGTCGACGCGGCCTTGGCGCGGACGGCCGTGCCTCCGACCGTCGCGGCGGCCCCGTGACGGACGAGGCGGCGGTGCAGACGGCGACCGCGGTCGCCTGGCGGCGGACGCCGGTCATCGCTCTCGGCATCGGCGGCGCGGCGATCATCGCCGCGGTGGGGCTCGCCTTCTCCCGTCCGGATATCGTCCCATGGGCCTGCCGCTGGCGCTGGCCGCCGCGTGGGCGCTCCTCCGCCGCCCGAGCCCCGGAGAAGCGCGAATCGCTCTGCGCGCGCACGCGGCCGGCAGCGTCGATCGCCCGGAAGTGCAGACCGCCGCGGATGTGGTGCTGGCGGCGGATGCGGTGCAGATCGCCGTGGATCAGGATGGGCAGCGAACCGGTCTCGTGGATGTCCGACCGGGAACGGCCTGTCTCACGGCGCGCGGCGTGCTGCAGCATTCGGGTCCGAGTGAGCCGCTCGCCGTGACCCTGCGGGGGTCGAGTCTCGACGGCGCGTGGGTCTCCGATATCGTCCCTCGGACGGCGCTCCCCTGGAACGCGCCGCCGCGCGCGGTGCGGATCGGCAGCCTCCCGGTGGCGCCGCGGCTCACCGGACTGCACGGGTCGCATCCGGGTTCCCGCCCGGGGCAGGGTGGCGACTTCCGGGATATCCAGCCCTTCGTCCCCGGAGACGAGCTCCGTCGGGTCGACTGGCGCGCGACCGCCCGCGCCGCACGTCGACCAGGAGATCTCCTGGTGCGCAGGGACGACGCGCTGAGCGACTCGTCGGTCGTGCTCGCGATCGACACCGCCGAAGATCTCGGTGCCGCCGTGGCCGCGTGGGGGAGCGGCGACCCCGATCGCTCCGGAGTGACCTCACTCGATCTCGCGCGGGAAACGGCCCTCGCCATCGCCACCGCGGCGATCGGCGTGGGCGACCGCGTGGCCTATCACGCGCTCTCTCCGGACGGCCTCTCGCTGCCCTCCGGCGGTGGCGCCCGGCACCTCGCCCGTGTGCGCCGCGCGATCGCCGCGACCGGCATCGGCACCGATCCGTCCTATCGGCGGTCCCCGGCCGTGCCGCCAGGGTCGATCGTCTTCGTGCTCTCGACGTTCGTCGACGGGGTGGCGGCACGGCTGGCGACCAGCTGGCGCGCCGCCGGCCACGCCGTCATCGCCGTCGATGTGCTTCCGACTCCCGAGGAGAGCCGCCTCAGTCGCGAGCAGCGGATCGCCCTGCGCACTCTGCTCGCCGAGCGCACCGACGTCCTGGCCGAGCTGAGACATGCCGGCATCGAGGTGGTGCCGTGGTCCGGTGGTCTCGATGCCGCGATGCGCCGTGCCGCCCGCCGTCTTGCGCGTCGCGGGAAGGGGCGCCGATGACTCGCGCCGTCCGCTCTTTCCGCGCCGGTGTCGCGGTCCCGGGGGCCGTCCTCCGGCTGGCAGTGGTCGCCCTGGCCGCCGGGGGAGCACTGCTCCTGATCCCCTTCCCGCTGTGGCAGGGCATCGCGGTGCTCGCCGCTGCCGTCGCCGTCGCGATCCCCCGCAGTCTCGCCGCCTGGGTGGCGCTGGCCTGCCTCCCGTTCGGCGTGATCCTCTCGGAACCGGATCCCTCCCGGACCGCGCTGGCTCTGCTGTTCGTGCACGCCCTGCATGTCTGCGCGTCGCTGAGCCTCGTGGTGCCGCTCTCCTCGCGCGTGGCCCTGTCCGTCCTGCTTCCGAGTGCCGGCCGCTTCCTCGCTGTTCAGCTGATCGCGCAGCCGCTGGCGTTCGGCGTCTGGCTGCTCGCCGAGCGGCCGGACACCCCCGAGGTCGTGATCCTGGCTCCGTTCGCCGCGGCGGCGCTGCTCGGCGGGATCCTGGTCGCCCTCCGTGCGGCGAGACGGGCGGGCGCGGCGGCGTCCGCACCAGGCGCGTACGGCGTTCTCGGAGCCGATGTCCGTGGCCCCTCGTAGACTTGTTCGGTGCCCATCGTCCCCGTTGCTTCCCCAGGAAAACTCAGTGTCCGCGGCGCCCGCGTACACAATCTCAAGAACGTCGACATCGACATCCCCCGCGACTCGCTGGTGGTCTTCACCGGCCTCTCCGGATCGGGGAAGTCCAGCCTCGCCTTCGACACGATCTTCGCCGAGGGGCAGCGCCGGTACGTCGAGTCGTTGAGCGCCTACGCCCGGCAGTTCCTCGGCCAGGTCGACCGGCCGGACGTCGACTTCATCGAGGGGCTGAGCCCGGCGGTGTCGATCGATCAGAAGTCGACGAACCGCAACCCGCGGTCGACGGTCGGCACCATCACCGAGATCTACGACTACATGCGCCTGCTCTGGGCGCGTATCGGCGTGCCGCACTGCCCGGTCTGCGGCGAGAAGATCCAGCGCCAGACGGTGCAGCAGATCGCCGACCAGCTCATGGAGCTTCCGGAGCGCACCCGGTACCAGGTCGTGGCGCCGATCGTCTCGCAGAAGAAGGGCGAGTTCGTCGACCTCTTCCGCGAGCTGGGGGCGAAGGGCTACTCGCGCGCGATCGTCGACGGCGAGCTCATCCAGCTGGCCGAGCCGCCGACGCTCAAGAAGAGCTACAAGCACGACATCGCCGTGGTCGTCGACCGTCTCGTCGCCTCGCCGGACATCCTCGGGCGCGTCACCGACTCCGTGGAGACCGCCCTCGGGCTCGCCGGCGGCGTCGTGCAGATCAATTACGTGGACGGCGAGGGCGACGACGCGTGGCAGACCTTCTCGGAGAAGCTGGCGTGCCCCAACGGACACGCGCTCACCCTCACCGAGATCGAGCCGCGCACGTTCTCCTTCAACGCGCCGTTCGGCGCCTGCCCCGCATGCTCGGGCCTCGGCACGCGCATGTCCGTCGACGTGGACCTGATGCTCGGTGACGAGGACCTCTCGATCCGCGAAGGCGTCATCATCCCCTGGACCACCCAGGGCAAGGGGCTCTTCCAGTACTACGAGCGGCTGCTCGAAGGACTCTCGCGAGACCTCGACTTCTCCCTCGACACCCCGTGGCGGGACCTGCACTCCGACGTCAAGGAAGCGGTGCTGCGCGGAGAGAACTACAAGGTCACCGTCAAGTGGAAGAACCGCTACGGCCGTGAGATGCGGTACGCGTCCGGCTTCGAGGGCGTGGTGCCCTACATCGAGCGGCAGTACCTGCAGGCCGAGTCCGACACGCAGCGCAGCCGGTGGGGCGAGTACCTCCGCGAGGTTCCGTGTCCGGTGTGCAACGGCGACCGGCTGAAGCCCGAGGTGCTGGCCGTGCAGGTGCACGGTCACTCCATCGCCGAGGTCTCGCACCTCAGTCTCGCCGACGCCCGGGCGTTCATGGAGAAGCTGCAGCTCACCGAGCGCGAGGCCAAGATCGCCGCCCAGGTGCTCCGTGAGATCCGCCTGCGTCTCGACTTCCTCCTCCAGGTGGGGCTGTCGTACCTCAACCTGAGCCGCTCCGCAGGCTCCCTGTCGGGTGGTGAGGCGCAGCGCATCCGGCTCGCGACGCAGATCGGCTCCGGCCTGACCGGGGTGCTCTACGTGCTGGACGAGCCCTCCATCGGCCTTCATCAGCGCGACAACCGTCGACTCATCGAGACACTGCTCACTCTGCGCGACCTGGGGAACACCCTGATCGTCGTCGAGCACGACGAGGAGACGATCGAGGCGGCGGACTGGGTGGTCGACATCGGTCCGGGCGCCGGCGTGAACGGCGGCGCCGTGGTCCACTCCGGGCCCTACTCCGCGCTGCTCGCCGACACCGACTCCATGACCGGCGACTACCTCTCCGGCCGTCGGGAGATCCCGATGCCGGCGAAGCGCCGGAAGATCGACAAGAAGCGCATGCTGAGCGTCGTGGGCGCACGCGCCAACAACCTCCGCAACGTCACGGCCGACTTCCCGCTCGGCGTGCTCACGGCGGTCACGGGCGTCAGCGGATCCGGGAAGTCGTCCCTCGTGAACGACATCCTGTACCAGGTGCTCGCCTCGCGACTCAACGGGGCGCGGACGGTGCCGGGCAAGCACACGCGCGTGACCGGGCTCGACAACCTCGACAAGGTCGTGCACGTCGACCAGGCGCCGATCGGCCGCACCCCGCGATCTAACCCGGCGACCTACACCGGCGTCTTCGATCGCATCCGCACGCTCTTCAGCGAGACGCCCGAGGCGAAGGTCCGCGGCTACCAGCCCGGGCGCTTCAGCTTCAACGTCAAGGGCGGACGCTGTGAGGCCTGCTCCGGTGACGGCACGATCAAGATCGAGATGAACTTCCTCCCGGACGTGTACGTGGACTGCGAGGTGTGTCACGGCAAGAGGTACAACCGCGACACCCTTGCTGTGCACTACAAGGGCAAGAACATCGCCGAGGTGCTGGAGATGCCGATCGAGGAGGCGGCCGAGTTCTTCGAGCCGATCCAGGCCATCCACCGCTACATGAAGACCCTGGTCGATGTGGGGCTGGGATATGTCCGCCTCGGGCAGTCGGCGACCACGCTCTCCGGCGGTGAGGCGCAGCGCGTGAAGCTCGCGACCGAGCTCCAGCGCCGCAGCAACGGTCGGAGCATCTACGTGCTCGACGAGCCGACGACGGGTCTGCACTTCGAAGACGTGCGCAAGCTCCTCGAGGTGCTGAACGGTCTGGTCGACAAGGGCAACACGGTCATCGTCATCGAGCACAACCTCGACGTGATCAAGTCGGCCGACTGGGTGATCGACCTCGGTCCCGAGGGCGGCTCCGGCGGCGGCACGATCCTCGCCACCGGCACGCCGGAGCAGATCGCGCGGGTCGAGGAGAGCCACACCGGCCAGTTCCTCGCCGAGATCCTGGGTGAGGGGCGCTCTGCGCGGAAGGCCAGCTGATGGCCGACGTCCTGCCGTACAAACCCCGGGCCGGCGAGATACCGACCGACCCGGGGGTGTACCGGTTCCGTGACGCCAACGGCCGCGTGCTGTACGTCGGCAAGGCGAAGAACCTCCGTCAGCGGCTGTCGAACTACTTCGCTCCGCTGCGGACGCTGCACGAGCGCACGCGCCGGATGGTGACGACGGCGGCGTCGGTGGAGTGGACGGTCGTACCCACGGACGTCGACTCGCTGCAGCTCGAGTACATGTGGATCAAGGAGTTCGATCCGCCGTTCAACGTCAAGTACCGGGACGACAAGTCGTACCCGTTCATGGCCGTGACGATGGGGGACGAGGCGCCGCGCGTGCTCGTGACCCGGAACCGGAAGATCCCCGGCGCCCGCTACTTCGGCCCGTACCCGAAGGTCTGGGCGGTGCACGAGACCATCGACCTGATGATCAAGGCGTTCCCGATCCGCACGTGCAGCGACGCGAGCTACAAGCGGGCGATGCAGACGGGACGCCCGTGCTTCCCGGGGCAGATCGGCAAGTGCGGCGGGCCGTGTTCGATGACGGTGTCGATCGAGGAGCACCGGGCCATGGTCGACGACTTCGTCGCCTTCATGGCGGGTGGCGACGAGCGGTTCACCCGGGAACTCACCCAGCGCATGCTCGCCGCGTCGGCCGCCATGGACTACGAGGCGGCGGCGAAGTACCGCGACAAGCTCTCGGCGATCGAGGCCGTGCTCGGCAAGAGCGCTCTCGTGCTGCCCGCGGACGAGGACGCGGACCTGTTCGGTATCGCCGAGGACGAACTCGCGGCCGCCGTGCAGCATTTCGTCATCCGCGGAGGTCGTGTCCGCGGCGTGCGTGCTCTGACGATCGAGAAGGAGATCGACATCACGGGCGGAGAGCTCGTGGAGCAGGTTCTCCAGCAGGCGTACGGGGAAGCTCAGGACGTGCCGCGTCGCATCCTGGTGCCCGTGCTCCCCGACGATGCGTCCGAGCTCGAGGTGTGGCTGCGGGAACGCCGAGGCCGGAAGGTCGAGATCGCGGTGGCGCATCGTGGTCAGCGTGCTGATCTCATGCGCACGGCCACGCTGAACGCCCAGCAGGCGCTGATCCGGCACAAGACCCGGCGTACCAGCGACTACGTCGCCCGTACCCAGGCGCTCACCGATCTGCAGGAGGCGCTGGGTATGGAGGAGGCGCCGCTCCGGATCGAGTGCTTCGACATCTCGCACCTCGGCGGCACGAATGTCGT
Source organism: Microbacterium meiriae (assembly GCF_025143875.1). Taxonomy (NCBI): domain Bacteria; kingdom Bacillati; phylum Actinomycetota; class Actinomycetes; order Micrococcales; family Microbacteriaceae; genus Microbacterium; species Microbacterium meiriae. The sequence goes on along the minus strand of NZ_JAMBDU010000027.1, from coordinate 2,074 downwards.
GGCGTCCATGGTCGTGTTCGAAGATGGTCTTCCGCGGAAGGACCAGTACCGCACCTTCAACATCGCGGAGACGACCGACGACACCGACTCCATGTACCAGGTGCTGCGTCGTCGGCTCGCCTACCTCGACCGCCCGGAAGAGCAGGAGACCGTCGATCCCACCACCGACGAGGTGGTCGCGGAAGACGTCGGCGAGGCGGGGGTGCGCCGCAAGCCTCGCTTCGCCTATCCGCCGCAGCTGCTGCTCGTGGACGGCGGGCAGCCCCAGGTCGAGGCCGCCGCTCGGGCCCTCCGCGACGCCGGGCACACCGAGATCGCCGTGTGCGGCATCGCCAAGCGCCTCGAGGAGATCTGGCTCCCCGGCGACGACTTCCCCGTCATCCTTCCGCGGACCAGCGAATCGCTCTACCTGCTTCAGCGGCTTCGTGACGAGGCCCACCGCTTCGCCATCGTCCATCAGCGGAAGAAGCGCAAGAAGGACATCACGACGGTGCTCGCCGAGGTCCCCGGTCTCGGGGCCTCACGGATCAAGGTCCTCCTCAAGCACTTCGGCTCGGTCACCGCGCTGCGCGCCGCCGAACCCCATCAGATCCAAGAGGTCCAGGGGATCGGCCCGGTGCTGGCTCAGAACATCCATACGCACCTGTCCACTCGCTAGGCTGGGAGGCCGAGGGGGAGAAGGAGCAGTGAGTAGCGATGTCTGACGGGGAGAAGGGCGAGTTCCTCATCGTCACCGGGATGTCCGGCGCCGGTCGCACCACGGTGGCGAACGCGCTGGAGGATCTCGGCTGGTACGTCGTGGACAACCTGCCGCCGCAGATCCTCCGACCGCTGCTCGACCTCACCGGCATGGGCGGGGATTCGCTGCCGAAGGTCGCCGCGGTCGTCGATGTCCGCGGTCGCAACCTCTTCGACGACTTCCCCGGCGTGGCGCGAGTGCTGCGCACCCGTGGATCGATCCGCGTGCTCTTCCTCGACGCCTCCGACGACGTGCTCGTCCGACGCTTCGAGGCGGTGCGTCGTCCGCACCCTCTGCAGGGCGACGGGACGCTTCTCGACGGCATCCGCATCGAGCGCACCCGGCTGGCGCCGATCCGCGAGGCCGCAGACCTCGTGATCGACACGACGGCGTTGAACATCCATCAGCTGGCGACGAAGGTGTCCGACATCTTCTCCGAGGAGGGCGAGGCCCGGCACCGCGTCACGCTTCTCAGCTTCGGGTTCAAATACGGGCTTCCCACCGATGTGGACGTCGTGGCGGACATGCGCTTCCTGCCGAATCCGTACTGGAATGAAGACCTGCGCGGTCTCACCGGACAGGATGAGACGGTGCGGGAGTACGTGCTCTCCCGCGACGGCGCGGAGGAGTTCCTCGACGCCTACGCGAAGGCTCTCGTGCCGGTCCTCGAGGGGTATCAGCGCGAGAACAAGAGCCACTCCACGATCGCCATCGGGTGCACGGGCGGCAAGCACCGTTCGGTCGCCATGTCCGAGGAGCTCGCCCGTCGACTGGCGGGAATCCCGGGCGTCGCGGTCAACGTCCGCCACCGTGACCTCGGCAGGGAATAGGCCCCCGACCGAGTAAGCTGGAGGTTTGCGTCGCGACCCGGCGCGTGAACGTGAAGGAGTCTCGTGGCACTAACCACCGACGTCAAGGCTGAGCTCGTCAGCATCCGCAATGCACCCCCCACGGTGCGCGTCGCTGAGGTGACGGCCATCCTCCGGTTCGCCGGTGGCCTGCACTCCATCGCCGGCCGGGTGGCGGTGGAGGCGGAGGTGGATGCCGAGACCCTCGCCCGTCGTGTGGCCCGAGACCTCGCCGAGATCTACGGCGTCCGTCCGGAGATCGCCCAGGTGCAGTCGAGCACCGCCAACGACGGCGCCCGGTGGGCCGTCCGCGTCATCGCGCAGGGGGAGACGCTGGCCCGCCAGACGGGGCTTCTCGACCAGCGACGCCGCCCGGTCCGCGGGCTCCCGAACCGCCTCACCACGGGTTCCCGCGCCGAGGTCGCCGGACTCTGGCGCGGTGCCTTCCTCGCCGCGGGGGGGCGGCCGGCGCCGGGGCGCCGCCGCC
>NZ_JAMBDU010000026.1:0-53201 GCF_025143875.1 Microbacterium meiriae | reverse complement strand
AGACGTGGGTCTGTCCGTTCCTTTGTGTACGGGGCTTCGGCTTAGTTGATTCCTAGGCGGTCGCCGTAGGTGATGGACAGGGTGTTCAGGATAGCTTTCCAGCCGGCGATCTGCCCGGTCGGGTTCGTGCGATTCGGGCGCCGCTCGAGCACCGTCAGGTAGAGCACCTTCATCGCCGCCTGCTCGTTGGGGAAGTGCCCGCGGCGTCTCGTGGCCTGCCGGAACCTGGCATTGAGCGACTCAATCCCATTGGTCGTATAGATGAGGCGTCTGATCTCCGGCGGGAACTTCAGGAACGGCACGAACTCGCCCCACGCGTTCTCCCACATCTGGATCATCGCCGAATACAGGCTCCGCCATTGCTCGGCGAACTCCGCGAACCTCGCCTCGGCCGCTGCGACGGTCGGAGCGGTATAGACCTCGCGGAGCTGCCTGGTGATCTTGGACCAGTACTTCTTCGACGCGTATCGAAGTGAGTTCCGCACGAGATGCACGACACACTGCTGCACCGTTGCGAGGGGCCAGATCGCGGTGATCGCATCGGGGAGGCCTTTGAGTCCGTCGCAGCAGACGATGCAGACATCGGCGACACCACGGTTGCGCAGCTCCGTGAGCATGTTCATCCATTGCTTCGCACCCTCCCCGCCGGTCGGTCCCATCCACAACCCGAGAACGTCACGATGCCCCTCCAGATCGATGCCGACAGCGACGTAGACAGGCCGGTTGGCGACCTGCCCGTCGCGGACCTTGATCACGAGCGCGTCGATCAGCACCACCGGATAGACGACGTCCAGCGGACGGGCTTGCCATTCCTGCATGTCGCCGAGCACCTTGTCGGTCACCGTCGACACCAGATCACGAGAGACGTCTGATCCGTAGAGATCGGAGAGGTGCTTAGCGATATCGCCGGTGGTCATGCCCTTCGCATACAGAGAGATCACCGCCTCGTCGAACCCCGCGATTCGGCGTTGATGCTTGGGCACCACCACCGGCGCGAACGTGCCCGCCCGGTCCCTCGGGACCTGGATCGTGAGATCGCCGATCTCGGTCCGCACCGTCTTCGGCGTGGATCCGTTCCGACTGTTCGGCGTCTGCTTCCCGACCCGGTCGCCCGGGTCGTAGCCGAGGTGTTCGGTCAGCTCCGCTTCCAACGCGGACTGCAGTACCTGCCGGGTCAGTCCCGTCAGCAGCCCGTTCGGGCCAGTCAGTTCGATCCCTTGACCACGAGCGGCGGCCACGAGTTGCTCCGCGACCGCGGTGATATTCGGCGGCGCAGGAAGGATCTCCCCGGTTCGCAGATCGACGGTCTCGGATTGCTCAGTTGGTGTCTTCAATTCAGTGTTCATGACGTGATTCATCTTCCCGGACGACCGAAGCCGAACCGATCACGCCGAACCCCTCACACACAAACTTCCCGACAGACCCCAACCCTGCCCGGGCGAGATCCGCGATCACGCCGGAAATGGACCTTTGGGGAAGTTCTGAGACGTCGAGAAGTGATCGAAAGACGAAATGTGCGGATGCGGCAATCAGGGGCCCCCGTCCCTCGCAGACGCGCGTGCGACGAGGTACTCGATGCTGTCCCGTTGCGAACGCTGCGCCCACCGCGTCGTGGTCTGAGCGGTGAGACCCATTTGCGTGGCCACGACGGCCGCTGGCAGGTCGCTGGCGAGAGTAAGCATCGCCGAGTTGCGGGCGATCTGAGGGTGGATCCCGGCCTGCGTGAGCTTTCGCCCGAGCGTGGTGGGGTGGACGGGCTCATGGGATCTACGTGGGGAAGCGAAAAGGTAGCCGGCCTGTCCTGCTCGCGTCTGCGCGCGCGCGGACCGCTCTGCGATATCGGCGAGTTGTTCGATGAGCTGGGCGACCGGCGACGGTAGCTCCAGAGGGTCCTTCGCGATCGCCAAGTAGGTTCGTCCTTCTGCCGTGCTGATGTCGGCGGTCGTGAGCCTGTGGACACTTTCTGTCCGAGCGCCGTAGAGGAGGATGAGGAGGCCCGCGACCCTGGTCGCGAGATCTGCTGTGGTCTGTCCGGAAATGAGCTCGCGAATCAGCGTGCTGTGCAATTCTTCAGGATTGATCTCGCTGGGGTCCGCTGCCTTTTGGACTTCGACCCGGAGACCCTCGGTGACGCCGGAGATGTTCAGCCAACGTATGAACGGGGCGATATCGCTGCTTCGTGACCGGTTTCCGTTGGTCCAGCGGTCGAGCACGTCTTGCGTGAGCACCCCGATGCCCCCGCCGTCATGGTCGAGGTGACGGAGGAGACGAACGGCTGCTCGAATTCGTTCGCGGGCGGAGCCCGCTACTCCAATGGAGGTTCGCCTGCGTCGCGTGCGGCGTCGGACGGTGCGGAGGACCTTCCAATTCGCGTACGGGCCGATCACGGCGGCGTGGTGCGGCGGGAGCGTCGCTACGAGTTCGTCCACCCATGTTCCGAGCCGCTCGGTGTGTTCGTCGCGAAGAGGCAAGATGCCCGCGTCGACCAGCAGCGACCTGAGGTGATGTCTGGCCTGCCCCGGCGGGCATGCATCGAGGCTGGCATGCGTGATGGAGGCCTCCGCGCCGATGTTCTGCAGGAGTGCTCTCGGGATGGGCCTGAGGAGCCACCGCATGGTTGAGTCCGGACGACCGCGCCGCGCGAGCGCCGCCGGGAGCTCTGCGAGCGGGAAGGGGATATGGCCTGTTGCCGCGGAGAGTAGCTGCTTGACGCTCAAGGTAACTGAGCAGCGTATGCACGTTTGCTCAAAGTGTTGATCGCCGGCCGCACCGCAGAGAGCACACACGTAGTCCCGTGTTGCTCCGGCGCACGGCCCGCAGATCCGCTCCCCCGTCTCGGAAGCCCCGATGAGAGCCTTGACCTGATCGCAGGAGGGACACGTGCTCGGGGCGCGGAGCACGCGCCTGTAGCAGCCGGCGCAGACCGGGCCGATCGGCCACGTCGTGGTGTGAACCGGCTGCGTGAGATGGCAATCGACGCACTCCGTCTCGGTGGTCTGGTAGCAGGCTCTACAAAGATCGGTAAGGCCGTTCTGGCGGCGTGTGGCGATTGGTCGTTCCTGTCCGCAGCGCCCGCATGCCCGGACAGGCGCGTGGTAACAGCGCTGGCAATAGTCGTCTCCGTTGACGACGGCGGTGACGTGGTCCACGCGGCCGCACCCCGCGCAGGCCCGCTTGGGTCGAGCGCAATAGCTGCAGAGTGGGGCGCCGTCGCTCGTTCGGGCGGTGGGTGTTCGTGACCGGTGGCAGCGTGAGCATTCCTCGCGCCTGCTGATGTTGTAGCACGGGCGGCACAATCCGCCTCCATCGGCGAGCCTCTTGGAGCGTGGTGCGGTCACACCGCATGCGGAGCAAGGATGCTCCGGGAGTGCTTTCACTGAGCTGTGCCGGGGCGGCTGATGGTCGTGCGCCGGGACGTCACCCGGCTCTTCGGCGACAGGGTCTCCCCCGCGACCTTCTTGTTCGAGGCCTCGACGATGCGGGGCTCGATGAGGTCGTTGGGCGTGCACCCCAGGATGTCGCACAGTGCAACGAGGATCGACATGCTCAGCCGTTGCGGTTGTCCGGTGACGAGTCGGTAGGTCTGCTCTCGTGAGAGCGAGACGCCCCGTTCAGCGAGGCGTGGCTGCAGATCTGTCGTAGCGAACATGCCCTGCTCGGCCATCTTGGCGCGCAGGTGCCAGACGTAGTCCATTTCCTTCATCGCGGTTCCTCCTGGAGCTCGAGGCCGTACCTTGTGTGGATGGCCTGGGTGAGGAGACGGTTCCGGTACTCATTGGAAACGCCCACATAGATTGCGGTTGTCGAGGAGAACGAGTGCCCGACCTGCTCTTGGATGAACCGTTCCGGGTAGTCGAACTCCACCAGGTGGGTGACGTACGAGTGCCGCAGCGAATGCAGATCCAGCGTGGAGTCGATACCGGCAGCGTCCCGGGCGGTGCAGAACGCTTCGTTCGCGGCCCGTCTACTCATCCGCGTTCCGCGCTCGGTCAACCACAGAGCCGGTGATGACCGGGAGGAACAGAAGGCGGGACGAACCTCCTCGAGGTAGTGGGCGAGGGTCTCGGCGATCCAGCCCATCTCCGGAACCGTCAGGACGGTGCGGCGCTTGGGCGGGCCACCGCGGTTTGCCTTGCCGTACCGCACTGACAGCGCCCCGAACCGATCCAACTGCGGAAGCTTTGCGTTCCGTCGCAGGTCCACCAGGTCAAGCATCACCGCCTCCCGGCGGCGCAACCCATACGCGTAGACGCATTTCAGCAGTGCCGCATCGCGAACAGCTTGCGCGGCGCCCTTTCGCCGTCGTGCGCGGATCCGGGCGGCCAAACCGTCGGCCGCGTCGAACAGTGCCTGGACCTCGTCGTAGGTCAACGGTCGCCGGCCAGCGTCGCCTTCATAGTCGCTGACGTGCACGATCGAGTTGTCTTCGTGGAACACCTGCCTTGGGGTCACCCCGAAACGTTCCTCGCACTTCGTCATCCATTGGTACCGGGTGTCAGTGAGGTACTCGCAGAACATCTTGATGTCGATCTCGTAGCCGCGCAGGGTGGATACCGTGAGCGGCTTCACACCCGAACGCAGCTCGCTCACCCATGCCTCGGCCTCCGCCGGCGTCCACTGCCACGGGTACTGGCCAGTGAACTCCGCGAACCGCCGCACAAGACGCTCCCGCGCCTTGATCGTCGGCACTTTGAGGTAGCGAGCCGTCTGCTGCGCCCGCCACCCCTCTAACATCGCATCGAACACTGCGCGCTCAGGGTCCAGGTGAATAACGTTTCGCGCTGCCAGGCGAGAGGGCAATGGGTCGGGATCAAGCACACCTCATCATGCATCAGACCGGACATTGATGCAACTGAGCCAACCAAGTCGCGAGCTCAGCGTTAAACCCGAACTCCCACGCTGCGATCGACGACTTCCGCGCGAAAAATGATCCGAGAATGGTCGTCTTTCATGTTGCATCAGACGGCAATATCGCTCGTTTGGCGATGCGGTCGATCTGATCCGGCCGAACATCGCACCAGTGGTCCTGCTCGTCGACGACGACGACCGGCGCCATGCTGTAGCCCAGTTCTTCCGTGATGTAGGCGTAGGCGGCGGGGTTCTCCCTGACATTCACCTCGACGAACGGAATGCCGGCCCCGTCGAGCATCCGCTTGGTCATGGTGCACTTCACGCAGCTCGGACCCGTCGTGTAGACCGTCACAGGTTCCATGTCCCCTATCCCTCCTGGTCGCCGTCCCACATGCCTAGTGGTCTGGTTTGTTGATACTCTCAGTCTAGTCTAGTTGGTCAATGCTGTCTAGTGTTTCTTTCTGTTTTTCTCGGGACGTACGCGCTGGGGCTGCTGGGTGTTCGGTAGGGCTGGGTATCCCCGTGGCGCAGCGTGACAACCTCGGCCACGCCCCCGCATGCTCGATCTCCGGCAGTCAGCTCGGGGCGGACGCTGCTCCCTCGGCTGGGACAGGCCAGGGCCTAGGTACTTCTCCCCCTCCAAATCCCACCCCGTCGTCATCAGCGAAGAAACCGGCGTCGGCTGGGTCGGATGTCGCCGGCGTGGGGCTCCCCCCACCGGAACGCCGGCGCCCGTCCGGGCGGAGCCCGGCGCGGGGAGCGGCCGGGCTTGATGCTCCGGCCACTCCCCCACCCGCCCTACCCTCGGGCGACGACGATTGCCCGTAGGATCGCCCGGTGCTGGGTCGGCGTGGGTGTGACGTGCTCGCCGTCCTCTGTCACTCCGAGGAAGACGACCGGCCCGGCGAGGTAGTCGCCTGGGAGGAATCGGGCACCGAGGAGCAGCGCCACGGCGGTCGCGTGGTGGTTGGGCTCGGCGCCTGTGATCTTCCCTTCCTCGTCGAAGATCGCATCGAGGCCGCCGCGCAGCGCGGCCGTCTCGATCGTGCCGCAGCTCAGGGTGTCGTAGAGGGCGCGCAGCAGGGCGCGGCCGTCGAGGTGGACGTGCTGGATCTTCTCGTCGACGCCGGCGTCGATCCGAACTCCGGTAATGGTGGTCATGATGTGCTCCTTGTCGATGTGGGGTGGTTAGTCCCGGTGGTCTGCCGTGTTGTTACTATCAGTCTAGTCTAGTTGGTCAATACTGTCTAGTCTTGATCTCGATTGTCTGCGGTGGCGGTATCCTGGTGGGGTGCTGCCGGTGTGGTAACCGGCTGCCGTGTTGAAGTCGGGTCCGGCTCCTCCTCGCGGGGGACCGGACCCGACTTGTCTTAGGCGGCGGCCTGCTCGGCTTCGGGCTCGGCTTCGGGCTCGGCGTCGATGCGCAGCGCGTCGGCCAGGGCGTGGACCGCGGCGAGGACGCGGGTTGCGCTGTCGCGGATCACGTCGGCCTCGGCGCGCTCGGCCCATCCGGCGACGTATCCGACGCTGTAGGCGGTGCTGTCGAGCCCGAGCATGCCCGCCAGGACGTAGGCGACGCTCTCGGCCTCGACCTCGTAGCGGCCGCGGTGCTCGACGTACTCGGCCAGGTCCTCGACGTGACCCAGGGCGATGTGCGCGGCCTCGTGAAGGGCGGTCTTGGCCTGGTGAGCGGGGGAGAGGTGGTCAGCGATCACCACGCGAATCGGCCCCTCGGACGCCGGTGCGGTGTACCCGTTGGCGGCCGTCAGCGGCGAGATCTCGACCACGGCGCCCGATGCGGTCAGGTGGTCGACGACGCGGGCGAGGATCCCGCCCTCATCCTCTCCGGCCAGCGGGTGGGCAAGCTCGGACACGTCTTCGTGCCCTTCCATCACCTCGGTCTGTGCGATGTCAAAGACGCTCACGGGGAAGAACACCCGGCGGCGGCCGTTCTCGACCTCCTCGCCGTTCTCCTCGTCGTCAGCTGCGACTTTGACTGTCCCCGTGCCGTAGATCCGGATGCCGCGCTCACCCTTGCGCACCTGGCGGCCCTTCGCCTGCCAAGCCCGGTAGCCGGCGACCTGGGTGGCCTCGGGGCGCTGCGCCCAGATCAGCAGGAGGTTAGCGAAGCTGTAGCGGTGGAAGGACCGCGCGAACCGCAGGTAGGCAGTCCAGGTCTCGGAGTCGCGCAGCTGCTCGACGGCGGCCGTCAGCGTGTTGTGCAGCTCCTCCATCTCGGCCCGCTTCTGCTCGGGAGTGCGGCCCTTGCGGCTGGTCTGGCGCTTCGCGGTCATGATGTGCTCCTTGTCGATGTGGGGTGGTTAGTCCCGGTGGTCTGCCGTGTCGTTACTCTCAGTCTAGTCTAGTTGGTCAATGCTGTCTAGTAGTTGTGTTTATTCTTCTTCCTCGATCTCGACGCGCTCGAACCGGTGCGCGATCTTCGCCGCCATGCGCTCGGCGCGGGCGCGGGTTGGGTAGTTGGCTGTGCGCCGCTCGTCGAAGGTGACGCCGTACAGGGTGCGGAGGTTGAGGTCAGTCTCGCTGTACAGATAGCCGGTTTCACCTTGTACGTGACCAGGATTCGGATGCTCATAGGTGGGGCCTCACGGTCGGGGGAGGGGCGAACCGCTGCGGCCGCCCCTCCTGGTGTGTGCTTAGTGGGGCTGGATGGTGGCGATGTACTCGCCGCCGGGGCCGTGGATCACCAGAGGCGCGTTCACGCCGTCGATCTTCATGACGAAGACGTCTTCGGGCCGCTGCGCTTCGCCCTCGATGTGCACGGTTGCGATCGTGGTTCCCTCGTCGTCGTCGAGTTCGGAGGGTCGGGGCTCTGCCGTTCCAGTCAGTCCGTCACGCACCCAGGGCAACGGCTCCAGGCGTTCGCCGGTGTTGTAGGGGCTGGCGATCTCGTGCGTATTCATGATGTGCTCCTTGTCGATGTGGGGTGGTTAGTCCCGGTGGTCTGCCGTGTTGTTACTCTCAGGTTAGTCTAGTTGGTCAATACTGTCTAGTGTTCTGGTTGTGTTTTCTCGGGAACGTACGCGCCGGGGCTGCTGGGTGTCCGGTAGGGCTGGGTATCCCCGTGGCGCAGCGCGACAACCTCGGGATCTCTCCCGCATGCGCTCGACGTCGGTAGGCGGCTCGGGGCGGACGTCAGCCGCGCGGCTGGGACGTTCCGGGGCTCGTGACGTTGCACTTTCCCGATCCACCCCCTCGTCATCAGCGAAGAAACCGTCACCGGCTGGGTCGTGACGTGCGAGGCCGTCCCCACTGTGTGCAGGCAGCCGGGCGGTAGCTGGCTGTGCACATTGGGGTCGGGGCAGCGTGGTCGTGTCGGAGGGCGGTGGGAGGATGCTTGCCATGAGTTCCGCCGACGTCACTGCATCTTTGCCGGAGCCCTCGGCGCCGGCGCCCGGTCTCATCGCCGGGGTGCGGTCGCGGAGGGGCATGCTCCTGCTGGGCCGCGCGCAGAATGCGATGGTGATGCTGTTGCTGTGGGCGGCGCTCTGGATGGTGTCGGCCGCGGTGTGTGGCGCGATCGCCAATTCACTACCCGGTGTGACGCCGTTCGAATCGCCGAGCGTGCTCGTGCGGATCGGCGTCTTCGGGGTGAGCATGGCCGCGATCGCGGTGGTCATGCTGAACCTGGTGGTCTGGGAGCCGCCGTTGCGGCGCCGCGCTCGGCGGGTGCTGTCCCGCGCGTGGGCGCTGTTTCGTCGGCTGCTGCGTGATGTGTTCGGCCTCGCGTTCCTCAGCGGCCGCCGTCTGGCCGCCGCGGTCGGCCTGGGCGTCATCGCCGCGTTTGTGGCGTTCGGGGCCGGCTACCTGCTGGGCCTGGTGCCCGTGCTCGCGGAGAGCGTGCCGGCGACGGATGCTCGAGTCGAGGCAATGGGCGGCGCCCCGGCGTGGGTGCCGGCGGTGTTCTTCGCGACTTACGCTGCGGCGCCGGAAGAGATCGCCTATCGGGGCGCGCTCCTGGTGGCCGTCGCCGTGGTCGGGGCGTCGACGTCGAACCGGTGGGTTCGCGGGATCGTCACCGTGGCGGCCCTCGTCGGCACCAGCTGGCTGTTTGGTCTCGTGCATCTGGACTGGTCGCTGCTGAACGCGGTGTCTGCGGGCGTGACCGGCGCGATCTTCGGCGTCGTGGCGATCGCCACCCGGAGCCTGTGGGCGGCGATCGTCGCGCACGCGCTGTTCAACGCACTGGTATTCATCCTCTGAGCATCCGTCAGCTGCGCCGGGGCCGGGGGCGCCTCGGGAACCGGCGGTGCATGTCCGCGATGATCCGATCGATTTCGGGCCGCTGGGCTTCGATGTCCTGGCGCCGCTGTGCGGCCTCGGCCCGGCGGATCTCGTTCTCCGCACGGGCCTGGTCGCGGTCGCGCTGCGCCTGGAGGCGCGGGGAGAGCTGATCCTGCCCGATCGCGCGGCGGATGAGCCAGACGAGCCAGGCGAGCGGGTCGCGCTGCTCGGCGGGGTCGACGTCGACGCGCAGCGTCGCGCGGTGTTCGTCGACGAGCTTGAGCACCTGGGCGACGGTCCAGCCGCGCTCGACGAGCCGTTCCCGTGCGATCACGCTGCACACCTGACCGATGTGGCGGCCGCCGACCCACTGAAGGTCCGTGCGCCCGTCGGGCAGCTGCACGAGCACCCGCCGGGGTGCGCTGCGTGATGTCCAGAGGAGCCGGGGGAGTCGTCGGACCAGCTCGGCGGCGAAGTCTTGGACTCCGGGCCGCCAGCTGGGCAGGGAACCACCCAAATCGAACACTTCATTCATAGCTCGACGGCGCGGAGCGCCGGCCGTGTGCGCGCTTGCGCGCCTTGGCAGGGATCTCTTAACCGGTGATTCTTCGGGAACTGGTTGCGGAGTAGGTAGGGGGGTGCCGTCCACAGAACGAGGGATCGTGAGGGCGCGTGTGGACGCCACCGAGCGCTGCGAGATCCCGCCGAGTTCGCGGGCCTCGGCCAGCTGCTCCAGGGTCAGCCGGTTCGCGCCCCGTACGACCTCGACAATGAGCCCGAGACGGGTCAGGAACCGCATGATGCGCTTGACCGTCGCGTGGGCGTATCCGATGCGCTCTGCGACCGTCTGGTGCGAAATGGCCACGCCGCGCCCTGTGGAGTGGTCTGCGGCCGCCGCCCACTCGCGGCAGGCCCGGAGCACCGTGGAGACGCCTGCGACGCGCAGACGGCGTCTCAGGGCCTCGGAGGAGGGCATTGCGATGACGTGCTCCGCGGCCGCGAGCCAGTCGGACGGTGGCGCAACCGTGACACGGGCATAGGCACCGGGCTCCGGCTGGAGCACCAGGCCGCCCCGTCGACGGGTCGCGCGTGAAGGGCGCCGACTATCCGTCCGCTGCGGCGGCCGCGTAACACCGCCCGATGTCCCCCCAATGGGGGACACGCCGTCAGCACGGGCGATGGTGCTTGAAATCTGGGCAGCACGAGCTACCATAGGTGATACCTCCAGGGTCATCTCCTCGGGGTACAACGAAGGTCCGGCTCTCGGCCGGTTCTTCCTCACATCGCCTGATCTGTTCCCGTCGCCAAACTTCGACAGATCCGGCACTAGAGCTTCGAGGCCCGCCGCTGGCGGGCCTCACCTCGTTAAGCGGCGTCGATAGGCAGCTCCCCGTCTCTCAGCGGCTCAGCGGGCAGCCAGATAGGCCGGCCTCGCTCGTCTAGGGGCATGTGCTCTGCGAGCTGGTCGAGCAGCGCGCCGCCCGACATGCCGCTGCGTGCGGCGATCGCGTTGAATCGCTCGCGGGTGGCCTTCTCGATTTCCCAGCCCGCCGTCACGGGTTCGACCCGTGTGCCGCGGGGGAGTCTCGGTGCCATGTAGGCGACGATAGCGCTAGGGCTAGTGTTAACCAGCAGAGACACGCCGAGGCTCAATCCCAAGTTGAGGGTTGGCCGATCAGCGGTCGAGGGTGACGCCGAGCGCGTGCCCGAGGGTCAGGTACAGATGGTCGATGCGTTCAGGTACTGCGACGTACCGGACGCGGCTTCCGGGCCGGATCTGTTCGGCGGGCGGGTCGGTGGTGATAACTCCGGCGTCAAGGAGCACGCCGAGCTGGCTGGACACGGTGCCGGGTACTAGGCCCAGCGCTGTGGCGATCTCGCCACGGAGGGCAGGGCCGTGCGCCTGGAGGTATCCAAGGATCGCGACCCTGATGCGGTTCCCGAGGATGTCGATGGCTGCCTCCACGTTTTCTCCGAGCGGAGTGGGGACAAAACCAGGCATAGGAGCCATTGTGCCCGACTGGCGGCCGTGCCCCTTAGATCTTCACCACTCACACATGACCTATCATGTTACGACCTACCTTGTTACAATGTAGGTATGCTCATCTTACTCCGCCCCGATTCCCCCGGCGAGGGGCGCACGCTCAGCAGCCAGGGGGATCACATCGCCGGAATTTCGGTGTTATGGGGCGTGTCCCCCAAATGGGGGACAGATTCAGCGTGGGTCAGAGGGGTCGGCTTTACTGATAGGCGTGTCGGGCACGGTGGCCGGCATCACAGACCTCGGGGGGAGGCGACGTGAGTAGGAAGAACGCAGTACCGGCATGGCCTGTCATCGGCCTGACGTTCGACGGTGACATGGCCGTTGCGGATGCCGCCGGCGTGGGCGAGCCCATCCGTGTCGCCGCGTACCCGGATCTCGCGACGGCGGCGGGCGCCGCTGCGGCGGCCGCCGCTCGACGGCTCAACGTCCCCCGTTGCCGGGTTCAGGGGATCACCCCTGACGGCGACGTGTGGATGATGGTCGTCGACGCCGAAGCGGAGACCTTGGAGGAGCTGGAGACCGGGGGAGAGGAGAAGCAGGCCCGCCGGGGCTCTAGCTTCTTCCGCGGCCGCCTGTCGACGGTGCCTCGGCAGTGGTGGCTCGTGATCGGCGTGGGCGTCGTCGCGGCGGTGGCGATCGCCGTGGTCGTTGTCCCGCGCGGGATGCTCCCGACTCCGGTGGTCGGCAAGCCTGCCGCCGTCGACGAAGTGCCGGCGCCTGATCCTGGCCAGCTGCCAGTGTCGGCCCCGACCGGGTGGGACACATATGCCCGGTGGGTGATCGAGGCGGAGAAGCCAGACGCAGCCGCGATCCTTGCCGGCCGTGACGTGCTGGTTCTCGCGGACGGCGCAGACGTGATCGCAGTGGACGCGAAGACCGGCCGCCAGCTCTGGCGCTCGGGGACGGCGGGAAACGTCACCGAGCTCTACGCGCCGGCCGACTCCGATGTGATCTACGCCGCCCGCTCCAACACTGGAGTGAGCGTGATCGATCGGTCGACGGGGAAGGTGCTCACCAACGGGGAGACGTCGGCGCGGAACATCATCCTTGGCGATGTCCCGTTCGCTGAACTTCCTGGGCAGGCCGGGGCGGTGCTGGTCGGACGCGCGTGGGAGCGTCGGCAGGTGCCGGCGACGTCGGTCCCGATCGGGACCGTGGGCGAGGGGCTGGTCAGCGTGAGCGTGGAGCAGTCGAGCTTGTGGGTCACGACCTCCGACAGTCCGGTTCTGCCCGAGGCGGTGGCGCTGGGGGCACCGGCTGAGGGACTGTCGCTGTCGCGCATCGTGGCGTTCGTCGACGGCCGGTTGATCCTTGCCTGGGCTGATCGGTTCGGCCCCAAGACCTACACGGTCGATGCCGTCGACGAGGCCGGCCGTCTGACCCGTGAGAGCACGTTCGACGCGACGGGGCGATCGTCGGGTACAGCGACCGTCGACGCATCTGCTGGTCTGGTCGGCATCGGATCTCTCCTGCTCGACCTCAACACCGGAACGGTGACGGAGGCGGAGCAGGGGACGGTGACCGCCCGCGCCGGGTTCGGCTGGACCGAGCAGAGCGGCGACGACCGCGTGCGGATCTCGCCCGACGGCACGACGCTGCCGATGCGCAGCGGCGCCGTGATCCCCGATGTGATCTTGCCGGACGGCCGCGCCGTGGTGCGCGCAGCTCACGGCTCTGATGGAAACGCCTACTACGTGCTGGAGGTGCAGCAGCCGACCCCGACTGCCACTCCGGAACCGAGTCCGACTGACGGAAAGGGAGAGTGATGGAACTCATCGAGGGTGTGGTGACGCGCGACGGCAAAGCGACCGTGCGCGCTGGTGGAGAGTCGGTGCAGCTCACTGCACCGGGAGCTGATCTGAAAGCGGCTCGAGACGCGGTGCTCGCGTCCGCGAAAGACGCGGTGCGCGAGCGCGGGGAGGTCTGCCGACTGGAGATCACCGACAACGGGCGTCGCCACGTGTTCGCGGCGCACCCGGACGGGTCGCTGGTCCCGCTTGCAGACCCGAGCCCGGCCGATGCCGCCGAGCTGCACGACGACGCGGCCTCGGGGCCGGCCGCTCCTGCTCCAGCTGCGCCGGAGCCTGCGCTGATCGAGGACGTGCCCACGGGTGCGTCTCTGCTCCCAGCTGCATCGGCCGCCCCGTCGTCGACGCCGCAGCTCGCGGTGCCCCCGCGTCCGGATCTTCCCTCGGCCCCGGTCGAGGAGCCCCGAGCGAACTACCCCGTGGAGCCGGCCGTGGCCACTGCGCCCCCGGCTGATCAGGGGCCCGTCACTCGGCGCAGCCTTCGCGACACGACGTTCCTCGTCGATGACTCCCGCCACGATCCCGCGGCGAAAGGCTTCCGCGGGCTCCTGACTCGCATCGGAATCAAGCAGGAGCCCTCCGCGGCCGAGCTGGCCGAGCGCGACGATATCGCTGTCGTGTCTCGGCACTGGCCGGGCACGCGCACGATCGCTGTCGTGAATCGTAAGGGCGGCAGCGCGAAGACTCCGGTCGTCGCCGGCCTCTCCGCCGTGTTCGGCCGTTACGGCGGTGGCGGTGTTCTCGCCTGGGACAACAACGAGAACTCGGGCACGCTCCCCATCAGGACCGAGCAGGAGCCGCACGGGGCAAGCGTCCTCGATCTGCTGCACGACGAGGACCGCCTCAGAGACGGCCAGAGCCACGGGCTCATCGCCGGCTACGTGCACCACCAGTCGGCCGATCGCTACGACGTGCTCTGGTCAGATCAGAACGACTTTGGAGATCACGAGATCCAGGCGGAGGAGGTGCGCCGAGCCCACGCCGTGGCGTCGAGGTACTACCGGATGCTCGTCATGGATTCCGGGAACACGGCGCGCGCTGCGAACTGGAAGGCGATGATCGAGCTGACGAACCAGCTTGTGATCGCCACCACGACCGGCGAGGATCGCGCGGAGCTGGGATCACGCACCCTGCAGACGATCGCGGAGCGTGATGAGCACGGGGCGCGCCTGGCTGAGAACGCCGTCGTCGTGGTGAGCTGCTGGAAGCCGGCCGACATGGTTGAGGCGCAGCGCATCGCGGGTCTGTTCGAGCCTCTGGTGCGCTCCGTCGTCATCGTTCCCTTCGACAACGCGTTGAAGGCCGGCCGCATCCGGTTCGACGCGATGCAGCCGAACACGCAACGCGCGTGGCTCGCAGCTGCGGCCGCTGTGGGGCGGGGACTATGAGCAACCCGTTCCTGCCCGCTGCGGCCCCGGTCGAGGTTCCCGAGGAGATCGAGACCGATCCGATCCTGGGCAACGCCGCCGAGCAGACTGGGCTTGACGCCCCTCGTCTCGCGCGCGACGTCGCCCCGGCAGCGCCCGCGGTGCAGGCCCCGACGATCACCGCAGACACGGTGTGGCTCGTGGGAGCGTCCGGCGGAGTCGGCGTGAGCACGCTCGCCCGCCTGGCCGGGGAAACCGTCGTCGACGGGGGAGTGCACGCGCCGGCATGGCAGGCTCCCACGTTCGTGGTCGCAGCCACTCACCCCGCAGGGCTGGAAGCGGCGGCCGTCCTCGCACGCGCAAACGCGCGAGGAGATGTCGACTACGACATTCGCGGGCTCATCCTCGTACACGACCGGCCCAAGCTGTCGCGGGCGACCGTGCAGCTCGCGAAGCAGGTAGCGGGCGTGTACCCGCGCACGATGACGGTTCCGTTCGTTCCCGCGTGGCGGGAGCCCGGAGCCGTCGAGATCCCCAAGAACGTCCGTGTGCAGCTGGTCCTGGCTGCTCTGGCACCCAAGAAAAGGAAGAAATCATGAAGATCCTCGCGGCATTCACTGCACTCACCGGCTACGTCCCGCCGTCCGGCGGCGAGGCCCCTCCCGGCGTCGAGAACATCAACACGATCGTTACGTGGGCTCTCTGGGGCGTTGGAGCGGTCCTGTTCATCTACTTCATCGTTGGCCTCGTGCAGGCCGCACAGGCCCGCAACCGCGGCGGCCAGGCCGACGCCTCGGCGCCGGTGTGGCCGCTGGTCCTCGCGATCATCCTCGGCGCATCGGGAACGATCTGGAACGCAATCGCCTAACGGGCACACGACAGGACGGAGCGAGACATGGCGAAGGAAACCCCCGGCTGGTGGAGCCGCAACGCAAACCGGATCGCGCGCCCGGAGGAGCAGAGCCCGGAGCAGGCGAAGCGTGCCCCGTGGGTCTTGCTCGCGTTCCTCGCGCTGATCGTCATTGTGGCCGTGGGCGTGTGGGCGCTGCGGGTGTTCTGGTTCGAGCCGTCCCAGACGGCCGAGCCGGCACCGCAGCCCACCAGCTCGTCGGCCCCGGTCGAGACGACGACCCCAACCGACCCGGATGGGACGTGCACGCTCGACAACACCAACCGAGACATCAGCGCTACGCCGCCGGAGGCCACTCAGTGGGTGATCGAGCGCTGGGCGCCTCTCCCGGTCGTCGACGGCGCCGGCCCCTGCATCGAGCGCGACGGCTACCGCGTGGGCTTTGCCCACACCCAGACCGGCGCTCTGCTCGCCACCTATCACTACTTCGTACACGCGAACCCGAGCACAGCTGGGGCAGAGACCCGCGCGATTGCTGAGTATGGACTGGTCGATGGGCCTCTGAAAGACCAGATCCTTAAGCGAATCGACGATGTGCTGAACGGTGTCGAGCCCCGCCATACGGACGCGGACATGGCCAAGATCTCGCTGCGCGGATATCGCATCACCTATGAAGGCGATACGGCCGTCGTCGAGCTGCTGGCCGGCAGCCCTGACGGTTCTGTGCTGTCCGGCGGCACCTTCAAGCTGGTGTGGCAGGACGGCGACTGGCGAGTGGACCCTGCGGCGGGAGACTCCCTTGAAGCCTCGACGACGAACGTGCGCGCGAGCGACTTCGTTCCGTGGAGCCCGAGCACGACAGGTGCGAAATGAGAAGCGCGGGGATCATCGACGACATTGTCGGCGGTATCGGTGATTGGTTCACCGATGTGCTGCGGAACACGGTCTCCGCGCTGATTCAGGGCGTCTCGGAGGCTGTGAAGTGGGTGTCGACGTACTTCCTGTACCTACCGGCACCGGTGCTGGAGGGCGAGGGCGCTGGTTGGTCTCCCGCGGAGCGCGTGCAGGCCTATACGGACTGGGCCGTGATCATCGGCGGCATGATCGGTATGGCGTTCGCGCTGATCATGGTGGCGCGTCGGAAGGACGCCGATTCTGCGGTCGACGTCACGATGGGCTTCTTCCGCGTGATCCTCGTAACGGGCGCAGGTATCCCGACGATCTCTCTGCTGGCGAAGTTCTTCGACCAGGCATCGCCGTGGCTGATCAACAACATTGCCGGCGGGACGTTCGAGGAGGGGTTGGGAACGCTCGTGGGTGTGGACGCGGCGGCCGCGTCGAGCATGGGTGTCGGCACTCTGGTGCTGATGCTCGTCTCTCTCGTTTTCGGTGTGCTCGGCGGCATCCTCAACCTGTTCATGGTGATGTTCAACTGGGGCGTCCTCCCCGTCGTCGCGGGGCTCCTCCCGGTGCTTGCGGCGGCCGCGATGTCCGAGCGGGGCCGGAACGGCTTTAATCGGGTGCTCGCGTGGACTGCTGCGATCCTGCTCTTCAAGCCGGTTGCGGCGGTGATCTACGGCGTGGGTATCGCCAGCGGCCGGATGATCACGGGCGGGGTCGAGGACGCCGGGCAGATCGTCCTCCAGTCGATTTATGGGACGGTGCTGCTGTGCGCTGCCGGGATCGCCTTGCCGGCGATCGCGCGTATCGTCGCGCCGGCGATCGCGGCGGGCACTCAGGGCGGTGGAGCCGGCTTGCTGATCGGGGCGGGGATGGTCGCCGCTGGAGCTGTCACGGGTGGAGCTGCGGCAGTGGCGGCCGCCGGAGCCCGCGGCGCCGGCATGGCGGGCGCAGGGAAGATCGCCACTGCCGCTGCGCCGGCCCCGAGCGGCGCATCGTCGACGGCTGGCACGAAGGGTGGCGCGTCTAGCGGCCCGTCGGGTGCCGGCTCGGGGTCTGGCGGCGGCCCGTCGGGCGCTGGCTCTGACGGTGGCAGCTCGTCCGGTAGTGGCGGCGGCGCATCTGGTGGCGGTGGTTCCGCTGGCGGTGGAGGTTCGGCGCCGTCGGGTGCTGGCCCCTCGGGTGGTGCTCCCGCGACTCGCGGGTCGCAGTGGGCGAAGCGCTGGGCGGCGAACGGCGCGTACCAGACGCAGTCGCAGATCGGCGCAATGGAGCAGGCAGTAGAAGCGGGGGATGAGCGATGACTGAGCAGCTTTACGGGAACGTGCAGGAGCCGCGTTACGCGCGCACGATGGGCCTCTCAATGGCCTCTGTCGCGCTGGTGATCGCGGGAGGCGTGTCGACGTTCTTCCTGATGCAGTTCTTCGCTGTGCCGATCCACTTCGCGGCGATCGCGCTGCTGGTCGCGATCGCCGGCGTGTGGTTCTTGGAGACGGGTAGGAAGCAGGGGCGTACGCGCCTGGAGAGGGCGGTAGGTGCACACATGTTCCGCAAGTCGAAGAAGAAGGGCGCATCGACATATCTGAGCGGCCCGACGTCGCGGATGCCGGACGGCTCGCACCGCGCGCCGGGACTGCTGGCGTCGACGGAGATGTTCGAAGGGACCGACCACCTCGGCCGGCCCTTCGCTTTCCTGTGGGATCGAGTGAAGAAGACGGGCACGGTGTTCTTCACCGCGTCGGCGTCCGGGCTCGATCTCCAGGATCAGGAGGTGATTGACTTCCTGGTCTCGGGGTGGGGTGGGTATCTGCATCAGTCGGGCACGCTGGCCGCGTTGGAGCAGGTAGCGGTGACGGTGACAAGTATGCGAGACACGGGGGAGCGGCTGCCCGCCGCGGTGCAGGAGCATCGTTCGCGGGTCGACGCCTCCGCGGTGCCGACCTTCGCCCGTGAAGCGGTCGACGAGATCGTCGCGGACGTGAACGCGGGGGTCGGACGCATCGATGCCCGGATCGCGGTCACGTTCTCGGGCGCTCCGAACCCGGATGAGGGTTTGGACGCCCGCAGCCGTGAAGACCTGATGGGCGAGGTCATGGTGCACCTGCCGGCGATGATCGAGCAGCTGGAGCTTTCCGGCGGCGGCGTGGTGTCCTACCTCGCCGCGCAGGAGATCATCGACACCACGTACGTGGCGTACAACCCGGAGGCTGCGGTCGCGGTCGAGCAGGCGCGGTTGTCGGGTGTCGGCACTGGTCTCACCTGGGAGGAGGTCGGCCCTGTTCACGCGGTGAACGAGGTCGACCGTTACGAGCACGGCGGCGGGATCTCGCTGTCGTTCCAGGTGTGGAGGGCACCGGCAGGGGTGTTCCGGGAAAGCTCGCTCATGGCGCTGTTGAAGGCGGATGACGTCAGTGAGCAGAAGCGGGTCACGATCCTCTACCGGCCGCTGTCGGCGGAGCAGAGCCAGAAGCGCGTGCAGACGGCGGTGGCGGATGCCGACTACGAGACGAACCAGAAGGGCCGCAAGGCGACGGGCGCGCAGCTCGCGTCGGCCGCGCGGGTGAAGCAGACCGAGGCGGAGGTGTCCGCGCGGGGTGCGTCGCTGATCCGGTTCTCGTTCATCATCACCGTGACGGTGATGGATCCGGCCACGCTGCGGCGGGTGCCGTCGATGGTCCGCAACGCGGCTCAGACCGGTGTGCAGCTGAGCGTGCGGCCGTCGACGGGCAACGAGGATGCAGCGTTCGCGATTGGGCTGGGTCTCGGCATCGTCCCGGCGAAGTGGGCTTCGGTATCACCGCAGCTGCGACAGGCGCTCTAGGAGGCGATGACATGGGTGTTCTCGATGACGTATTCGACAAGGCGGTCAGCAAGACGAATCGGCTGCTGGGCCGTCAGCCGGCGCCAACAGCGGTCGATGTCCCTTTCCCGGGACTGACCGCAAAGGGCGTGGAGGGGCCGACGCTCGGCGCACACGTCTTTGTGGAGGCGCCACCCGAGTTCGAGGCGTCGAGCATGCAGGTGTGCGGGTTCTGGCCGTTCAGCGTCGGGGCCTCGACCCCGCTGGTGGGGGCGGTCCTCGGCAAGCACTTCTTCAACGGCGGCCCCGTCTGCGGCGATCCGATGACGCTGTTCAAGCGCGGCATCATCTCCTCGCCGTCCGGGTTCGTCCTCGCCCTCAACGGGCGAGGAAAGTCGTCGTTCGTGGTGCGGATGCTGCTCGGCATTGCCGACGGTGGAGATCTCCCGATGATCCTCGGGGATCTGAAACCCGACTACGTGGGCTTCAACCGGGAGATCGGCGGATTCGAGTTCTCTCTCGGGCGCGGCATGGGCGGCATCAACGTCCTGGACGCGGGGCCGTGGGCGGAGCACCTGCCCCGGCTGGACCCGTCCCGGCGTGAGGGCCTGGACGAGCTGGAGTACGCGCAACTCGCCAAGCGGTACAAGGAGGTTGTGGGGCGCGTGCACGGCCGCCGCCTGAACGCCCTCCGCGGCTTGGTGGAGATGGTTCTGCGTGAGGAGCTGAGCGAGAAGCGGTCAGAGGTCACGGTGCTGTCCGTGGCCGTGGAGATCGCCGCTGAGGAGGCGGCCGCCCGCGGTGAGCAGCCGCTGCCGGCCGATGTGCTGCGCGTCATCACCGAACGTCACCCGCGGGTGCGGGAGAACATTCTGCCCGTGAGCGACGAGGACTACGACAAGCTCACGTCGAACCTGCGGACCGGGCTGAATGGCCTGGGTCCGCACGGTCCGTTCGGGGACGTGTTCTGCCGCCAGACGACGGAGAAGGTGCCGATCGATCGGGCGCTGTGCTTCGACGTGTCGAGCATCCCGTCGACGGACGCGCAGCTGCGTGCGGCCGCGCAGCTCGCGTGCTGGTCGTACGGGCAGTCGGTCTCCGAGTGCGCGAAGATCCTCGCGGAGGAGGGTCTGGAGCCCGAGCGTCACCACTTCATGGTGATGGACGAGCTGTGGCAGATCCTCGAGGCCTGGGACGGCTCGGTGTACCGGATCAACGCGATTACTCGCGTGAACCGCACCGAGGGCCTGGGGCAGATCATGATCACGCACTCCATGAAGGATCTGGAGCTGTCGACCCCGGAGCGGACGAAGATCGCGCGCGGGTTCGTCGAGCGCTCGTCGATGCTGTACCTCGGCGGGCTCGCCCGCAACGAGATGCCCGACCTGCTGAGCGTGCGCCCCTTCTCCAAGAAGGAGCAGGAGCTGCTGGTCGCGTGGTCGGCTGAGGGGTCGATCAACCCCGTCACCGGCAAGCCGACCGCGCCTCCAGGTCGCGGGAAGTTCCTGATGAAGACCGGCGACATGGCAGGAGTCCCGTTCAGCACGGGGCGCGGCCTGACGGCCCGTGAGAAGCAGATCCACGACACGAACGCCGCGTGGGCTGCGGCGATCGGCGCGCACGGGGACAACTGATGCACGGGCGCAGGTATCCGGTCGGGCCGTACGTGATCACCGTGGCGGTCGCCGCTGTGATCTACGCGGCGATCTACCTGGGACAACTGATGTGGCCGGCCGACCGCGGCACGCTGTCGTGGAACCCGCTCGCGGCCGCGATCCAGCTGGTGACGGGGGAGAGCGCGTGGCCTCCCGGCGCCACGGTGCTGCTCCTGGTCGCCGCAGCGCTCCTCGTGGTCGTGCTGGTGGTGCTGTGGAACCGCGGTGGGAAGACGACGGCCGGGAAGGGCCCGCGCCGGATGACGGAGTTCGAGCGTCGCGTGAACGCGAACCAGAACACCGGGCGCATCCAGGAGCGGGAGCGTCGTGCGGAGATGGAGCACCTGCACCCCGACGTGGAGATCTCCGAGGCGGGCGTGCAGATCGGGCGGGCGCTCGATCGCGGCCGCGGTTGGGTGCTCCAGTCGTACCGGCAGTGCTCGGCGCACATCTGGGGGCCTGGTCGCGGCAAGACGCTCACGCAGGTGGTTCGCCACTCGTACTACGCCCCGGGCGCGTACGTGATGACGTCGAACAAGACCGACGGCGTGAAGTACGTCCTCGCGGCACGGGCGCTGCGCTACCCGGCCGGCCGGGTCTGGATGTTCGATCCCGACCGCATCTTCCGGCACGGTGAACGCCCGGCGTTCACCGTCGATCTGCTCGCCGGGGTGAAGGATACGAAGACGGCCGAGAAGCTGGCCAGCCTGTTCGAGAAGTCCGCTCCCACGGCCGAGCAGGCCGGGGGAGATCCGCAGTTCGACCCGCAGGGGCGGGAGTTTCTGGCGTGGTGCATGCTGGCGGCCGCGGTCTCGGGTAAGCCGCTGCGCCAGGTGCACCTCTGGGTGACCGAGGGCAACACCAGCGACCCGGCGGAGCGCCTGGTCGACGCGGGCTATGTCGGCCCCGTCGCAGCGCTCCGTGGTCTCGGCAAGCAGCCCGACCGCACGCGCGGGAGCGTCTTCGCGACCGCGCAGCGCATGTCATCCGCGATGGTGCACGATCACCTCATGGCGTGGATGACACCGACGCCCGGTCTCCCCGTGTTCGACCCGTCTACGTTCGCGACGTCGACGGACACGCTGATCCTCCTCACGCATGACCAGGCGGGGCCGTTGGCGGCGTTCGTGTCGAGCTTGGTGACTCAGGTCGCCAACGGTGCCGTCGCGGAGGCGGGCCGGCATCACTCGGAGCGCCTGCCGGTGCCGATGGTGATGGATCTGGACGAGTGCGGCAACGTCGTCCGGCTGCCCGATCTGCCCGACTGGTACACCCACTTCGGGTCCAAGGGCATCATCATCAACTCGTACTTCCAGTCGCCCGCGCAGGGCGAGGCCACCTACGGCAAGGAGAAGTTCGCGCAGCTGTGGGACGCCGCCGGCGCCCGCGTCTTCGGCGGCGGGATCGATCACGAACCGTTCCTGCGCGCCCTGTCGGATCTGATCGGCTCGTACGACAAGCCGACGGTCTCGACGACGACCAGCCAGGGCTCACGCTCGCGGTCGGAGTCGACGCAGAAGGAGGCGCGCGCGAGCGTGGCCGAGTTGGCCAACCTGCCTGAGTGGCGGGCGATCGTGCGCACCAGCAACGGCGTCTCGGTCGTTGTGGAGACGGTGCCCGTGTTCAACGATCCGGCGTTCGCGGAGGTCATGCGCGCCGGAGATCAGATCGGAGCGAGCGCATGAGCGATCAGACCACTCCCGCACCCGACCCTCGGGTGATCGAGCGCGCGGAGGCTGCCGTGGCGGCCGCCACGCGCGCCGTCGTCAACGCGGAGGCCAAGGCGGCCGCCGCCGCCGATGTCCTCGCGGACGCGGCCGATGCCGTGTCGGTCGCGGAGACGAAATTCGAGGACTTCCGCGGAGAGGACACAAAGCTGCCGTGGCAGGTCGCGGCCGCGGAGGCAGACCTGGCCAAGAAGAAGCGGGCTCACGCGAGGGCGCAGGCCCGGCACGCGGCGGCCGCCGAGAAGGTCGCCGCTGCGGGGGAGATGCTGGCCGAGGCGCGCGCCGAGCTGGCTCAGGCGCGCGTCACGCCGGCCGAGCCGATCCCGGATGACGCCGGCATGCCCCCGGGTGCCCCGCCCGAGGTCGTGGCGTGGGTCGAGAAGCTGACCCTCTACCTGGAAAGCCAGGAACGCGACGACTCGGTGTGGTGCCCGCAGTGGCAGGAGCACCCCGAGGCGGTGTGGCGGTTCACCGCCCTGCATCGGGAGTTCGAGATCTCTTTCCAGGACGACACGATGTCGAGCTGGTGGGTGAACCACTTCGATCGGCACGCGCCGTTCCTGTTCGGCCGAACGGGGATCTTTCAGGGGTGCGAGACCGCCCACGACCCCGACCGGACGTTCCGGTTCGCTCGGAGGGCGTGAGCGATGTCCAAGGTTCTCAGCAGCGCCGGCGTCCTCCTGATCGCAGGGCTTATCGTCGTGGTGCTGATGTTCGACTCCTTCGGGAATCAGCAGGCATGCAACCCGTCCGCATCGGTCGTGGACCCGACGTCGGTTCCCGAGGGACCGGTGAGCGGGTACGGACATGAGCAGTTGGTGAATGCGGCGATCATCGCGAAGGTCGCCGCTGATCGTGGGCTCCCTGCCCGCGCGCAGCTCATCGGCATCATGACCTCGATGGGCGAGTCGTCCCTGGTCAACGTCGGCTACGGCGACGACATCAACGGCGTCACCAACCCGGACGGCACGCCCACGTGCTCGCTCGGGTTGTTCCAGCAGCAGTGGTGCTTGGGCTGGGGGACGCGGGAGCAGGTGATGGACCCTGTGTACGCGGCGGGTGCGTTCTTCGACCGACTCGCCGGGATCTCCGGCTGGGAGACGATGGAGCCGACGCTGGCGATCAACCGCGTGCAGGGCAACTCCGACCCGTACCACTACGCGAAGTACGAGGGCGCCGCGAACGAGGTCCTCGGCGCCCTCGGCGGCGTCAAGCCGGGCAGCGGCGGGTGCGCCGGTTCGGGGGAGTGGACGTCCTCGTTCGACAGCACGGCCGACGTCGATCTATCCGACGTGTACGGCATGCGGACCGCGACGCGCATGCACAACGGTATCGACCTGGCGGCGTCAGAAGGGACGCCGCTCCTCGCGGCATCCAGCGGGACGGTCAAGAGCCTGTCCAAGGTTGATGCCTCTGCGATGGGCATGTACGTGCGGATCGAGCACAGCGACGGGATCGAAACGCAATACCTGCATCTGAGCCAGGTCTTCGTGAATGCCGGCGACAAGGTCTCGGCTGGACAGCTCATTGGGGAGGTCGGAAACACCGGGAGATCGTACGGTGCGCACCTGCATTTCGAGGTCATGGTCGATGGAGAGTACGTTGACCCGCTCCCGTTCCTGCAAGCGCGCGGCGTCGACTACTGCACGCTCGCGACTCCGACAGGCTCCAAAGCGTTGAACGCCTGCAGAAAGTGAAGAAGGGAATCACCATGACCACTCGAACACAGGCGGCCGCAGTTCTCGTCGCGGCCACGATCGCTCTGAGCGGCTGCGCCGCGGGGACGGCATCGGACCCGGCCCCGACGGCCACCGCAAGCCACGGGGACCACGACCACGGAGACCACGACATAATCGTGCCCTCTCCGACCTCGACGCCGGACCTTGACGCGGCCGCCACAGCCGCGGTCGACGCGCTTAGGGCGTACGCCCAACGGGATCTCGACTACCCGACATGGTTCGAGCAGTTGAAGCCGCACCTGCACTCCACCGCGATTGAGGCGTACAGCACGCTGCAGCCGTCCCGTATCCCGGCGATGACGATTCAGGATGGTGCAGAGGCCGCGCCGACGTCGACGGACGTCTACGCGGTCGTGTACGTCCCCACGTCGGTTGGGGAGTACACGATCGAGCTGCGCCGCGACGACCCCTCCGCTGAGTGGGGCGTGACCCGCTTCCAGCCCTCGAACTGATCCAGGAGAGGACAACGGTGTCTGTCTACGACCACGACGTCATCACCCGCGCTCGGATCGTTCGGGAGCGCCTGGCGCAGCTGCGGGCACATCAGACGGAGGAGCGGCAGCGCCTCCACGCGCTCGCCCTGCACGAACTCCTCGATGCGGGGTATTCGACCCGAGAGGCGGGCGAACTGCTCGGCCTGTCCCGCACGTTCGTCCACCGGGTCGCGTCCGGGGCAGCGGAGCCGCCCGAGGAGCGGCCCGAGTTTGAGGAGATCGACGCCGCCGTGGAGCAATTCATCCTCGGCTGATCCGCGAATAGCGGATTGGAGGATTCACACAGCACTACGGCGCCGACGCCGCGGCGCCGGTCGACGTCGACCAGGTGCACGTCTGTGACCTTCCGACAACGACTCGGCCGAGCTCGATCGCTGAAACCCACAAAGTGCCCTCCCCGCGATCGCGGGGAGGGCACTGGAGTTTGTAGGGTGCAGACAGGTGGGGTCAGCGGTCCAGGCCGCGCCCGCGATCGCGGTTCTTGGCGACGTCGTGCGCGATGGTCGTGGCCTCGGTGTCCTTCGCGCTGCGGGCGGCGATCTCGCCGCGTGTGCGCGTGGGACCGTGGTCGACGTCGACGCCCCACCAGCGCGCGTGATCCTTGCTCGTCGACCGACCGGACGATGCAGCGGGGATCTCCGCGGCCGCCACGCTCTCACGAGCTGCGGCGCGCAGGGCTGGCTCATGCGTGTGCCGGATGATCTCGCTGGATGCGGCGGAGAGGCGCCGCATCGTCTCGTGGAGATCTTCGGCCACCTGGGGGAGGTGCGAGACTCTGGCGGCCGCCACGACGAACTCACGCACCCACGCGCGACCCTCGCGACTCGTCATCGCGGAGGCGCTGCGGCCGGCCTCGATCGCCCGCCGAGCATCAGCGGCCGCGGTCTGGGCGACGTCGGCCGTCACGGTGCGGTCGTAGAGGACGCCCTGCGCGCGCGTGGCGACCGTGATCCGGTCGACGAGGCCGCGGGCCACCAGCTGCTCCACAGTGACGGGCATGGCCTCGTACGCGGCCTCGTGCGCCGCTGAGGGCGTCCACCGGTTCTGATCATTGCCGGCCGCCTCTCCGAGGTAGCGGGGGCCTTGACCCCTGATCTTGGACACGCTGATTCCAGCATGAACGCTGGGGAAGCGAGAATCCAAGGATGGCAAGGAAGAACTACACGGACGAGTTCCGGCGGCGGGCGGTGGACCTGTATGAATCGACGCCCGGTGCGACGCTCAAGGGCATCGCGGTCGATCTCGGGATTTCCCGCGGGGCGTTGAAGGAGTGGGTCGACAAGCTCGGCTCCGGGACGACCGCGAGCGGCGGCGTGGCTGTGCCGGACGGGCCGCGGCCGGAGTCGCAAGCGGCACGGGTGGCCCGGCTCGAAGCGGAGAACACGGCGTTGAAGGCGGAGGCCCGCAAGCTCGAGACGGAGCGGGACATCCTCCGTCAGGCCGCGAAGTATTTCGCCGGGGAGACGAACTGGTGAACCGCTTCCAGTTCGTCGAGGACCACAAGGACGCCTACGGCGTGAAGCGGTTGTGTGAGGTCATCGAGATCGCCCGATCCTCGTTCTACGCGTGGCTTGCAGCGGCGCCAGGACGATCCGAGCGTCAGGCCGCGGACGCGGCGTTGGTGGCACGGATCCGGGTGCTGCAGGACCCCGCCCGGGGCGGCGACCGCGCCTACGGGTCGCCGCGAATCACCGCCGACCTCAACGACGGCGTGCTCGCGCAGGAGCGGGTCAATCACAAGCGCGTCGCGCGCGTGATGCGCGAACATCAGCTCGCCGGGATCCGACTGCGGCGCCGGGTGAAGACCACGATCCCGGACCAGTCCGGGCGCCGCTTCCCGGACCTGATCGAACGCGACTTCAGCACGGGTGAGCCGAACCGCAGGTACGTGGGAGACATCACCTACTTGCCTATCGCGGGCGGCACGAACCTCTACCTGGCCTCGGTGATCGATCTCGGGTCTCGCAAGCTCGCCGGCTGGCAGGTCGCTGGCCACATGCGCACCGAAGCCTGAGGGTCTGGCTACGCCGACGAGCATCTACAGGCCTTCCAGGGCTTGATAGAGGTCGAGACGATGCGCATCTGCGTGAGATCCCACGTCGAAAAAAACGATGTGGCATACGGGAGAAAACCCTCGAACGCGTAATGGCGCCGGATAGGGCTCATCCGGCCTGAGAGCGATCGGGTAGAGCAACGCGACTTGATCGGTCCGGAGTCCGGAGTGACGCCCGTAGGCAACCGCCTGATAGATGTCCGCTCGCCTCACGCGGATGCGCTGCCCGCGCGTGGGCGTGAGATCAATCATCTCGTCGGGCTCGATGGATGTCGACGGCATGACATTTTTGTACTTGGCGTCGAGGACGAGCCTGACACCATCTGGACGGCGGATGACGTAGTCGGGTTTTACGGGCGTAGAACCGTTGACGCGACCGCTACCGTCGATGAGGGTTGCCCGATGCCGTCCTCTCACACCCGACGCCCCGGGCCACGCGTCGAGCACATTCCGGAGCGCTTGTTCATAGAGACCGTTCAACGACCACATAATCGCGTCTTGTGTGTGTCCGCCGATCTCCGTGGAGACGTAGGTGCCCTCGAGAAGCGCGGTAGTGAACCTCACGATCGGCGCGTAGTGGCGCAGAGGTCCAGAAAGGTTGAATCGGCGGGCATCCTGCGGTCGAACGGAAACGTCAGATACCCCAGCGAACATGGCGAGCGTTCGCCTCGTGAGCTCGTCGAGTGCGGTGCGTGCGGTGTCGAGAGGGACAGCACGTGCGAGGACGGCGGCCTGTCGAAGGCCTGCCTTGAGATAGCGGTTTACTGCGGTGTCATGTGTCGGCTCGGTGAAGCGGGCGGGGATGACATGCGGTCGGGCCTGCGCGAGTGATCGATTGAGGTAGCGCGCGACGTCGATCCGGCCGCGCACCCGGCCAATCAGGTCTTCCTCTCGAACGACGTAACCTCGGCGAAGCCAGCGGGTCGCGAACGCGAGGACCTCGGCAACATACCAACCCAACAAGCAAGCTGCCGGTTCCGACCTCAAAGCCGCAAGGTTCGCGCGAGCGTCCGTTAGCTTCTTCCCCACGCTCTTGGAGCCGTATGCCCAATCGGCGAGGAAGAAAAGGTCCAGACCCTGAATCTTCGGCGTGACCTTCAGGTGAACAGGGACTCCCTCTACATCGACGCGCGCAATTCCGGTGAAATCCGCAGCCCGGACTGTCCAGTCCTCGTCGCCGGGTGCCTTCTGGAAGGTGAGGTTGAGGTCCTGCCACCGATTGGCAGGTACAGCCTCAATAAGCGCGTTCGTCGCCCTGGCCGTTGATTGCTCGGCGATTAGGAGCGTCGGCATGCCGACGTCCCAGTCTGCGGCAGCGTCAGGCATCGCCCGACTGTTCAGACTCGTCGCGTGCTCCACTCGAAGTAATCCAAGCAAGCAATGCCGCCTCCACGGAGTCCTGCTTGTTCACGTCTCTGCCCACGCCGACGGTGCTCAAAACGGAAGTCAGCTTCGCGCTATCGACCAGACCTTCAGCTGCATATTCGTTAAGCAGTGGCACGACTTCGTATGCGAATCTGCGTGCGACCGAGCTAAGGGATTCAGCTTCGTTGTGGGCGTCTCCCGATGGAAGGAAGTAACTGTGGCCGACTGCTAGTGCAGCGTTGTTGTCCGCGTTGGTGAAGAGTCCGGAGACCGCCTCGAAGAGGTGGCGGGCGGCGTCTCTGTCTGCGGTCCCTAGCCAGGCTGCGTCATCGATCACCGATACATCGGGCTCCAGGGTGATAAATGTGAAGCGTCTCCGCAGTGCGTAGTCGATCAGAGCAATGCTGCGATCGGCAGTGTTCATCGTGCCCAGCAGAACGAGGTTCGAAGGGAGAATCATGGACGCGTTACCGTCCACGCTGTAGGGAGTCCGCACCGGTTCGTCGCGGTATTCCAGTGCGTAGAGAAGCTCCCCAAACACTCGTGCGATGTCTGCGCGGTTCATCTCATCGACGATGAGGATGATGTCGCAGTCGCTTCCGGCCTCGCGCAACTCGACAGCAACAGCGGCGAGGAAACTGAGCACGCGATGCTCTGCGCGAAAGGTCACCCCACTCGCACTCGGCACCGGGGTGAGTGTCCGCACGAAGTCTTCATACCCGTAACTTGGATGGAACTGCGCGATGTCCCAGACTGCCGTCAAACCCAGGCGAACCGCCTCTTCAGCCACGTCATGGGGCGTGCGTTCGTTGGTAGGGAGGCTTTCCAATATCGCGGATACATTTGATTCGCTCTCGCGACCAGCGGCAGCCCAGTCGATGTAACGCTTGGCGATGAAGGTCTTTCCAGTCCCCGGCGCTCCCTGGAGCACAATCTGCTTTCGACGTCGCGCTTCATCGTGCAGCAGGCGCAAGCTGCTGGGAAGCGCCGCGCGAGCAGACAGAGACTTCGTCGTACGCGGACGTGCAGCTAACCGGAACTCCTCCTTAGAGAGACCGAACCAACGGTTTGCTTTCCATAGAAGCGCGAGCTCGACAGAGTCGCCGCGCTTTGCCACGATCTTGCTTACCTGCCCCCGGATGCGCTCCTCAAGGAACTCGACGACAGCAGGCACAAACTGAGCCGTGCGGAGGAAGCGAACCGCCCCGATGATGGTGCCCCCGTGCTTTTCTGGCTCGAAAAGCGGCACTGCGGCCGCCTGGTTCAAGAGCGTGGAGGCCGCTTTCCTTGCAGTGCCCACGACGCCCAAGGCCTCGAACGCGCGGGTCACAACGTCGGTGGAGAATCCGGCCCTATCGAAGGTCCCATCCGCGCCTGCGAGCGTGTTCTCGACGACCTCGGCGATTCGCGGTTCCGCAAACACCCGCGCTGCCCACGCCAACGCATTGGCTGTTGCTGTGTCGCCATTGCGGGCCGCGCGAAGCCAGGCGTCATCCGCGAGTATGCCGCCGTGGAACGTGAACATACTCTCGATCCAGCTGGACGCTGACTCGGCGCTGTTCTGAGAGGCGATGTCAGTGACTTGCTGGAGACTCATCCCCGGTGTGACCTGAGCCGCAGTGGTCGTCAAACTCGCGAGGGTCGTGTTCCTCGTCAGAGACATGTGTTCGAGCCCAACATCCATGGCCCGATGCTATCGGCGCTCGAAGCGGCGGTAATGCAGTGCGACACGCGCGGCGGATCAGATGCATTACGTCCAACCCAAGATCTAAAGTAGCCTCATTCCCAAGATCTAATGGAGACGACCGTGACCCTGATTGCCGAACCCGTCCGCACGAGCATGAGGACTGCTGATCCACTTCGGGCAGAGCAGGCTCCCCCTCCCCTCCCCAGCATTGAGGGTGGATTCCAGACTGTCTATGCCGATCCTCCCTGGCAGTTCCAGAACCGGACGGGCAAGGTAGCCCCCGAGCATCGTCGCCTTGACCGATACTCGACGATGACGCTCGACGCGATCAAGGCTCTACCCGTAGCAGATCACGTCGCCAAGAATGCACACCTCTACCTGTGGGTGCCAAATGCGCTGCTGCCCGAGGGCCTCGCAGTCATGGAAGCTTGGGGATTTCGGTACGTCAGTAACATCATCTGGGCTAAGCGCCGTAAGGACGGCGGACCGGACGGTCGAGGCGTTGGGTTCTACTTCCGTAACGTCACCGAGATCCTTCTTTTCGGCGTCCGAGGTTCTTTGCGAACCCTTGCCCCCGCCCGTTCCCAGGTCAACATGGTCGAGACACGCAAGAGGGAGCACAGCCGGAAACCGGACGAGTTTTACCCGCTGATCGAAGCGTGCTCGCCCGGGCCGTTCCTCGAGATGTTTGCCCGACGAGCGCAGCCCGGCTGGCATGCGTTCGGGGATGAGGCACCGGACGAAGTCGAACCCAGAGGGCGCGAGCAAAAGGGCTACAGCGGCGGCGAGATCGAGCGAACCTGGCAGCCCGACGAGGCACCGAAACTCGCACCTCACCAACGCTTGGATGATGCGGCTGCGGATGAGATCGCACAGCTCGTGCGCGCTTTCTATGACTCCGGTCAGAGTATCCGTGACATCGCATCAACGACGAACTACAGCATTCAGCGTGTCCGCAGCCTTCTCCAGCACGCAGGAGCTGACCTGCGTCCGCGGGGAGGAACACACTCGTAGGCGGTTCCTGCCCTTATGTCGAGCGCGACCACGCTTCAACTCTTGCGCCGAATCGGTCTGCCGAAACCTATATGCGGCTGACGTTTGCGGAGCGCCTAAACCGCTCGCTGCCCAGGTGCCGCCAGAAACGATCGTTTTCGGTGGGCCTCCGACCGCGAGCTTCTCATCAACGCTGACCCTGGTGAGACTGGACGTGAACACCCCTCGTGAGCCTCAACGCCGATCGTGGCCGGACAGTGATCGATCTTCAGGTCTCCGTCTCATCGATCGGTCGCTCAGTGCGACGGTTCCGCGCCGAGCACCGTCAGGGGACCTTCCTCGGCGGTCGGGGGTTCGAAGTGGTCGAAGTAGTCTGCCGCGACGTCGTTGGAAAGCGCATAGTCGTCCGCGTGCTCGTGGCTCCGTGCCGCGAGTCGTCCCAGTGCGACTGCCCTTGGCGTCGCGAGATAGATCGTCTCAGGCACTACTCCAAGCGGGCGCAGCAAGTTCCGATAGATGAGACGGGCACGCTTGGACCAGAACGAGAAGTCGAGTACCACGTCTTGGTCAGCCGCGACGAGCGCGATGAGGCGGGCGCGGAGCTCCTGCTCGATCTCTTCATGCACATCGCTCGGCAGGGGCATCGTCCGGATGCCCCTGCGCCAGGCTTCCTGGTCGAATGAAAGACGAACCATGCCTTCCGCTTCCAGTCGCCTCGCAACGGTCGACTTTCCGGATCCCGCCGGCCCGCACATCAAAACAACTCTGATCATCACTCCGACGATAGCCCCGCCCGCTCTGGCAACGATCATTTACGGCAGACGCGAAGGTCAAACCGGGCGTAGTGAGGCAGCCGCTCCCCGCCACGTCTCGATGGCAACTCGTGTTTCAGGCGCGATGCACGATTCGCTAAACCAGGCTTCGAGATCCAAGTTCCCGTACATGTCGCGGAACGCGGATTCTGCGGTGTGGCCGAATCGGCCAAGGATTTGCTGTCGTTCTTCGACCTCAATAGATCGTTCGTGCAGCGCAGCCATCGCGTCCGCGTTCGTGAATGACTTGAGGTAGTCGGCGACGGCGGCATCGTCGGTGACATCGACCGCCCTCAGGAGTACGGCGGCGACGAGGCCGGTTCGATCCCACCCTGCCGAGCAGTGGAAGAGGATCGCTCCATCATCGGCGTCAGCGATCGCGTTCAGTACAAGCGCGAGTCTGTCTGGAAGCGCCTGGAGGTGCGCGAGATAGTAGAGGGGCGTGCCCCACCGGCCATCCTCTTCATACTGCTTCCAGAAGTCCGTCTCATCGCTGCCGTCAAGATCTACGTGGATGCGCTTGACCGCCGGGGGACTTGTCCCGTCGACTCATCTGGTCGACGAAGGTCGATCACGGTGCGTACTCCGTGGGACTCCTACCGCCTCGCCCACACCCGACAGGCAACTCCAGCGGCTCAACGTTAGGCCGGCGGAGACAGGTCACGCGGATGGCTTCGTGTCTGGCCGGGTGCCAACGGGCGCGGTCTGAGAAACGTCTGTCCAGACCTCGGTCATCTCGCTAATCAGTCCATCCCGTACTCGGACGAACGTCGCACATTCAAAATGATCCACACCCTCACGACCGCGCCCCGTGACATGCGAACGACAGGCCGCTCGGTCCAAATCTCCAACGATCTCTTCAACACGCAGATGATCGAACCCCGGATACTCCGAGTTCAGCCGGATCCAGGACTCACGATCGAACGACTCACCGGTATGCACGTATCGGCAGGAGAAATCGTCATGTAGATACCCACCCAAATCACCCCACCGGCGGTCATCGATCGCGGACATCAGGCTACCCAGCAGCTCAACAGCAATCACACCCTCAGGCTACTGGCCCTGATCGACACCTACCGGGGTCCGACCCGCATCCAAACATCATTAGTGGTCCCAGATCAGAGTGACAAACCGGTCCCAGATCAGATTGACATTCTCACTCCGGCTCGTTCAGGATCGCGACCCCCGGGGGCAGCAACGCACGCACGGTCGCAGCGTCCGGAGAGCGGGGGGATTGAGTTCGCATTATGTGCGAAAGTATCGCATGATCTGCGAACTGGCGTCAAAAGCCGGGACAAAATACCAGGCCAGATGCAATTTGCGATCACCTTCTCACTGCCATCGGGGCGAATGAAGCGAGGATGGAGCGGCATCCATGCGAGGTCGTGGGCAAGCTAACCCAGGAGAGTCGTGGCAACCGGCGTATTCGCATCTACCGAGAACATGTCGTCTTCTAACTTACATAATATCTATTATCGGCTTTTCCAAGCACCGTTGAGCCGCCCCCTTCATTCGGTCCGGACGTTCTGTGAGTCGTCGGTTTCCATTTGATGGGTGCACTGTCGAGCGTACTCGGCTGGGGGTAGGTAGCCGAGCGAGGAGTGCCGGCGGTGGTGGTTGTACTCGTCCTTCCAGTCGCCGATGATGACCTGCGCGTGCAGCAGCGAGTAGAAGCTGTTGATGTTGAGGCACTCGTCGCGGATCCGGCTGTTGAACGACTCGACGTACCCGTTGCGCCACGGCGAGCCCGGAGGGATGTAGGACAGGCCGGTGCGGGTGCCGGCCCAGTCGGCCATCGCCTCGCTGATGAACTCCGGCCCGTTGTCCGACCTGAGCACCGCCGGGGCGCCCCGGGCGGCGACGAGGTCCTCGAGGTGGGCGGTGAGTCGGTCGGCGGTAATCGAGCGCTCCACGAGGCCGCCGATGCACTCCCGGGTGTGTTCGTCGACGATCGAGCAGATCTTGATCGGTCGGCCGTGCTCGTCGGCGTCGAACTGAAAGTCCACCGCCCACACCACGTTCGGCGCGTCCGCCGTCGGCGCGTCGACGGTCGAGGACCCGACGCGCTTGCGTCGACGCCGCTGCGGGACCCGGAGCCCTTCGTCACGCCACAGGCGTTGGATCTTCTTGTGGTTCACCACCCACCCCTCGGCGCGGGCGTCGTGATACGCCCGCCGGTACCCGTAGCGGGGATGGTCCTTCGCCCAGGCGCGCAGCCACTCCCTGAACGCCCGATCCGGGTCCGCGACCGTGTCGCCCTTGAGCGGTCGCCGATACGCGGAGCGGCTCAGCCCGACCAGACGGCACGCCATCCGTTCGCTCACCCGCAGCTTGCGCTTGAGGTGATCGACGGCGGCGCGGCGCCTGTCCGGGCTTAGAAGTTTCCCTCAGCCAGCTCCTTGAGCGCGGCCTTCTCCAGCTCCGCTTCCGCGAGCAGACGCTTCAGGGTCGCATTCTGCTTCTCCAGCTCCTTCAGGCGCTTTGCGTCGTCGGCCTTGAGGCCGCCGTACTGGTTCCGCCACCGGTAGTACGTCTGCTCGGACACCACGAGCTCCCGGCACACCGCCGCGACGTCCTGACCGTCGGCGAGCATCCTGTCGGCCTGCCCGAGCTTACGGACGACCTGCTCCGGGGTGTGACGCTTCCTGCTGTTCGTCATGATCTGACCAGTCTCCCTGCCCGCGACCGCGGACAACAGGACGACTCTCATAACGACTGGACCTACGAAACGGGGTCAGCCCACCGTCTTTATCGAATATTTATTCGCAATCCAGAATGGGCTAACAAGCGCTATGTCGGGGCGCCTGGGATGGTCCCACTCCAGGTGCTGTGATGGTCGTCCCATGAGATACAGTCCCAAGGAGATTGTGAAACGGCTGATATGGGCGTGAACCCCGATAATGAATTGGTTCCCACTTATGTCGGAGCCCTCCTGCAGTGTCGGAGTGAGCGTAGAGGTCTACAGTGAGGGTGTGTATCCCGAAGCCGCGTCTTTCGCCGCACGCGCCGCCGGCGCCTTCATTGCCGCTGTCGCGACTCCCATGACACCCACAAGACACGTCGATAAGCGCGTGCTGGAGGCTTACTTTGGCGGTGTTATGGAGCGAGGAGCCACCGGGCTCGCCGCTGGCGTCCACACCGGACGCGGTTCGGAACTCTCTCTCGACGAACGCATCCTCGTTGTCGATACGGCGCGATCATCGAGCGAGATCGTGGTCACCGGAGTGTATCCGCAGGATCGGCCGAACGGCGACGCCTGGCTCAAAGCAGCTGTGTCTATTGGCGTCGACGCCCTCCTCGTATTCCCTGACAACTGGTCATCGCCGGAGTCAGCCCGAGACCGCTTTGACGAGATTTGGGAGCTGACTCGCACGCCGCTCATTGTCTTCGACCTCTATACAAAACCAATACCGGATTCTACCCTCGCCGAGCTACTCGAGCATCCTGCTGTCGCAGCATTCAAGCCTGCTCGCCTGCGCGATGCCACAGCATCGGAGCGGGGCATCCGTCGAGCCTCCACCGCCGGACGCTGCGTGCTCACGGGAGAAGACCTCATGTTGACGGAGAGTCTGGGATGGGGGGCTTCCGGCGCGCTTGTAGGCCTAGGAGCAGCGTGTATCGAGCTGACGGCAGCGGCAGTGTCCCGGCGAGCGGAAGCTGGCTTCCTCAGCGAGATGCAGCCATTCATCGATCTGCTCGCAGAGGCAACCTTCCATGAGCCGATGGACGCGTACGTGCAGCGCATGCTCTGGATTGCCGTCGACGAGGGCCTCATCCCGCCCGAGTTTGGGTATGATCCACTCGCCTGCGACCGCACAGGCGATGCGGAGCGTCAGTACGTCGTCGAGGCCGCGCGTCGTGCACGGGCGGGCGTCACTGCTCTGCTACAAAGACGTTCTTTCGGCTGAGGTCCGCGGCGCGGCTGAGCTGACGGAGCACAACGAGGCTGTGCTGCCACGACCTCGGTGCAGGTTCGCCTCGCCCGAGCGCGAGAATCTGCGACGCAGCGGCAACGTATCCGAACGGGTCGGCGGAGTCATCCGGAAAGCTCACCGTGGACGTGGAGGTTGCCGTGTGGTATTCGAACGCATACCGTTCGGAATCTGATGCACCGATGAGGGAAACGGTAGCGCCGAGCCCGTCCGAAAAGCGCAGCAATAGCTGGGCCGAGTCTCCTCCGTTCAACTCAGGGTAGGCCCGCCGTCCGCATTGGACGGCCTCGACTTCGAAGTCTTCCCCGACGGTTGAGGCCAGGACATCGAATGCGTGCACCCCGATCACCGGTACGAGCCCGCGCGCGCCCGATTCTGCGGCCTGCCAGGCGAAGGCGGGGTCCCGCCACCAGGAGACGTCGTGGCGGAGAGTCGCCTCTACGGCGACGAGCTGTGAGCGTTCGATGGAGGCCTGCGCCACTGCAGGGGCGAAGGAAAGCACTGACCCGGTGAGGAATGCGCTCGTCGCATCGCGCAGAATGGCTTCGATTTCGTCCACCTGGGCGATAGTCACCGCGGCGGGCTTGTTGATGAAGACGGGAACGCCGGCGGCGCACAACGCTCGTAGCGCGGCGGCCACCTCTTCGGGGCGGACCGAAATAATCGCGACGTCAGGGCTGGAAGCGAGGACCTCGCTCACGGTCGGGAACACACGTGTACTCGGGTTGTCCGCGGCGAACGACGCCATGCGACCGGGCCGTCCGCAAGCTACTAGTTCGACCGCGGGATCCAGCGCACGCAGGTTGCGCGCGTCCGAGAACGGGTGGCTCGTCTCTAGGCCCACGAATGCGATCCTCATATGCACGTACTCTCCTCTGCAGGTCGGGACTGCCACCGACGACTGATTTCGGCTAATTCCGAAATCAACACGCTATCGTGTTCAACAACTTACGCCGAGGACTGAAGGGTATCCGTGAAGGCTGTCATCGGAGTAGTCGGACCGCTCGACCTCATCACTCCTGTCATCAGTGCCGTTTCAGAGCTTCCCGGAACGAAATTCGTCCCCTATCCGTATACACACGAGTCGGGCGCGCCCGATATCATCACCGCCGCCGCAGCCGAAGTCGATGGGTGGCTATTCACTGGTCTCATTCCTTATTTCATTAGCCGAGAACATCTCACTCGACCTGCTACCTACGCCGAGTACAGCGGATCGACTCTGCTCACGGCACTCATCCAGCTGCTCCGCGAGGGTCACGACGTCACGCGTTTGTCCATCGATTCACTCAGCGGTCACAGCGTCGCAGAAGCGCTCCGGGAAGCGGACGTGCCGACCTCAACCACGAGAGTGCTTGAGTACAAGCCCGGGGTGACGTCCGACGAGATCATCCGCTTCCATCGGGAGGCCAAGTCCGAGAGCTATGTCGTTATTACCTGCATCTCCTCCGTATACGAGGCGCTTCGGGATGAGATGACCTGTATACGCCTTGCTCCTTCACTCGATGCGGTCCGCATCGCAGCGAACGAGCTCCTTCTTGTCTTGACCAACCAGGTCAACGAAGATTCGCACGTGGTGATTGGCCTGCTCAGCGCAGGCCCGCAGCTTTCGCTGGACCACCCTGCGGTGATGGCGGGCGCGGCGGCGCTATCCGGAGTCCTGGCCACTGCGGCCACGGGAGAGATCCTGCTCGTGACGAACCGTGCGGGTCTGCATCGCGCCAGCCGCAATCTCA
The DNA here is from genome assembly GCF_025143875.1 of Microbacterium meiriae. Classification (NCBI taxonomy): domain Bacteria; kingdom Bacillati; phylum Actinomycetota; class Actinomycetes; order Micrococcales; family Microbacteriaceae; genus Microbacterium; species Microbacterium meiriae. Next base: position 16,149 of record NZ_JAMBDU010000026.1, on the reverse strand, counting down.
CCACCGCACCGATTATTGATCAGCTAGCGCAGGAGGACCAGGTCGCGCACATCGGCTTCGGCACGGGGAACTCCGCCATAGAAGCCGAACGCCTCGCGTACCATGCACTCGCCCGCGCGAAGGCACATGAGCAGTCGACCGCCGTGGTCTCTTACCGTCACGAGATGGACTTGACCTTCGGCACGAGGCCGATCCCCGACGCCGATGCCTCAGACGCGGGCGCCGGCGTCGCAGCTGCGCGCGCCGGCCTCTCTGTGTCCAACATTCAGCGCTTGCAAAGGTTCTCTCGGGCGGCACCCGGCCCATGCACGACACGCGATATCGCTGAGCACCTCGACGTCCAGATGCGCACCGCACGCCGGATCGTCCATCGACTCGAGCTGGCTGGATACGCAGTGCGAACAGGCAAGCAACCGACGGAGGCAGCAGGTCGTCCCCTCACCCTGTATCAGCTCCGCCTCTGAAGCTCTTCGTGTCCCGAGTGGTGATCAGTTCAGCCAGCGATCGAGATGTTCGGCGATGAAGGTGTCGTCTCGGAGAAATGGGTAGGCGTCCCAGATCCGGTCGATCTCTTCCGCTTGCCCGGGTGAGAGCACCTCATTTTCATCTAGCAGCCAAGTGCCGCCGAGTAAGCCGTGCCGCCGCAGCACTTCGTGTACACCGGGAATAACGCCGCGAAAGTCGTGGCGCGCGTCGAAGATCGCCGAGTTGGCGTCCGTCAGAGCTTGACTCATCTCTAGCGCCTCCCGCAAAGCATCGTCATCGCCCTCCTTCGCCCGACGAGTGAGCTCGAGGGTGTGTACGGCAACGCGGGTCCACACGGCCCACTGCCCGAGAAGCCCGCCCCTGAACGAGAGCCGGACCGGCTCTCCGGCACGGTCGCGGGTGGGGAACTCACTCAGAAGATCAAAAATGATGTTGTCATCGTTCCCCGTATACAGCGCAATGTCCTCGGCACGCCCCGATCGGGCCAGTCCGTGGAGGACATCGAGGGTCGCGTAACGATCGAACGGCGCTACCTTGATACCCACGATGCCCTGGATCTCGGCGAGGCGCTGCCAGTAGTCCTGAGAGAGATACTGACCTCCTACAGCCGGTTGCAGGTAGAAGCCGATTACAGGCAGTATCTCCGAGACAGCTCGGGCTCGTTCGAGCAGCTCTTGTTCCTCTAGTCCACCGCAGCCGTAGCTGGAGAGCAGCGCGAAGTCGTAGCCTAGCTCAGCTGCGAGAGCGGCCGTACGTGTGGCAGTGGCCGTGTCACCGGTGACACCGGCAACGAGGAACGGTGGTTTGTCGTACTCGCCGGTCGTCTCGCTCACCAGCTCCAGAAGCGGACTCAGGAGATCGCGATGTCGATCATGGATGCTGAACTGGCTGGAGTGCACGGCGACGGCCAGTCCGCTAGCCCCCGCTTCTATGTGATATCTCACCAGCGCCCTCTGGTGCCGCTCGTCGAAACGGCGGCTGCTGTCCAGGGCAAGTGGTTGAGCTGGGATGACCCCCCCGCTCAGGAGTCGCATACGCGCGTCCGCGATTGTGTCGCTCATCAGAATCTCCCGTCGCTCGTCTGGAACTTGGTGGGTCTGCCGTGGGTGGCTCCGCCCGCAGCGATCCAGTCCGCGGTCGCGTCGATTAGGGCATCGAGAGTGACCGACGGGTATCCAAACAGGCCGAAGCACTTTGCCGCGTTGGAGAGGAAAGCGACTTGGCTCTCTTCCCCACGGAAGTTGACATCCCGTCCGAGGCGTTCGGCCAGCCGCGATGCCGCATAGCGGATTGATACGGTCTCGGGGCCAGTCACATTGATCACAAACGGCGACGCCGCCGCTGCATGAAGGAGCGAACGAAGCGTCACCTCGTTTGCGTAGCCCTGCCAGACGACATTCGCGGCCGGCATGGACAGGTCGATCGGGGTACCCTCGAGGATCATGGTCGCGAGGTCGATCAGGATGCCGTACCGCATTTCGACGGCGTAGTTGAGGCGGATTAACGCGAGCGGCGATCCCGTCCGCGCAGCGAAATGGGTGAGGATGCGCTCCCTCCCCACGCACGACATCGCGTAGTCCCCGATGGGTGCAACAGCGGCCTCTTCGGTGCATCCCCCACTTTCGGCGGGGACCATCGGATAGACGGTTCCGGTCGAGAGCGCTGCGATCCGTGCCCCGGCGAACCGCTCGGCGATCCTCCCAGGCAGATAGGCGTTCGTCGCCCAAGTGGACGCGGCGCTCTGGGTGCTACCAAACTTTTCCCCGACGAGATAAACGACGTTCTCCGCATCGGGGAGTTCGAAGAGGGCTCGCTCATCGGTCACATCGGTGGCAACGGTGCGGATCCCAGGTCCCCGCAGCTGTTCCTCGGAACCGGGGGAACCAAAGCGCGAAACGGCAATGATTTGCCTGGACGCTCCCGAGGCCTGTGAGGCGTTTGCAGCGAGCTTCACGAGGCTCGGTCCGAGCTTTCCTCCCGCTCCGATAACGATGATGTCCCCGCTCAGCTCCGCGAGATCCCCTATGAGGGCTTCGCTGGGCTCCGCGAGTCTCATCTCGAGCTCTTCCAATGTGCGCATGTCTCTACCTTCCTCATGCCCTCCGGGTGTGACCGAAAGGAATACTGTTTGCGGCGTTATGCACCGCGAGCGCGACGATCCGTCACGACCCGGTGCAGCGCCGCGGCCGCTGCGTGTGCTCCATCTGCCCCGGACATCAGGACAGGCTGACGAAGCCAGATGATTCTGTCGGCCACCGCATCAAATCTCGGAGTACGGATACGGCGGGATTTCATGGCGACAGGCTCGATTCGGTGCAGACCGGGGTATCCCAGATCCACTGGCAGACCTTCCGCGGCGAGGGCACGGGCGACCCAGTCCCGCGACATCCCCTTCGCAAGGCGCAGCATGAGAAGGTGGCGGGAGTCGATAGTAGTGCCCTCCGGCGGAGCGACAACCTGGATCGGGGTTTCCCCGAGCTCGCCTGCCAGTGCATCGGCGAACTCGTTCCTACGGGCAATCTCCTCGTCCAGCCGACCGATCCAGGGGATCAGGATGGCAGCCTGGATCTCGGTCATGCGGAGGTTCCACCCGATCGTTTGATGGCCGTACCACTCGCCGCCACGGGTGCGTCCGACGTTCGCGATTGACCACGCGCGGGCGGCTAGCTCAGCATTGTCCGTGACGATTAGTCCACCTTCACCAGCCGTCATCGCCTTGGAAGACTGGAAACTGAAGGTGCTGACATCTCCGAGCGCGCCGACGGGCCGTCCGTCATATGCGGCGCCGTGCGCCTGGGCGGCATCCTCGATGACGGCGATCCCGGCCGTTCGCGCGACATCAAGGATCTCCGCCATCGGCGCCGGACTCCCCGCGAGGTGCACGACCATAATGGCGCGCGTCCGTGGGGACATCGCCTCTTGGATCGTCTCTGCGGTCAGGTGAAGATGGCTGGCCGACACATCGGTGAGGACCGGAGTCGCGCCGGCGAGAAGGACGGCCGTCGCACAGGCAACGAACGTATAGACAGGGACGATGACCTCGTCACCGGGGCCAATGCCCAGAGCTCGCAAGGCGACGAAGAGCGCCAAGGTACCGTTTCCGACCGCCACGGCGTGGGCTGCCGCGTGTCGGGCGGCGAAGTCCTCCGAGAACCGCTCGCAGAGCCCTCCCTGCGCGGCTCCCCAGAGCCCACTGCCGAGGACGTCGTCCACGAGCGCACGCTGATCAGCGTCGAGCGGCGGAGGCCAAGAAGGCCACGAACTGCATAGGGCTGTCCCCCCGTCGATGGCGAGTAGATCAATAGTCATGTGTGACCTCCTTCATGTCGCCCAGGACCACCTTCGCGTTTTCAAAGGCGACATGGTCCCGGTCCTCCCTCGTCAGCGGCGCACTCTTCAGGAGCCCCACCGCGTAGCGCGGATCCAGAAAGACCGCGTCACTTCCGAAGACCACGCTGCCCCTACCTGCACGATCAACGAGCCGGGCGAGCATCCGTCCGGTCAGGCGGGATCCACTGGTGTCGAGGAAGAGATTCGCGCGCGCTGCGGCGATGTCGGCGGCTCGGTCAAAACCGTACGGCCACAACCCCGAGTGACCGCAGACCAAACGCAGGTTCGGATGCCTGTCTGAGACGGCGCCGAACATGCCTGGGTCCGACCAGCCAGAGTCTGTCTGACCGTGAGCGAGCACGGCCACGCCCGTAGTCGCGGCGAGCTCAAGGTACGGTGCGTAACGCGGACTGTCCAGCCGGAGCTCATGGAAGTCGGGATGTAGCTTCAGCCCCCAGACGACCGGATCCTTCAATTGTTCGCGAAGCTCTGCGGAGTCCTGCCCTGCATGGGGGTTGACGACAAGCCAGATCCCCAGCGCCCCTCGATGCTGACGCGCGACGTCGATGGCCACCCGATTGAACGCCGCGGGGTCGTGACCGAGAGCGCCGAGATGCGATACCCCGACGGCGGTCACACCGATGCGCTCATTTGTCCGCACGAGCCACTCCGCAGAGGTCTGTGGCATGAAGAACGCATGCCACCCTCCGATGTGTCCGTGGATGTCAATAATCATTGCCTCGCCACCAGCCGTTTCCAGTTCCCCGCGGCTATAAGGCGCCGGTCCTCATCGGGCAGTTCGAGCATCTCGAGGGTATGCCGCGCGCCTGCCGCATCTCGCAACGGCGCTCCCGTTCCGAACACGATCCTGTCTGCTCCCGCCGTCTCAGCGAGCCACTCGATCGCACCCGATGCGATGAGCGTGCCGCTTTCGATGGACACCGTAGGCCCGAGCAGCTCGACCACGGTCAGAAGATCGCGGTAGCCGGGGTTGAGGACAAGGATCTTGAGCGCCGGATGACGCCGCACGAGCTGGGCGATGGCACCGAGGCCGACCTCCGTCGCGTCAAGGGACACGGGAATGGCGTGCTCAGTGAGGGAGGACAGTGATAAGTCCGCCGCCGGCCCGAACAGATCGAACCGGTGGAGCACGGGGGCGAGCCGCACCAATGGCGCTCCGAGCGGCACTGGTGAGAACGGGTGCCCGGGGATGTGGACGGCGAGCCGGGTAAGACGACCGGTGTCGTCGAACGGCGCCATGCGTCGTTCGTGCTCACCCGCGTCTCGGGGGTCCCCGTACAGATCCCATGACGCCACGACCGCCGCCATGTTGATTCCGAGCCGATCCAGTTCGCCTATAAGGCCCGCGGAGGTTGCTACACCCTCGGCATGCGGAAGGGGCCCGAGGATTCTATGCGCATCGAAGACCTGCATGTCAGCGGTCACCCCTTGATCCCCGTCATCGCAACACTGTTGACGAGATAGCGCTGCAAGACCGCAAAAATGATGAGGCACGGGATGACGCTGATGACGGCGGCTGCCATCAAGGACGACCGGTAGACGGTCTCGGCGTTCATCGAAGCTAGCCCCACGGTCAGCGTACGCATCGCATCCGTCTGAGCAATTACTAGTGGCCAGAGGAAGTCGTTCCAATGCCAGAGGAACACAAAGATTCCCAGGGTGGCAAGGATTGGCTTCATCAGCGGGAGCACAATCCGGAAGAAGATAGTCCACTCTCCTGCACCGTCGATGCGGGCGGCCTCGAAGAGGTCGTCCGGCAGCCCCTGGATAAATTGGCGCATGAGAAAGACGGCTTGTGAGTTGGCAAGTGTCGGCACGATTAGTCCCCAGTACGTGTTAACGCCGTCGAGGGAGGCGATGAGCACGAACAAAGGAATGAGCGTCACCTGCACGGGGACCATAAGCGTGGCGAGGAACGACCACATGATCGCATCGCGGCCCGGGAAGCGCTTCTTGGCGAAAGAATAGCCAGCCATCGAGGCAGTAAGGAGGATCACCATGACGGACACGATGGAGTAGATGAGGGAGTTCATCGTCCACGTCGTGAAGTTCTGCGTCCCGAGGACTCGGGCGAGGTTGTCAAGGGTGAGCCGCTCCGGCCAGGAGTAGGGGATGGACGGCGCCCCCTCCGGGCTTAACGCCAGGATGAGGATGGCGAGGAACGGGCCCACCGTGAAGATGCAGCCGGCGATGAGCAGCGCGATCACCAGCCATTGACGGCTCGTTCGGCGCCGCTTCATGACGACGGGTCGATTGGTCTTCGCAGGAGGGAATGCGCGGAGCTGTGTCGACGGTTGCACTAGTTCTCCTTGTCCAACACACGTCGCTGGATAATTGACACCACGAACACGAGAACGAATACGGCCACGCCAATCGTGGCGGCGTATCCGAAGTCGAAGAACTTGAATCCCTGTTCGTAAAGCATGTATATGAGCGAATAGCTCGCACGCGCCGGGCCGCCGCCAGTCATGACGTAAACCACGTCAAAAACCTGGAAAGCGCCGATCGTTTCGATGATCAAGACGAAGAACACCACAGGACGCAGTAGCGGCAGCGTGATCCGGAAGAACCGCTGTCGCCCGTTGGCGCCATCGATCCGCGCCGCCTCCAGGATTTCCTCCGGGATGTTTTTCAACCCCGCCAACAGGATGAGCATGGTGTACCCGAACCCCCGCCACGCGGTCACGACGGCTATTGAAGTGAGCACCGTCATCTGATTACCAGACAAGAACGGGATCGCCGGAGTTCCCCAGGTCGTGAGCAGGCCATTGATCAGTCCGTCAGAGGCGAATACCCAGAGCCAGATCACACCCGCGAGGACGAAGGAGGTGACATAGGGCAGGAAGAGCGCACCACGGAAGAACCCCTTTCCCCAGACCACATGGTGCAGCAGAAGGGCGCTTCCCATCGAGACCACCAGGACGAGCGGCACATACACGATTCCGAACAGCAGCGTGGTATGCAAGGCCTTGAAGAAGATCGGGTCGGCGAGCAGACGCTGATAATTGTCGATCCCCACGAAGTCGAACTGCCCGTTCAGACGGTAGTCGGTGAAGCTCATCCCGGCGGCGCCGATGATCGGCACGAAGCGGAACACCACGAAGAGCACCAGCATCGGGAGAATGAAAAGGAACGCTGACCCCGGCTCCTTGATGCGCGCCCATAGGGGCCGCCGTCTGTTAGTGCGCTTTTGGTCGTGCACGCCTTCACCGCCCTCCGTCACGGACTGTTCTAACTCGCCGACTCGATTGAGCACGCTATGGGGGCGGCTTCCGCTCGGGCCGCCGCCCCTTTGTACCCTTCTCACTTGCCGAGGATCGTCCGCGCCTCGGCAGCCGCGTCTGCCAGTGCCTGCTCCGCAGAAACGGAACCCTGCAGAGCAGCCTGGATGTGCGGAGCAAGCACAGCCATTACCTGCCGCGCATTCGGGAAGATCTCACCCGGTGAAGCAAAAGACAGCGCGTCCACGAAGGCCAAAGTCGTCTCGTCGTCGGCTGGTTCCTCTACGTCCTTGCGGACCGGGTAGTTGCCCGCTTGGATGTTCAGCTCGTGGGCAACCGCCGGCGAAGCGATGAAATTCGCGGCTGTAAGAGCCGCAGCATCGTCTTTACTCACTGTCGTCAATGAGAGCACCCCGGGGGTGCCGTAGGCGACCTGCTCGCGGCCCTTCAGCGGAGCGCCGACGACGACAGCATCTTCGCCAAGCGCCGCCTGCATCTGGGCCACCTGCGGCTGCGTCAGCACGGATCCCATTGCAGCGGAACCGAGCGCCAGTGGCCCGCCCTCCACCGCGTTGTTCTTCGTCGCTGCGTCGGTGGGCAGTCCGCCGACGGCCTGCAGATCAAGGAGGAACTGCAGTGCGGCCACGCCTTCCTTACCGTCGAAGGCGATGTCCGTCCCGTCCTCCGTGAATACCGAGCCGCCAGCTTGCCAAAGCAGCGGGTAGAAGCTGAGGTTCAGCGTCAGCTCCGGGCTTCCGGAGTAGTCGAAGATTGCGACGCCCTGTTCAGCCAGCATTGGAGCCGCAGCAAGGACCTCACTCCAGGTAGCGGGCAGCTCATCTACCCCTGCCGCCTCGAACAAGGCCTTGTTGTACGCCACGGTGGTAGCCGTCTGGTAGATCGGAACTCCGTACACGTCTCCATCGAAGGTCACGGCGTCCAGCGGCGACGCGAGGAAGTTGTCGATATCGTCGATATCATCCGTCACCGGCTTCAGCCCGCCAATCTCCACGTAGTTGAGGGCTTGGTCCGCTCCCAACAGGACGAGATCCGGACCCGTCCCCGACGCAATCGCGGTCGCGATCTTTTCGTCACGGTTGTCCCAAGGCTGCAGCTCGATGGTGAGGTCAATCCCCTTGTGGGCAGCCTCGAAATCCTTCTCGACGCCACTCCAAAACTCGGCGCTGCGTTCCTCATCGGGGATTACGGGGTACATCCAGACTGTGACCTCCTTCGATGCCTCAGAACCCGAGTCATCGGCACCGCATCCCGTGAGGGCGAGGGCAGACAACGAGACGACAGAGATGGTCGCGAGTACACGCTTGGTCATACGTTCCTCCAGAGCTGGCTTTCATTGTGATGCGGGAAATTTGGTGATGCGGATGGGCTTCGCGTCGCACACCTCAGCGAGGCGCGTCAGCGGTTGACGAAGTCGATCAGGCCGTATGAGCCCCAACCGACGAAGCCACCTCCGGTCATCCCTGAAGACGAGGCCTCTCCTCCGAGGGCGCCAACGAGTACGCCGTCGTCGTTGACGATGGCGGTGAGCATGAGGATATGGGCGCCCCGGATGGTATTCGCGCTGTCCGCGTAGGGCGCGATGCCGTCACGGGTGAGGCATCTCTTGTGGTGCTCGTAGGTGATTAGGCGACTGTTCGGCTGGACATAGACCATGTGATTCTCACCCAGCACCTGGGTCCGGACGTTGTTGTTGATGTTGTCGGTCGTGCCGGCGAGACAGGCCCTAGTCCCTGTGTCATTGGAGGGGGACGACGGCGGTGGCGGCGGGCACTCGTTGCCCTCCTGTCCGGCTCGATAGTTCGAGCAGCGGCCCGAGGACGACGGAATCCACGCTACGTTCGAGCTTCCGGCGGAGGGCACAACGAGGTCGCGCACCGGCATGTTGATCTGACCCTGCCGGATTGCCCCCGCCTCCCACGTCTTAAACCGGCCAACCCACTCATAGGGCCCGCCAAGTGCGGCGAGCTTACTCGCGGTGAAGTTTGCAGAAGTCCAGGACTTGGAGCTTCCGTAGCCGACCCCCTCCCAGCCTGCGGCCGGGGGTACGAGGGTCATCTTGCCGAGCTTCCCGCTGTCGACGAGGGATAGGTCGAACTTCTGTGTCCCACCTCCGGAGCCGGCGCTCCAATTGATCGTGACCTGCCCGCTGGTCCCGCTACCGGTGTACGAAAAGGTTCCTGTGTACGAAGTACCTGCCACATCAGGGGCGGACCCGTACACGGGGCAGTTGTAGCTCTCCCCAGCGACAGGCGAAGGATTGCAATTGTTTACGGTGGCAACCGTCAGCCGCGAGGGGGGCGTATCGAGCTTCTGGATCCAAGTCTGTGCCCATCCATCGACGAGAAGGGACCCATTCGTGTCCGTGTAAAACCGATAATTCATCATCTGCCAACGGACGGGGGGCGTGTCAGTGAGATGCGCGACAACAGCGGTCCAGTGAGGCTTCTGTGCGAGCAGTGCGGGCATCGTTGCCGCGGACGCCGACGAGGCGGGAGCGACCATCGCTACCGCGATCGCCAACGTTCCGATGAATGCGGCGAAGCTGCGAGAAATTGTTCTTTTGTTCACGGTGACTCCTTTCGGTGAGAATAACGGCCTAGGCCGTTACTCGTCAAGGGTCCTATGAGTCTCGGTGGAATATTCCCGTAGAACGGGGTGCCGATGGCGATGAAGTGGGAGCGGATGCTCATCGCGCTACCTCGCATCAGCTGATCCCTATCGCTCTTGGCCGCGATCACGTATCCGTCGACGAGCATCGGCAGCGTCGCGCGCAGCCTGGCTAGCTTCGGTGTCGCGTGCGCTGCGCGCCGTCGCGTCCCCAGCTCGAGCGGGCCGCTTCTTTCGGGCGGTTTCGTTCTCGCGGTCGAGGTCGCGCGTCGAGGTTCTGCTCGATGCCGTCGGGAGGGTTGCGGGCTTGTCGACGTCGACGCCCCACCATGCCGCCTGGGCGCGCTGGCTGTCGGTGTGAGTGCGCGTGCCCGCGGTGCCTTCGAGATCACGAGCGGCGCCGGCGCGCTTCATCTCGATGCCACGGTCGCCGGCCTCTCGGGTCATCGCGTTGACGAACATCTCTCGTGCCTGCAGGCGGGTCTCCGCGACGACGTGCAGCGTGTTGGACTCGCGGCCACGTGTCGCGGAGACATACACGGCCGATGCGCTCGAGGAATCGGTGATGATGCCGTGCCCGGCCTGTACGGTGGCACCCTGGACACCGAACTCGGTGGAGGCGTACGCCAGGTGCGTGTGCGCCTTCACGTACGACGGGGGCAGCTTGACGGCGCGCTTGCCGTTCGTCACGGTGACCTCGCCGCTGCGGTGGACGCGCTTCACCATCCAGAGGTCTCGGTTCGCGACTCCCAGGTCACGATCGTTCTTGCGCGTCATGAGCCGGTCGCCGTTGCGGATCGTCAGCAGATCACTGCCGGAGATCTCGACGACCGGTGCCTTGGTGTGGCCGGCCTGCGCGTGCGCCTGCTGGATGAGCGCATTGAGGTCTGCAGCTTCCTCGTTGGTCGCCGTGGCGATCGCGACCGATGAGCCCGCGCGCGCCCGGGCAATCGCGTCGTCGCTGATCACTGCGCGGGCGTCATCCATCGTCTCGTGGATGACGAGGCTCCCGCGTTCGTGGAGCTCGTCGAACAGTTCGGCCGGCGACTCCCGCGATCGCATCTGGAGCGTCAGCTGGGCGTACTCCGTATCGAGCGCTCCATCGGGTGTGACGAAGCGGTGCAGATCTGTGAGATCCAGCGGCGTCGGGTGAGCGGCGACGGCCATATCGAGCACGCCGCCTCGCCCGACGGCGGGCAGCTGCGCGCGGTCGCCGACGAAGGCGAGAGCGGCGCCGTTCTCGTCCGCGATCTGGACGAGCGCGTGCGCGATGTCCTGGTCGATCATGCCGGCCTCATCGACGATGATCCGGGTGTTCGCGTCGACGTGGAACCCGTCTGCCGGCCCGCGGTACTCCATCCAGGTCGATGGGTCCAGCTCCCCCGCGACAAGTCGTGTCCACCGGCCGTAAGCCTCGCGGCGGAACCCGTGTTCGTGCGCGAGCTTGTGAGCAGAGGACGCGGCGGTGCCGAGCGCGGCGCCGGCCTCCTGTGCGGCGCGCAGCGTCGGGGCGACGACCACGAAACGGCGACCCTGACTCTCGGCCAGCTCCGCAGCCGTCTTCAACATCGTGGTCTTGCCGGCGCCCGCCGCGCCTTCGACCACGACCAGCGGTGCAGCGCTACCAAGGGCCCGAGCAGCGTCAGACTGCGCCTGTGTGAGGTTGCCCAGGACGGGCTCATTCATCACCAGAGCGGAGTCGAGCCCGCGAGTGATGAACGCCTGTCGTAGGTCTTCTTCGACCGCCACAACGCGTTCCGAAGTGATCCATCGGACCCAGCGTGGTACGTCGCACCAGCGTTCGATGTCGAGTCTCAGGAGCATGCTCGCTGCAGTATTCGCGGTGTCGGCTACCCACGCCTCAACATCCTCGCGCGAAGCGATCACGCCCGACTGCCCGAGAACGACTCCGATCTGACCTTCGAGATCAGCGATCGACCATGCCGACTTGGACTCTTCCAGCTGTGCGATCGCCACTCGGGTGATGTCAGCGCGGTCGACGTCGACGCGGGAGACGCGAGTCTCTTCCCCGCCTCCGGTGAAGCCCGACGTGGACAATCCAGCGTCGCGCAGCTCGGCCGTCCATCGGTCCTCTGCACGTCCCGTATCGTGCATCTTGTGTGGCCGGTCGATCGCCCATGCCTGCTGGTCCCACTCACGCAGGAGCTCCTTCGGCGGCTGCTCTCCGGGGTGCAGCTCACGCCACTCGCGCTCCAACTTGGTGACGTTCCGCTGTACTTGGAGCGCTCGCTTCGACATCAGCTCGGCGTGCTGGGCCAGCTCGACGACCTTGCCCGTCGAGGCATCGAACGAGAGCCCCGCGGTGCGCAGCGCGGCGCGCAGTTGTGGGTGCGAGTTGATGACAGCCTCCGCAACGCCGCGGAGTGCTCCCTGCTGCTTCAAGGTGGCGGCGGTGTGTAGCGCGCGCCACTTCCCATCCGCGAACACGCGCGTGTTCCACTGCACGTGAATGTGGCGGTGAGGGTCACCAGCTCGCGAGGTGCGGTGCACGACCGCAACCTGTTCGAACCGCTCGACCGGCACGAACTCCTGCTCACCACGCGGGCCTACCCGCGTGACGGAGTTCTGCGCCAAGTACGCACCCATTGCGGCCGCCGCGTCGGCCTGCGCGGCGTCCAGCGCTGCGGAAATCTCAGGCACCAGAGCGGCCGCCACCGATAGTGACTTATCGCAGTTGACGGTCATCTCCGCGAACCTTGGAGAGGCTGGGCGCGTGACAATCTCACCGCCGGTCGATACCCGCACCTCGTCGCGCGGGACGCCCCGTTGCTCCCCCGTCACCGGGTCGCGCCAGTCAACCCATGCTTGGTAGGTCTCGCCGTCCAGCTGTGACTCTGCGCGGACGGAGCCGGTGCTGTCGAGCGCGGTCCACTGGGCGACGGCATCGCCGTTCTCGAGGTAATACTCATCGGCGTGCGAGTTGTCGGACTCGAGGTAGGCACGCGCAGCAGCGCCCGGCCCTCGATAGAACACCACTCCCCCTCGCATGCACCGAGTATATCTATGGGCCAAGCCCGTAGCATACGTGCATCCGATTTCAGGGTCTCTCAGAGGGAGGCCAGCTGAAATCGGATGCAGTGAGATGCACTCTGGAACGTATGGACTCTGAGACTCTGCAAAGTTCGAATCTCGCTGTCTCTCAGAGAGAGGCTGAGTGAGATTCGAAAAGGCGAGATGCAGTTGCCAAGCCGCCCTGCTCGTACGCGGCACTCCCAGCTGTACCCACCCCCGACCGTGACCGCGCCTACTCCCCCACTCCCCTCCCACCCCGACCGCGGGCTATGCTGTGCGCATGGCGCTCAACATTCGTGAAGTCGTAGAAGCTCAGGTAGCCGAGAAGATCGAGAAGGGTGAAGCACTCGCCCACGCGATCAGCGCGGCCGAGGAAGCCGCCGCCGCGCTCGACGCCGCACAGAAGAACGTCGCCGCCGCGCGCCGCGACGCGATGAATGCGGGCTGGACCGAGACCGAGCTAAAGCGTCTCGGCCTCGCCAACGCTCGCCCCACCCGTACCCGCAAGCCGCGCGCACAGAGCGCCGAGTAGCAGGCGTTAGGTCTGGAGGATCAAGTGGTTACCAACCCGAAAGATGACGCCGCGCGAGTCGTACGAGACGCGCGTGAGGTGACAAAGTTCCTGAGCTTCACCGAGCGCGCCGACTTCATGCGCGAGGTCGTTAAGGCGATCCGTGACGGAGTGAAGTTCGATGCTCTCGTCGGTGGTCCGTCCCCGATCGGATCTGACGAAGAACTGATCGGTATGGGTGAGGTGTCCGGCGCCGCCGAGGACTACTACACCGATGCGCTCGACGCGCAGCTCCGCGCCGACGGCCGTAAGTAGCCGCCGACCTAGAAGAGCGTCGGGTGCTCGCTGCCGGCGTCGCTGAGAGCGCGCGCGATCAGCTCCGGGTCCCAGCCGTGAGCCCGCACGGCGTCACGCAGCCGGCGTGACCGAGCCACGCGGTCGGCGCGCGGAAGGCTCGCGTACTTCTCGATCGTGAAGCGGTTGCGCCGACGCCCCGCGCGCGCAGCGTCACGCTGGTTCTCGGCCGCTCCCCCGACCCGCAGATGCGAGACGGCCGGGTCGACGTCGACGTGCACGCAGAGGGCGACGTCGCAGCGATGCAGCAGCATCGTCGACGGAGGCAGGTCGATGCCGGTGAGGTGGCGATAGAGGAACCGCTGAGGCCGCATGGTGCGTTGTCGGATGCCGTCGCCGACCGTCCAGAATCGCCCGTAGCCGTCGTCGCCAACTGCGCCTGTCCAGATCCAGCAGTCGTCAGGATCAGGCCCCTTCACGACGTGCTTCCACAGACGCTCCACTTCGGCGGCTCGATCCTCGGTCATGGCCCGCTCTCCTCGTCGCTACGGACACACGGACCACAGGCCGGCGCCGGTGTCTCGCGCACGGTCCTGCGCAGCGAGGTAGTCGCTGCGGCGCCCGTATGAGCTGTCGTAGGTGTACTCGGTGCCGACGCCCGCCTCGATCGCGAGCTGCGCTGCACTCTGCCCCTCGATGAGCACGTGGCGCAGCAGCCGGCCGTGCTGGTCGGCGTCGGCCTCGGTGGGGTCGCTGACTAGCTCGACGTCGTGACCGTAGACGAGCTGGTCGAGGTAGGTGCGAGCTTCCTGCGCGTAGCAGTCGTCGGCGCCGCCGTCACGAGAGATCTCCGGGGTGTCAATCCCGATTAGACGCACGCGCTCCTCCCCCGTCGACGTCTTGACGTCGATCGTGTCGCCGTCGACGACGGCGACGACCGTGGCGACCGTCGAGGTTGCGGGCGTGGTCGAGATCTCCGCGGGTGTGCAGCTGGTGAGCGCGAGCGCGACAGCTGCGGCCGCGATCGTCAGGGTGCAGCTGCGCGCGGTCATGGTGTCCTGCCTTGTCAGCGCACCAGGCGGTTCGGGAGGCGTGCCGGAGGCGTCGGCAGGGTTCCGCCGTTCGCCTTGCGGGCGTCGTCGACCGCGAGGGCGATCGCCTCGGCGCACCATGCGCTGTCGGAGGGCCACCGGCCGGCCTGCTGGTCGGCGGTGATCGCAGCCCGCATGCGCTGCATCGTGCTCGTCGGGATGCTGAACGACCTGGTGGAGCCGGTGCGCGCGTCGGAGCGGCCGCGCAGGCGGTCACGGGCTGCGCGCTGCTTTGCGGTGCGCGCTGCGTGACGGTCCAGGGCGCTCGCGATCCACCGCGCGAACGTGTCCACATCTCCCCCGTTGGCCCAGTCGGCCAGGTACGACGCCCGGGCGTCGTCGAACTCGACCGGCGTCAGGTAGATCCCGAGACGTGCTGTGTCCTCGGCGCCGGACTTGGCGCGCGCCTTGCTCTGCCGCTCGGCCTTGCGCGCGGCCGCCTCGACGGCCTCCTCCTGCTCCATCCGCTCGACCGCCGCGAAGTGTTCCTGCCGGATCTCGATGTCCTCGCGCTGCTCGTCGGTGAGGTTGGTGACGTCGATCGCGGTCCGGCCCCGCGGCTCGTCGGTGCTCGTCGTCACCTCGTTGGCGATCGCGGCCGTGTTCCGGTCGCGGAGGCTCTTGCGGGCCATGATGTGCTCCTTAGTCTGGTAGGTCTGCCGTGTGCGGCTGGTCAGGCTGGTACGGGCGCCGGCGTCTTGCGCGTCGGTGCCGACTGCCCGATGATCGGCGCGAGAGCGTCGGCGTAGTCCTCGGCGACCGGATGCCGGGGCGCGTAGACGCTGACCGGCTTGCCGTCGGTGTATGCGTCCTTCGCTGCCACGGCCTCGCGGATGGGGCTGGTGACGCGCCCGGGGTACTGCTCGTTGAGCAGCTCCACGACTTCGCGATCGATCAGTCGTCCGTGCTTGTACTTCGTGGGCACGATCCAGTGCAGGCGCTGCCCCGGGTGCATGCGCGGGGCGATGCGCTGCGCGATCACTTCGTCGAGGCGGCGCAGCTGGTCGTATGCCTCGGTCGCGCACTCGACGGGGCCGACCACGACGTCGGCGGCCGCGAGGGCGGCGAGGGTGACCAGGCCCAGGGCCGGCGGTGTGTCGATCACGACGTCGTCCCACTCCCCCGCGACCTCGGGCAGGTGGTCGCGCAGTGAGGTGATCACTTCGGGTCGGGTGTCGAGGGTGGCGAGATCGTGAGTGCCGGCGAGAACGCCGGCGCCGGGCACGGACGGCGCCGGCACGGCTGCCTCGATCGCTGAGGCGTCACCGGTGAGGACGTCGGCCGCGACGGCCGCGACCTCGGTGTCGTCCGTCACGCCCAGCCGAGTCGTGAGGTTGCCCTGCTGGTCGAGGTCGATCGCCAGCACCCGGCGGCCGGATGCTGCGAGGGCTGCGACGAGCTCGGCCGCGGTGGTGGTTTTGCTCGAGCCGCCCTTGCTGAGGGCGACGGTGTAAACGGTCATGATTTCTCCTTGATCGTGGATGTCGTGGAGCGGGGGGGGGGGGGGGGGGGGACCCCCCCCCCCCGCGGGGGG